>JARLGE010000007.1 GCA_031296215.1 Occallatibacter sp.
GAGCACATCATCGGCGTCAGCGTGAGTGAAACCACCGCGGAGAGAATGATGGTCACGGCCAGGGTAACCGCGAATTCGCGGAACAGCCGCCCGATCACGCCGCCCATGAACAAGAGCGGAATCAGCACCGCAATCAGCGACACGGTCAACGAAATAATCGTGAAGCCGATCTGCTCCGCGCCCTTCAGCGCCGCCTGCATCGGCGTGTCGCCCGCCTCCAGGTAGCGCGAGATGTTCTCGATCATCACGATCGCGTCGTCCACCACAAAGCCCGTGGAGATGGTCAGCGCCATCAGAGAAAGATTGTCCAGACTGTAGCCCAGCGAATACATGGCGCCGAACGTGCCCACCAGCGAGAGCGGCACGGCCACGCTGGGAATGATGGTGGCGTACACATTGCGCAGAAAAAGAAAGATGACCATCACCACCAGGAAAACGGTCAGCATCAGTTCGAATTCCACGTCGTTGACCGAGGCGTTGATGGCCGTGGTCAGATCGGTCAGCGGCGTTACCTTGATCGACGCTGGAAGATTCACCTCCAGCTGCGGCAAGATCGCGTTGATCGCCTTCACCACGCTGATGGTGTTGGCGCCCGGCTGCCTTTGAATGTTCAGGATCACCGCCGGCTTGTCGTTCATCCACGCGGCCTGGTTCCGGTTCTCGATTCCGTCGGTCACCTTGGCAACATCGGTGAGCATGACCGGAGCGCCGTTCGCGTAGGCAACCACCACCTTGCGATAGTCGTCGCTCGTCACCAGCTGATCGTTGGCGTTGATCTGGTAGTCCTGGTGCGGCCCGTCGAAGTTGCCCTTGGCCTGGTTCACGCTGCTCTGGACCAGCGCCGTGCGCAGACTTTCAAGGTTGAGACCGTACGAGGCGAGCGCTGTGGGATTGGTCTGGATGCGCACCGCCGGCTTTTGTCCGCCACTGATGCTCACCAGTCCCACGCCGCTCAACTGCGAGAGCTTGGGCGCCAGCCGCGTGTCCACCATGTCCTCCACCTGCGACAGGGGCATGGAGTTGGACGTAATGGCCAGCGTCAGCACCGGCGCATCCGCGGGATTGCTCTTGCTGTATACCGGAGGAGCCGGCAGGTTGGAGGGCAGAAAGCTCTGTGCCGCATTGATCGCCGATTGCACTTCTTCTTCGGCAATGTCGATATTCAGGCTGAGCGCGAACTGCAGCACGATGATCGAAGAGCCGCCGGAGCTGGTCGACGTCATCTGGCTCAGCCCCTGCAGTTGGCCGAACTGCCGCTCCAGCGGCGCCGTCACCGTGGTCGCCATCACATCCGGGTTGGCGCCCGGATAGAACGTCACCACCTGAATGGTCGGATAGTCGACCTGCGGCAAGGCGGACACCGGCAACTGGAAATAGGCCACGATGCCCACCAGCAGAATTGCGGCCATCAGCAGCGAGGTTGCAACAGGACGCTGGATGAAAGGCCCGGATGGACTCACGGAGTATTGCCCTCACTTGGATTGGCCGCCATCGCCTGCTTGGAAATGATCACCTGGCTCTTGTCCTGCAACTTCTCAAAGCTGCTGGTCGCCACCTGGTCACCGGGATTGATTCCCGTCACCGCAATCACGCCCGCGTCGGAGACGCCTGTCTTGACGTTCTTCACCCTGGCCACTTTCTTCTCCGCGTCGATCGCGTAGACAAAGGCAACCTGCCCGTTGTGCTGCACCGCGCCGGTGGGAATCAGCGTCACCCCGGTCATTGTGCTCACCAGCAGCCGCGTGTTCACAAACTGGTTGGGAAACAGCGCCTTGTTGCGGTTATCGAAAGTCGCCCGCAGCTTCACCGTGCCCGTCGTCGTGTCGATCTGGTTGTTGATCGTCAGCAGCTTGCCTGTCCCCAGCTTGTTGGTCGAAGTGCGGTCCCAGGCCTCCACCGGCAAGGAGTGCATCTGCCGCATCCGCGCCTGCACCTGGGCCAGGCTGTCCTCGGCCAGCGTGAAGATTACCGTCGTCGGCTGCATCTCGGTAATCACCACCAGCGCATTGCCCCCGCCCGCCTGCACCACATTGCCGGGGTCCACCAGGCGAAGGCCAACCTGCCCGGATATCGGCGCGGTTATGTGGCAATAACTCAGCTGCGCCTGGTCGAAGTCCACGGTGCCCTGGTCGTTCTTCACCGTGCCCTTGTCCGCGAGCACAATCTTTTCCTGGTCTTCCAGCAGTTGCTTGTTGATGCTGTTCCGCGCCCACGCCTGGCGATAGCGCTCCAAATCCATCTCGGCTTGCGCCAGCACACTGGTGTCCCGCTCCAGCGCGCCCTCGGCCTGCATCAGCGTTGCCTGGTAGGGCCGCGGATCGATCTCGATCAGCGCGTCCCCTTTGCGCACGAACTGCCCCTCGGTGTAGTCCACCGCGGTCAACACCCCGCTCGCCTGCGGCGTGATGGCAGCTGTGTAAACCGGCGTCACCGTGCCCAGCGCGTCCAGGTACACGCCGATGTCGCCCTTGGCAGCCGTCGCAATGGTCACCGGAACGGGACCCGTCATGCCTCTCCGGCCGCCGCCGCTCCCGCCCGCGCTGCCGCCCGTCGCGGGTTTGGCCGCATGACCCGCTTCCTGCCGATGGTAAAAGTAATAGCCAACAACCACCGCGATCAGCAGCAAGGTGGTCCACAGGATCCAGCGTTTTCCGGAATTGGAAGGTGGCGCGCTCAGCTGGTGCTCAGCGCCGATGTGCTCACTACCTGACCTGTCATCGATTTCAGACAATGATTGACTCCGCGTCGAACACAGTTGAGGAGATGCTCTTCGCAGAATCGTCCCCTGCCGCTGCAGTTGTCAATCGGCCGGCACCGCACGAACGCATGACTTTCCTCACCTTGTTTAGATGCATTTTTCGCCTGCCCGGTTACCTGTCTGCCTGCAGAAAGGCCTATGGCGCCGCCCTGCCCACGCCGCGCTCCGCTCTAATCGTTGTCGACCGCGGCGCCGGAAAGATCGTCGCTCCCCAGCGGCTCCAGGTCTTCGGCGGCCACTTCCACCGCAATGCTGCGCTGGATGTACTCCAGAGTCAGCACTACCCGCAAGCCATTCTTCTGCCGCACCACAATCCCTTCCATCCCCGCCAGGGCGCCCGAACGGATGCGCGCCCGCTGCCCCACGGCCAGCAACGCGTGCGGCTCGGCCCGCCGCAGGTGCAATCCGCTCCGCAAAGCGTCTACCGCTTCATCGGGCAAGGGGACGGGCTCCCGGCCGCTTCCGCCAACCACCGCCAGCACTCCCGGAACAGCCAGCACGCGCACCCGCTCGCCGCGCCGGATGTGCACAAACAGGTAGCCGGGAAAAAGCGGCAGATCCAGCGTCACCCTGGAGCCGTCGCTCCATTTGCGGTCCGACCGGTAGAGCGGCAGATAATGCTCAATCTGGCGCTGGGTCAGGTGCAGGGCAACCTTTTTCTCGTGACGCGATGCGGTGTACACGGCGAACCAATAGGGCTGGACCTCCAGGTCCGGCACGGCGCCCGGCAGCAATCCCGCTTGCGATCGGATTCTCCCCTGCCCGATGCTGCCCATCGTCCCTCATCCCTGCCTGGGGCCTGCCGAGCCACTGGCCCTCTGCCTCGGAAAAACGAACTCGCATCCCGCAGCCCCGCGACGATCTGAATGAAAGCACTCGCCTGCATTCCTAGCCGCAAGCTGCCCCTGCCCCTGCCAGGGAATCCACTAGCCTGAATATATCAAAGAACCTGGCGGAGACAATTGTTCCCTCGAAGTTAAGAATACTTTTTTCATCATCTTAAAAGAATCTCTGGTTCGAGGAAAGCACCCGCTGCCAACCACTTGCCCACACCAATCCTCGCCCCCTGAAGCTCCGCCCTAAAATGCAAGTCATCGCCTTCATGAATCAACCCAAGATCGGAGACAAACGCCCGTCCACCTGGCAGCGGCGCGCGCGAAATCCCGATTGCCCTTACAATCGACAGTAAGGAGAATCCTGCCATGCGCCGAGTCTATATGGACGCCAATGCCACCACCCCTCTGCTGCCGGAGGTGATGGAGGCTATGCGCCCGTACTGGATGGAGCACTTCGGCAACGCCTCCTCCATACACCGCGACGGCCAGCAGGCCCGCACCGCCGTCGACGCAGCGCGCGAAACCATGGCCCGCTTCTTCAACTGCCATGACGCCGAAGTCGTTTTCAACTCCGGCGGCACCGAGGGCGACAACACCGCCATCTTCGGCCTCCTGCATCCCGGCGACCACTTCATCACCACCTCCATCGAGCATTCGGCCATTCTGGAAGCGGCCAAGCGCATGGCCCACCGCGGCGTGAAGACCACCCGGATCGCGCCCGAGCCCAGCGGCCTCATCGACCCCGTCGCCATTCGCCGCGCCATCCGACCCGAAACCCGCCTCATCAGCGTCATGCTCGCCAATAACGAAACCGGCGTCCTTCAGCCAGTCGAAGAGATCGGAAGGATCGCCAACGAGACCGGCATTTTCTTCCACATCGACGCCGTGCAGGGCGCGGGCAAAGTCGAAATCGATGTCCGCCGCATCGGCTGCCATCTGCTCTCCATCAGCGCCCACAAGATGCACGGCCCCAAGGGCACCGGCGCCATGTTCGTCCGTCGCGGAACCCCCATCGAGCCGCTGCTGGTGGGCGGCAGCCACGAGCGCCGCCAGCGCGCCGGCACAGAGAACGTCCCCGGCATCGTCGGCCTCGCCAAGGCCGCCGAACTGGCCATGCACTCGCTCGACGACGGCACCATCTACCGCCTCGCCCAACTCCGCGACCGCCTCGAAGCCGGCATTCTTCAGCTCCCCGGCACCGGCATCAACGGCATCCGCTCTTTTGCTTGTCATCCTGAGCGAGCGCAGCGAGTCCAAGGACCTGCTTCTTCCTTATCAGGAGACAAGCTGGGTGCCCCCGGTCTCGACTTTGAGACCGGGGAAAGCAGGCCCGTCCCCCGCGCCGCCAACACCACCAACATCTGGTTCGACAATCTCGAAGGCGAAGCCCTGGTCATCGCCCTCGACCTCAAGGGCGTTGCGGTCTCCGGCGGCTCGGCCTGCCACTCCGGCGCCACCGAGCCCAGCCACGTGCTGATGGCAATGGGCCTCGACAAAAACCGCGCCCGCGCCAGCCTCCGCTTCAGTCTGCTGAAAACCGCGACCGAAGCCGACATCGATCATGTCCTGCGCGTAGTCCCCGAAGCCGTAGAACACCTGCGCGCCCTTTCGCCCGTAACCGCCGGAACGCTCGGCTGATCTTCACAAAGCCTGTCATCCTGAGCGAAGGCCGCGCAGCGGCCGAAGTCGAAGGACCTGCGGTTGCTTTTCGGCGCTTTGAATGGGCACGGCTTTAGCTCCGTGCCCCCATCCTTTCGCCGCACTTTGCCGAAGGGATGGGAAACCACAGACCCCAACCCGGCCGGTCTTGAACAATCGAGCCCGCTTGGTGCCTGGGAATCAACAGACCCTGCTAACTCGCTAACCTGCTGACTCGCTGACTCGCTGACTTGCTGACTTGCTGACTTGCTAACCATGACCAACCCCGCCACCATCGCCGTAGCCATGTCCGGAGGAGTCGACTCCTCGACGGTTGCGGCCATGCTCGCCCACGCGGGCGATGCAGAGGCCAGCGGCGGCGTCACCGTCGTCGGCCTCACCCTCCAGCTCTGGGACCAGACCCGCCTCGCAGGCAAGCACGGCATTCCCGATGCCCCCAAGGCCGGCCGCTGCTGCTCCCTGGATGATGTCTATGACGCTCGCCGCGTCGCCGAGCACCTCGGCATCCCCTACTACGTCGTCAATCAGCAGGAGCGCTTCGAGCAGGATGTCGTCCGCCCCTTCGTCGACGAGTATCTCCACGGCCGCACGCCCATCCCCTGCTCGCTCTGCAACAACCACCTCAAGTTCGACGCGCTGCTCCAGACCGCCCGCTCCATCGGCGCAGGCCGCATCGCCACCGGCCACTACGCCGTCAACGAGTTCGACCCCGTCCGCGAGCGCTGGATCCTCAAGCGCCCCACCGACCGCGCCAAGGATCAGACCTATTTCCTCTTCGGCCTTACCCAGGAGCAGCTCTCGCGAACTCTGTTCCCGCTCGGCCGCCTCACCAAGCCCGAAGTGCGCGAAGTGGCCCGCCAGCATGGCCTGGCCCTGGCCGAAAAGCCCGACTCCCAGGAGATCTGCTTCATCCCCGGCGGTGACTACAAGCAGTTCCTCACCGCCTACATGGAAGAGCAGGGCCGCCCGCTCCCCGACACCGCCGGCGAGTTGGTCGCCTCCAATGGCGAAGTCCTCGGCCGTCACGACGGCATCTCCAACTTCACCGTCGGCCAGCGCAAGGGCCTGGGCGTCAGCTCCCCCACGCCGCTCTATGTCCTCTCCATCCACCCCGACAGCCGCCGCGTCACCGTAGGAGCGGACGCGGACCTCGCTACCCGCACCCTCCGCGCCCGCCGCCTCAACTGGATCAGCATTCCTGCCCTCACCGCCCCCATGCGCGTCCAGATCAAGATCCGTCATCGCCACGACCCTGCCTGGGCCGCGCTCGAGCCCGCATCCACCCCAAATCCGGGTGGGGGTGCCCCCGGTCCCTCGCATTTGGGGACCGGGGAGCCTGCTTCATCAGGCGCCGAAGAAGTCCAAGCCACCTTCGACGACCCCCAGCGCGCCGTCACCCCCGGCCAGTCCGCCGTCTTCTACGATGGCGACGAAGTCGTTGGCGGCGGCTGGATCGTCTAGCAAGCAATTTCTGAAACCGCGGTAACCCCAATCGCGTTATACTGGCCCGGCATTGATTTCCGGGAGAATTCTCGATGACAAAGAAAACGTTTGCTGGAGCGGCTACCCTCACCGCCCTCCTGGCAGCCGTCGCCACCGCCCAGGCACCGCCCGCCACCCTCACCATCCACGCCGACCAGCCAGTCTCCAAAGTCAGCCCCACCCTCTACGGCCTCATGACCGAGGAGATCAACTACTCCTACGACGGCGGCCTCTACGCCGAGATGGTCCGCAACCGCGCCTTTCACAGCGACTGGAGCGGCATTCCCTACTGGTACCTGGTAGAGGTGGGTCATGCCGCGGCCAGCATGGAGGCCGACAAGAACACCGGCCCCAGCGACGCGCTGAAGTCGAGCCTGCGCCTCGTTGTCGAGAAGGCCGACGCCGCCAATCCAGCCGGCATTCTGAACGTCGGCTACTGGGGCTTTGCCCTGCGCCCATCCACCACCTACAAGGGCTCCTTCTACGCCAGGGTGGGCTCGGAAGATGTGGGACCTGTGACCGTAAGCGTGCTCAGCGACAACACCGGCAAAGTGCTGGCGACCACGACGGTCCCCGTCCTCGGCTCCGCTTGGAAGCAGTACACGTTCGCCTTCCGGACGGGGGGCATTGCACCGTCATCGGCCAATCATCTTGTGCTCACGGTAGCGCATCCAGGCACGGTGTGGTTCAGCCTGGTCTCGCTCTTCCCGCCCACCTATCACGACCCCATCAACGGCAACCGCATTGACGTGATGGAGAGGCTCGCGGCCATGCACCCGGCCTTCCTGCGCTTCCCCGGCGGCAACTATCTCGAGGGCGATCGCATCGCCGACCGCTTTGATTGGAAGAAGACCATCGGCCCTCTCGTCGACCGCCCCACACACCCCAGCCCCTGGATGTATCACTCCTCCGACGGAATGGGCCTGCTCGAATTCCTCGAATGGTGCGAAGACCTCAAGATGAACCCCGTGCTTGCGGTCTACGCCGGCTATTCTTTGCGCGGAGAGCACGTGAAAGCCGGTCCCGATCTCGAACCGTTCATTCAAGATGCTCTCGATGAGATCGAATACGTAACCGGCGGCCCGGACACCAGGTGGGGAGCCGAGCGCGTCAAAGATGGCCACCCCGCGCCGTTCAAGCTTACCTATGTCGAAATTGGCAACGAAGACTGGCTCGACCATTCCGGCAGCTACGACGAACGCTACCCGCCGTTCTACAAGGCCATCAAGGAGAAATACCCTGATCTGCAGCTCATCGCCACCGCCCCCGTCAAGAACGTGAAAATGGATGTGCTCGACGAGCACTTCTACGTGAAGGCCACGCAGAACTTCCACGACGCCAACCACTACGACAAGACCGACCGCGGCGGCCCCAAAATCTTCGTCGGCGAGTGGGCCACGCGCGAGGGCTTGCCCACCCCCGACTTCGGCGCAGCCCTCGGCGACGCAGCCTGGATGACCGGCATGGAGCGCAACAGCGACATCATCGTCATGTCCGCCTACGCCCCGCTGCTGGTCAACGTCAACCCCGGCGGCATGCAGTGGGAGACCGACCTGATCGGCTACGACGATCTGCACAGCTACGGCTCGCCCGCCTACTGGGCGCAGGTCATGTTCTCCAAATACCTCGGCGACCAGACCCTCGCCTCAAAACTCGACGCGCCGGGCCTCGATGCCACCAGCCCCAAGCTCTTCTACTCCATCACCCGCGACTCCAAGAAGAAGCGCCTCTACCTCAAGCTGGTCAACGCCTCCTCCACCCCGCTGCCCATGGTGATCGACATTCCCGGCCTCAAACTCGCCGAAACCGGTACGCTCATCAGCCTGACCGCCCAAAGCAC
>JARLGE010000083.1 GCA_031296215.1 Occallatibacter sp.
GCGTCGACGAACCCCATGGGCATTGAGATCGTGGGCGTCGGCATGGGGCTGGGCCTGGTGCTCGGCTCAAGCTATTGGTGCACCGACTTTCGTGTGATCCAGACGGCCATGGCCGCGAAGAATATGGAGTCGGCGCGGCGTGCGCCTCTCATTGCCGCCGTGCCGATGATCTTCCTGCCGTTCCTGGTGATTCTGCCCGGCCTGCTGGCCATCGGCCTGCCCACGCCCCACTCCACCACGGTCGAACGCAACGTCAACGGCATGATCGTGCGCGACACCACGGTCGTCCCTCACAACGTGGAAGAAGGCCGCGGCCTGGTTCCGGCCAAGGTCAACTCCGTCACCGGCCAGCCCATGCTCACCGCCAGCGGAGAGCCCTTGCTCGACTACGACATGGCCACGCCCAACTTGCTGCTCCACGTCCTTCCCACCGGTCTTCTCGGCCTCGGCCTGACCGCGCTGCTGGCCAGCTTCATGAGCGGCATGGCGGGCAACGTCACCGCCTTCAACACTGTCTTCACCTGCGACCTCTACCAGTCCTACCTTCGCAAGGGCGCCAGCGACCGCCACTGCATGGCGGTGGGCCGATGGGCGACCGTTGGCGGCATCCTGCTGTCGATCGCCACCGCCTACGCGGCCGGCAACTTCAACAACATCATGGACGCGCTGCAACTGGTCTTCTCCTTCGTCAATGCCCCGCTCTTCGCCACCTTCCTGCTGGGCATGTTCTGGAAGCGGGCGACGGGGCACGGGGCGTTTGCCGGCCTCATCTCCGGCACCGCCGCGGCCATGCTGCACCACGGCCTCACGCTGCCCATCGAGGCGCTGCCCGGCATTCACGGCGGATGGCTTACCGTGCTCCACCACTACCCCAGCGACAGGTCGCAAAACTTCTGGGGGGCCATCTTCGCCTTCGGCGCCAACCTCCTGGTCACCGTCGCCGTGAGCCTGGCCACCAAGGCACGGCCGGAGTCCGAACTCGTCGGCCTGGTTCACTCGTTAACGCCCAAGCCGCCCAAGGCGCACAACGTCTGGTGGAAGAGCCCGGAAGCCGTGGCCGTCGCCGTGCTGCTGATGGCCGTTGCGCTGAATATTTTCTTTTACTGAGGATCTTTGCGCGGCGCCGCGGATTTCTCTTTGAGAGCCCGGCGCAGGAAAAGGAGCAAAACATGAGTCTCGATCTACGCGTCCCCATGGGCTTGATGTTCACGCTGGTCGGCATGATCCTCACCGCCTTCGGCCTGGCCACGCGGGGCAGCGCCATCTATAACGCCAGCCTCGGCATCAACGCCAACTTTTGGTGGGGCCTGGTGCTGCTGATATTTGGCTTGACCATGCTGGCCCTCGGCCGACGCGGCCAGAAGCGCCTCGCCAGCCTGCCGTCGAAGCCGGTCGACAAAAGTCGCTCGCGGCTCGGGCACTAACCCGCCGACTCGCTATTCAGTCCTTACCCCAAACCGCCCCGTCCTGTGATCGAACGCGTGGCTCTTCAACTGCTCCAGAAAACCCACCGCGATACCCAGAACAGATCTCCCAGTTCAGCCAAGGCAAACCGCTCCGTTTTCCAGCCCACAAACGATTCAATCCGAGAATCTTAGCCTCAATTCACCGTGCCTTGAGACATTCCTGACGGCATCCCCGGTAAACTTGGAGCAGATGAAGCGAAGAACCATCGAACATTACGAGATTCTCCGCAAGCTGGGCGCGGGCGGCAGCGGCGTGGTCTATCTGGCCAACGACGTGCTGCTGCAGCGCCCCGTCGTGCTCAAGATTCTCCGCACCGGCCTGCTCTCGGCCGAACAGATGCGGACCACTGTCCTGCGCGAGGCCCGTCTCGCCTCCGCCATCGAGCACCCCAACGTCTGCGCCATCTACGAGGTGGGCGAAAGCGCCGACGAAGGCTACATCGTCATGCAGTACGTTCCCGGCCAGTCGCTGGACCGGCTGATCGGCCGCGGACCGGCCAGCCTGCAACTGGTGCTGTCTGTCGGAATACAAATTGCCGACGGCCTGCAAGCGGCCCATGCCCTGGGCATCTTCCACCGCGACCTCAAGCCCCAGAACGTGATGCTCACCGACGGCGGCCTGGTCAAGATTCTCGACTTTGGCCTGGCCCGCCGTCTGCGCCCGGAAGACGCCAACTTCGACCCCTCGAAGCCCGCCCTGGCCAAGGACGCGTCCATGGCCGCCACCTACACCGCCCGCGGCGGCACCATTCGCTACATGGCCCCTGAGCAGTTCGTGACCGGCCAGTCGAGCGTGCAGTCGGACGTATGGGCCCTCGGCGTCATCCTCTATGAACTGGTGAGCGGCCGCCATCCCTTTGCCCGCCCCGACGCCGAAGACTTCCAGGCCATCCGCGCCATCCAGTTCTCCGACCCCGAAGACCTCGGCCACATTGTCCCCGGCATCTCGCCGGAGCTCAAAAGCGTGATCGCCGCCTGTCTCGAAAAGACGCCCAGCGCGCGCTACGCCTCGGCCGCCGAAGTGCGGGAAGCTCTCAAGACCATCATGAAGGCGCTGCAGATTGAGACCGGCATCATCCCCGGCGAGGCCGCCGCCAACCTGCCCACCACCGGCGTCGAGGCGGAGAAGCGGAACACGGGATTTCTCTCCATGCTGGCCGAGCGCTTTCGTGAGTCGGCCGTCGACCGCGCGCCTCAAAACTCCCTTGTGGTCCTGCCTTTCACCAACCTCGGCGCAACCGAGGTGGCTCCGCTCTACGGCTTCGCCCTGGCCGACGCGATCGCCGCCCGCCTGGCGCGCATTCCGGCCCTCGTGGTCCGCCCCTCCAGCACGCTCATGCACATGCCCATCGCGCAGATGGACCCGCTCTCGGTGGGCCAGAAGCTGCTCGTCTCCTTCGTCCTTGCCGGCAATTTTCTCCGCTCGGAAGAGGGCTTCGACCTGAACTGGCAACTGCTCGACGTGGCCTCGCAGAGCGTGCGCTCGGGCGGCGCCATCCGCGTCGCTTCGCTGGACCTGATCGCCGTGCAGACCGAAATCTCCAACGAAGTCTTTGCCGCGCTCCACGGCCTTTCGGCCTCCGACCGCATGAACACGGTGGGGGTCGATTTCCCGCGCCCGGCCGCCCGCGACGCGGCCAATGGAGCCAGTCGGTCCCTCCCCGGCCGGGTCAGCGAAGAGTATCTCCAGGCACGCGCGCTGCTCAGCTCCTTCATGGTGCGCACCGGCTCGCGCGCCGACCTGGACCACGCCCAAGCGCTGTTCACCAGCGTCACGGCCACCGACCCCGAATTCGCCGCCGGCTGGTGCGGGCTGGGCATCGCCGAGCTCCAATACGTCCGCCACGGCTTCGGGGGCCAGATTCACGTCATGCACGCACGCCGCGATTTCGATGAGGCGCTCCGCCTGGATCCCGCCTCCACCGAGGCCAACCTCTACCGCATCTACATGCTGCTCTCGCGCGGAGAAAAGGAGTCGGCGCGCCACGGCATCGCCAACCTGCTCTCCAGCGCCGCCAACGACTGGAACGTGCACATGGTGGCCGGCATCGCCCTGCGCGGCGACGGCATGTACGACGAGGCGCTGGAGCAGTTCAGCCGCGCCCTCAAGCTCAACCCCGCCGGCGCGCCCATCCTTTACAACCACCGCGCCCGCGTCTACCACTATCAGAACCAGATCGAGCTGGCCGGCGACGAACTGGAGAAGGGCCTGGCCCTGGAGCCGCGCCATCCCCTGCTGCGCACCTCCGCCGGCTACCAGCAGATGCGCCTCGGCCATCTCGACAAAGCCATTCAGATTCTGGAAGGCGTGGTTCACGACGACAGTTCGCTCCGCATCGCCGTGCCCACACTGGCCCTCTGTTACGTGCAGATGGGCGCCTGGGAGCGCGGCGCCGCGTTGCTGACGGACGAAACCCTGTCCGCCGCCGAGGCAGACAGCGAGATGGCCTACCGGCTGGCCACCTACTTCGCCGTCGAAGGCGACTCCAGCGAAGCCCTTCACTGGCTGCGCCGCGCCATTTATCTGGGCAACGAAAACTACCCCTGGTTCCAGAAGAACCCGGCCTGGAACAACCTCAAAACCAACGGCGACTTCGAGCGGATTCTGGAAGACCTGAAGCGCGGCTTCCGCAAGAACCAGAAGACCTGGAAGCGCCTCCTCGAGCAGGTCCCGCCGGACGGAGAGTGAGGGGCAGCAGGATTCCGCTCACCCACGATTGAAGTCACTTGCTTTCCGCCCGGCGCAGGGCTAATGTGTTGCCGTTCCCGCATCATCAGCGAATCGAGGTGCGCAATGCGCCGGTCCCTCCCGCTTCTCAATCTGGCACTGGCTTCTCTCGTCTTCACATTGCCGTCCGCCGCGCAAGCGCCCAGGAGCGGGGACGCCCAGGACCTCCAGGGGCTGACCGCTGCATACAACCAGGCCTTGCAAGCACGGGACTGGCAGGGCGCAGTTGCAGCGGCGCAAAAGCTTGTCGAGGCGAGCGCCTCATCACTCAACTTGCGCCTGCTGGCGGACGTGCAACTCAGCTCCGGGGCGGCGCAGGAATCGCTGGCCACTTACGACCGCGCCCTGGCCGCGGCCGAGCGCGAAAGACCCGCGCAAAGCCAGCCGCTTGGCGAATGGAAAGATGGCGTGGGGAAGATCTGGGCGAGCAAGGGCAATGCGCTGCTCAAACTGCATCGCGACGCCGACGCGATCGACGCTTACAATCGATGGGCCGCGCTGTCGTCGAACCCGGGAAGGGCTCTCTTCAATATCTGCGCTGTTTTCTACAATACCGGGAATACTCATGAGGCGGCGGCGGCCTGCCGCAGTTGCCTGCAGGCGGACCCATCCAAGGCAGATGCCTGGTTCATTCTCGGGTCGGCTCTCTTTGCCGACGCGACGGTGGACGCAAAAGGCAAAGCGGCGATCTCAGCCGAGACGCGCCATGCGCTTGAAAAGTACCTTGAGCTGGCCCCCGACGGCCCACATGCCGCCGATGTGAAGGCCATGCTGGACATGGCGGCAAAGTAGGGCGCCGGGCCGCCGATTCTGCTCCTTCAACCCACTCGATGCCTCCGGGTATGGGCGTTGCCGGCCCTCACGGAAAAGCAAATGCATTGGGCGAGTGAGTAAGGGCGGTTACACTAGAACTGGTTGCATAAATGTTGCTCGGCTAGCGACAAGCCATCCCTCAGGGGCTAAAGCCCAGGTTTTATGCGGTTCTGGCGGCACGGCTGAAGCCGTGCCCTTTCAAAACCCCGTTTATGCAACCAGTTTTAAGGCTCAAGTCCCCCCAGGACACTGGATAGTTTGATGTTTCGCCAGCTCTTGAATCACCGATAAGAAAGTGAGTTGTCGCCTTGCACCCGAAGGGTTGGCGATACGTCCGAATTGGCATCCTCGCGCTCGGGACGGGTTTCGGTTGCCTGCTTATCGGCTGTGGTGGAAGTGCCGGCCTGCCTCCCAGGCAGGTCCCGACGATCGGCTGGGCGACGCCGGCGCCGATTGCCTACGGCACAGCGCTGAGTGCGACGCAACTGGACGCAACCGCCAGCGTTCCCGGGAGCTTCGCTTATAGTCCAGCTCCCGGCGCCGTCCTCTCTGGCGGCTCGCAGACGCTTTCCGTCACCTTTACCCCAACTGACTCCGTGGATTACGCTACCGCCACCGCCAGTGTGACTCTGATTGTCGGTCAGGCGAACCCGGTGTTGAATTGGCCCACACCGGCCGCCATGCCTTATGGCACACCACTGAGCGCCACGCAGTTGGATGCAACCGCCAGCGTTCCCGGGAGCTTCGCTTATAGTCCAGCTCCCGGCGCCGTCCTCTCCGGCGGCTCGCAGACGCTTTCTGTCACCTTTACCCCAACTGACTCCGTGGATTACGCCACCGCCACCGCCAGCGTGACTCTGATTGTGAGCAAGGCGACGCCCAACATCGCCTGGGCGCCTGCCGGGACAATCGCCGTAGGGATGGCCCTGACCTCGACCCAGCTAGACGCAGCGGCCTCTGGGCCGGGCGGCGCCGTGCCCGGGACATTCGTCTACTCGCCTGCCGCCGGGGCAATCCTGAGCTCGCCGGGCCCTCAAACCTTGGCTGCCGCTTTCACACCCACCGACCAGGTTGACTACGACCCGGTCGAGGCTAGCGCGACCCTGGATGTTCTTCCTTTCGGCGTGGTGGCCTGGGGCGATTCGCTCGCTGTCGGGAATCAAGGCAGAGTGGATCAAGGCGCTTTCCCCGACGAGCTTGCGCAACTGGTCACCCTGCCCGTTGTTAACCAGGCCGTGCCTGCCAACTCCACGACCCAGCTCGCGGTTCGGGAAGGGGCCATTCCAACCTATGCGACTGTTTCCGGGGGGTTGATTCCAGCCACGGGCGGCGTCACTGTCACGTTTCCAGCCGGGAGCGAACCGGTTACTTCCTGGGGGCCTGAGGGCGGCGCCGGCGGCACCATCCTCGGCGTGCACGGCCTCGTGACCTACGATGCGGGGATCTATACCTTCACGCGCACCACGGTTGGAAGTACGGTGAGTGCGCCGGGAAGTCCGCAGTTTGTCGTCGATACGCACTATGCCGCCTGGATACCCGTCCTCTGGGAGGGCCGCAACGATCACAACGACAACTCGTGGATCCTGTTCGATATCGCCGCCCAGGTTGCGACCGTTCCCTCTGGTCAGACCTACCTGGTTCTGGCCAACATCAACGCCAACGACCCCAACGAATGGATCGGCGGCCCCTCCTACGCGGCCGAAATCTCCCTGAACAATCGCCTGGCAAATAGCTACGGGCCGCACTATCTGGATATACGGCAGGTGCTGGTCTCCAGTTACGATCCCAGCCAGGCCACGGATGTGGCGGACTTCAATCACGACGAGCCGCCCACGTCGCTGCGAGCCATCAATGCAATCGGAGTTCTGACTGAGCCGATGGGCCCGGCAGATACGGCTTTGACGTTCAATACCTCCGTCGGGAGCCTAGGGGCCGGCGGCGTACTCACCGTCGGGACCGGGGAGAACGCTGAAAATGTCCTCATTACTGCCATCACCGGGCACACAGCGACCGTGGAGCGCGACCTTGGCGGAGCCAACGTTGCACACGAGACCGGCACGCCCCTCACCGAGACCGATTTGCTGCACCTGAACGCGAAAGGCTACCAGATTGTCGCCAACGCAGTGGCGCAATTTCTGTCGGCATACGCGAATCAGCCGCAAAAGTGAGCGGCCCTGCCGGACGCGCCGGTCACGCCGTATGCGGGTGGCTCGGGTCTCGATTTTGAGACCTTGACCACCCGCAGGGTTGAGGTCCCGCTGACGAAGACGCTCCGGCAGGCAGCTACTTCTTTTTCTTTTTCTTTCCGCCCGCCTTCTTACCGGCCTTCTTCGCGGTAACCTTCTTGGCTGCCTTCTTGCCGGCGGTCTTTTTCGCCGCCTTCTTCGCGAGTTTCTTCACAGCCTTCTTGGCAGCCTTCTTGCCGCCAGCCTTCTTGGCAGCCTTCTTCACGACCTTCTTAGCCGCCTTTTTGCGAGACGCTTTCTTGGCTGACTTTTTGGCGGCCTTCTTGCCGGCAGTCTTCTTCGCAGCCTTTTCCCCGGCCTTCTTGGCGGCCTTCTTGTCCGGCGCTTTCTTCGCGGCCTTCTTCACGACCGGCTTGGCCTCAACCACCTTCTTCTTATGCTTCTTATGCTTCTTCTTCACCGGTGGCGGCGGCTGAGGTGGAGGTGGCGGCGGTGGCGGCTGAGGTGGAGGTGGAGGTGGCGGCGGCGGCGGCGGCGGCGGTGGAGGAGGCGGCGGCGGAGGTGCGGCAGCCGCCAGGAGCGGAATCAGGGCGCTGGCGATCGGCGACCCCAACCCGGTGCATGCATCCCAGCCCGGCCCGGCGGAAAACGCCCCGTTGTTTCCCTGCGTGATGTCGTTGAACGCCGCGGCAGCCTTCGCCGCATAGATTGCCGGCTGAATGAATCCCACCGCCGTGCCCAGTTGCTGGTTGGCCACGGCCACGAGGCCAGCCCACAGCGGAGCCACGGCGCTGGTGCCGCCGATGACCGTGTTCTGGCCGTCCACGCGAATCTGGTAACCGGTATTCGGATCGGCGTCGCCGCTCACATCGGGCACGCCGCGCCCCCCGCCGCTCACCGCCGGCGCGGGCACGTTGGCATTCGCCTGCCAACTGGGCAGCGGAAACACGTTGCTCACCCCGCCGCCCGTCGCGCCGTCCTGGACCGCCAGCTCGTTCCACACCACCTCGGAAACGATGGTCGATCCATTGGCGTCCAGCTTGGTCCCGCCGCAGGCCAGCACGTGCGGGCTCGAGGCCGGGAAGTCCACGTTATTGCCCGTCAAGCCGTCCGTCGACCCGTTGTCACCGGCGGCCACCGTGATCGTGATCCCCAGCGCCGCCGCCGACTGGCAGGCTGCGTCCAGCGCCATCATCGCCTGGTGCGTCCAGCTCGACTCCGGCCCGCCCCAGCTGATCGAGAGCACGGTCGGCTTGTTGGTCTCGTCGTGGATCGCCGTCGAGATCGCGTCGGTGAACCCCTGGTCGGTGTTGGGTGAGAAATAGACCACGATGTTCGCCCCTGGGGCGACCGCGGCGGCCACTTCGATGTCCAGCATCACCTCGCCGTCAGGGCTCGAAGACGTTGACGGCGCGTTCTTTCCCTTGTCCACGCTCACTGCCTTGATCGGCGGCGCGGCCTGGTGCAACGACTGGAAGTAGGTCGTCAGGTCCGCCTGCCGGTAGCCGCCGCCCAGTTCGATAATCCCGATCGTCTGCCCGGCGCCACTGGCCGTGGCCGGCCACTGGTAGGCCTGCGCCACCTGCGGCGGCGTGTAGCTGGCGGGCGCCGCGGCCGCCTCGGCCGCTGCCTGGAGCCTCCTTACGCGGAAGTGCGGCTTGGCCTGCGGCCGGTTGTCCAGCCCCAGCACCGCTTCGACCGAGCCGATCAGCGACTCCGGCAGTTGAATCCCGCCCTCGCGCACGCGGTACTCCACGCCCTCGATGGTCTTCTGGTTCAGCTCCACGCCAAACGCCTTCTTGATATCGGCCGCCGTGCCTGTCAACTTCATCGTGCGCCCCGCTGTCCCGGTGGGGTCGGCCTCGACCTTGAGGTTGAATTCTTTGGCGAACCCGATGACCTGCTCGACCGTCGCCGGGTCCGCGGCGTGGTTCTTCTTGTACTCCTCCCGGCTCACGCGCACCGGCCCGGTGGCCCGCCCGCCGCGCGTGTTGATCTTCAACGGTTTTTTCCTCTTCACAATGACCGAAAGGGTCACCTGCGCCGTCTCCGGCGTGGCTTGCACATGGACCGCATTTTCCGCAGCCGCCTTCTCGCTGCCTTTCAGCACCACGCGCGCCTGCTCCGCAAAGCGCGCAATCTTCACGCGGGGGGACTTTGCCATAATTCGCCTCTTTCTGGTTCCGGCCGCATAAGTTGCTTTTCAGAGCCGGGAACACGATGAGTCCGAATCATAATCCAAATCGCGCTATTCGTATGCAGGAATTGTAGAAACCGGAATTGAGGTCAATGAGATCGCCCAATCGGCGCCGGCGTGGAGCTCTGCGGCAGCCTGAAATCGGCAGCGCGATTGGAGCAGCCGGCCCACCGGCCTGGCCGGCCCGAATCAACCAAACCTTAACAATCCCCGCCCCCTCCGCCCGCTACCATAGCCAGGCACCGTCCTGCGGCACGGGGCTGTCTCGAAGACCTGGCGCTGCTGGAGACTGACAACTGACCACTGACCACTGTCTTTACTTCAGGTACGCGCGCACGAGATCGATCAGATCCTCGGCCAGCTCCGGGGCAATCTGTTCCTTGGCTCCATCCACCAGGTGAAAGCGGATATGCGTCTCCAGCACCTCGCCCATCAGCCCGTTCACGCCGCCGCGCACCGCCGCCAGCAGCATCAGTTGCCCGCCGCAATCCTCGTCGGCGGCCAGCGACCGCTCCACCGCGTCCAGTTGCCCGCGCAGCTTGCGCAGCCGTTGCAGCAGCTTCATCTTTTCGCGTTCCGCGTGAGACATGGTCCACCTCCTCTTGACAATACCAACCCCCGGTATGGTATCTAGGGAGTGGGGGTATCGTTTCACACCCATTCTATGCGCGCCTCCCCGCGCTCCGCACTTCCTTCCCAAGGCTCTCCAATGCTTCGCCCTCCCGGCCGCCCAGCGAATCCGCCCCGCACAACTTTCCCCTACACAGGCGCCGCGCGCGCCGTCCTGGCCCGGGCAACGATCCTGGCAACGGTTCTCGCAACGGCCATGCCCCTCGCCTCCGCCGCCCAGCAGTCCGATCATGTGCCCGCCGCGCCCCAACCCAAGCTGCCGCCATCGACCGAGCTGACTCAACTTGCCCAGTCCGCCCCGTCGCCCCTTGCCGAAGACTCGCAGCGCGGCGGAATCGGCAAGAAGTCCACAGACATGAGCCCCGTCGGCCACGAGCCGAACGATGCCCCCATCGTCTCCATGTTCCCCCACCCCGAAAACCAGCTTTGGTGGATCTCCGGCCAGGCCAACATCATCTTCCAGGGCGATCTGCCCTTTCACTCCCCTTACCAGGGAACCAACAGCTTCATTCCCAGGGGCGAGTACAAGGCCTCCATGGTGGGCACGCTCTACACCGCGCTGCGGCCCAACCACTCCATCCGCTACAACACCGATGTGATCTTCGACCTCGAAGCCGCCGAGGGCCGCGGGTTGAGCGAGGCTTTCGGCCTGGCCGGCTTCACCAATCTCGACGTGGTGCGCAACCCCAACCTGGGCAAGCCCCCTTACATCGCGCGCTACCAGATTCACCAGGTCTTCGGTTTCACCAACAAGACAACCAGCCAGCAGCCGGGATTCTTCGCCCTGGCGCCCAGCGTGCCGCTGCGCCGCCTCGAGTTCCGCGCCGGCAAACTCACCCTGCCCGACTTCTTCGACATCAACGGCCCCGGCTCCGACTCGCACCTGCAGTTCATGAACTGGACGGTGGACAACAACGGCGCCTGGGACTACGCCGCCGACACCCGCGGCTACACCGTCGGCGGCCTGGCCGAGTACGACGACCGCGCCTGGTCCATCCGCTACGGCCTCTTCGCCATGCCCGTCGTCGCCAACGGCATCGATCTGGACTGGGCCTTCAGCCGCGCCCACGGCCAGAACGCCGAGTTCGAACTCCGTCACAGCCTCGTCAAAGAGCGCAAGGGCGTCACGCGGGTCCTGTTCTACGCCAACCGCGCCCACATGGGCACCTATCGCGAGGCCGTCCAAGACTTCCTAGACGGCTCAGACACGGCGAAGTTTGGAGTGACTGTTCCCGCCATCACTCTTCACGAGCACTTCAGCGCGCTCAAATACGGCCTCGGCTACAACACCGAGCAGGAGATTACGGAGAACCTGCGCGTCTTTGGCCGCTTCGGCTGGAACGAGGGTCAGCACGAGTCCTTCGCATACACGGAGGTCGATCAAACGGTCGAACTGGGCGCCGACTATGCCGGAACCCGCTGGCATCGCCCTGTCGACAAGGTCGGCCTCGCCTTCGTCTCGAACGCTATCAAAAGGGACCACCAGAACTACCTGAAATTGGGCGGCCTCGGCTTCCTGCTCGGCGACGGCAACCTCAACTACGGCCGCGAGAACATTGTCGAGAGCTATTACGCCTGGCACTTCTGGCGCGGCCTGTTTTATTCGCTCGACGTGCAGCACATCGCCGATCCCGGCTACAACCGCGACCGCGGGCCGGCATGGGTGGGCTCGGTGCGGGCACACGTGGATTTTTGAGGCAGGGA
>JARLGE010000329.1 GCA_031296215.1 Occallatibacter sp.
GTTTGAGGGGCTTTGCTACACTGCCCACAGGCCGTTTTTCCCTCTGTGCGGGCGGCGGAGCGGCAACCTGACCAGCGGGAGAGCCCATGCCAGTTGTTGAGCTCGCGGGAGTGACCAAGGCCTACGAGAGCAAGATTGCCGTCGACAACCTGAGCCTGTCCATCGATGCCGGCCAGATGTTTGGCCTGTTAGGGCCGAACGGAGCGGGCAAGACCAGCTCGATTCGCATGATGATGGGCATCACCCTCCCCGACTCCGGGCGCATCAGGCTGTTTGAAAAGCCGTTCGAGCGCAAGAGCCTGGAGCGGGTCGGCTATCTGCCAGAGGAGCGCGGTCTCTATAAGAAGATGAAGGTGATCGACCAACTGGTCTTCTTCGGCCAGTTGCACGGGCTTGACGCCGAAGAGGCGCGCAAGCGCGCCGCCTCCTGGGCCAGCCGCATGGAGATCGCCGATTCCCTGCACAAGAGAACCGAAGAGCTTTCCAAGGGTATGCAGCAGAAGATTCAGTTGATTGCCTCGTTGCTGCACGACCCAGGGCTGATTGTCATGGATGAGCCCTTTTCGGGCCTCGATCCGGTCAACGCCTTGCTGGTCGAGAAGACTCTGCTGGAACTGAAGGCGCAGGGCAAGGCGATCCTGTTTTCGACGCATCGCATGGACCAGGTGGAGAAGCTTTGCGACTCGATCTGCCTGATCAACAACGGACGGGCCGTGCTGGCCGGCAAGGTGCGGGAGATCAAGGCCACCTACGAGCGCAACCGCGTGATCGTGGAGTTTGAAGGAAGCCCCGCGTTTTTGAACTCCGCGGAGATTGCCGAGGCGAAAAACTTCTCCGGTCACGCCGAGATCCGGCTCAAGGAACACGGCGACGCGCAGAAGCTGCTGCACGAGGCCTCGGCGGCGGCGTCCATTTACCGCTTCGAGCTGGTCGAGCCTTCGCTCGAAGAGATCTTCATCCAAACCGTGGGAGGCAAGGCCGATGCGTAACACAATGCTGATTGCCAAACGCGAGTATCTGGAGCAGATTCGCGGCCGGGCCTTCAAGATATCGACCATCGCCATGCCGCTGCTGATTGCCGCTCTGCTGGCCTTCAGCCACTATATCGACCGCAAGGCCGGCAAGGGAAAGCACATTGCAATCGTTGCCCAGGACGCCCCTCTGGCCGCCGAAGTGAGCAAGCAACTGCTCGACGACAAATGGGGTGAATACAAAGTGGATGTAACCGCGCCGGCAACCGAGCAACAGCGCGCCGCGTGGCAAAGGCAAGTGCAGACCAAGTCCATTGACGGCCTTCTGGCCATCGATACCTCGAACCCGGAAAAGATTTCAGCTACCTTCACCTCGCTCTCCGCCGTCGACGTCTCCGCGCACGGCAGCCTGCAAAACGCCTTGAATCGCGGCGCCATCAACCAGCGCATGGTCCGCAAGGGCATGACCCCGGCCGAGGCCGACGCCCTGCTGGCACAGGTACCCGTGGACTCTCTGCAACTGGACAAAGACGGAAAGATCGGCAAGAACAGCGGCAGCGCCGTCGTCATCAAAGCGACTCTGATGCTGATCATGCTCTCCCTGCCCATCATGCTCTATGGACTCGACATGGCCCGCGCCATCATCGAGGAAAAAACCTCGCGCATCTTTGAAATCATGCTTGCCGTTGTGAAACCCAGCGACCTGCTGGCGGGCAAGATGATCGGCGTGGGCGGCGTCGGCATTACGCAAATCGCCATCTGGGTCGCGGGCGCCACCCTATTCATGGGCTCGCAACTGGCAGCGGAGCTACTGACCGGCAACATCGCCATCCGCTTCTCCTGGGCCGAAGGCATCTTCTTCCCCATCTACTTCGTGCTCGGATTCGCTCTGTTCAGCGCCATCTTCTCCGGCCTCGCCGCCACCTGCGAAACCTCGCAGGACCTGCAAAAGTTCATGGTGGTGGCCATCATCCCGCTTTACACCAGCATGGGTCTGCTGCCGGTGATGGTCAACGACCCCAACTCGATCTGGTCGGTAGCTGCCTCGCTCTTCCCGCTCACTTCGCCCTACGTGATGATTTCGCGCATGGGCATGGCGGTGGTGCCGCTCTGGCAGGTAGCCCTCTCGGTGATCCTGCTGGCGCTCACCAGTTGGGGAGTCCTGTGGTTCTCGTCGCGCCTCTACCGGGTCGGCATTCTCATGTATGGCAAGCGCGCCACGCTGCCGGAACTGCTGCGCTGGCTGCGCTATAGCTGAGTGGAGTCGAAGGATTTGCGTTTTGGCTGCTTACACTAGAATGATCTGAGTGGCCGCCGACCCCAAATTCACTTTTTTTCAGCGCCTCGTCCTGGCCATGGTTCCGCGCGTGGTGTGGGCTCTGTTCTCGATCGTCGGCCGCACGTGGCGCTTCGAAGTGATCGCCGAAGAAGGCGTCACGCCAGTTCTGTTCGGCCAGAAGGCCGGGCCGGAGATCTACTGCTTCTGGCACCAGTGCGTGCTGCCCTGCACGGTCTACTTCCGCCGCTCGGGCGCCGTGATTCTAATCAGCAAGAGCTTCGATGGCGAGCTGATCACGCGCACCCTCAAAATGTTCGGCTTCGATGCCGTGCGCGGCTCCAGTTCGCGAAGCGCGCGCGAGGGGCTGCTGGGCCTCTCGCACGTGATCGAGACCGGCAGGACTGCCATCTTCACCGCCGACGGGCCGCGCGGCCCCATCTACCAGACCAAGATGGGCCCCATCAAGCTGGCGCAGATCACCGGCGCACCCATCGGCGCTTTTCATCTAGAGCCGGAACGAGCCTGGACCCTGCGCTCCTGGGACCGGTTTCTGATTCCCAAGCCCTTCACGCGCATCTGCGTAAGCTGGGCGCGCTGGACGCACGTGCCCGCCGATCTTGCCGCCGAAGAGTTCGAGCCCAGGCGCGAAGAGCTGAACGCGGCCATTGAACGGGCTCGATTGCGGGCTCTGGACTACTTCGGGAAGGCACGGCCGTGAGCGACACGAGCCACTCCATGACCGGCCTGCGGGTCGACGACTTCGACTATGAACTGCCTGAAGAGCTGATTGCACAAGCGCCGCCCGAGGAGCGCGGACAGAGCCGCATGCTGGTGATGGATCGCGCGACGAGCGCACCGCGGGACGCGGTGTTTGCCGACTTCCCTGCCCTGCTCGCGCCGGGCGATCTGCTGGTGCTCAACGACAGCCGCGTGATTCCCGCGCGCCTGTACGCCCGGCGCACGCTGCGCCGCGAACGCGAGAAGCCCACCGGCCGCATTGAAGTGATGCTCACCGAACCCGCCGGCGAGAGCCGATGGCGCGCCCTGGTCAGGCCGGGCAGGAAGGTGGCCATCGGCGAGCGGCTCGTCTTTCCCGCGCCATCGGGGGAGATCGCGCTGGAAGCCGAGGTGCTGGAGCGCGGGCAGTTCGGCGACCGGCTCTTGCAATTCGAGCCCGTCGGCGATTTCTTCGCAGTGCTGGACCGCATTGGCCACATGCCGCTGCCGCCCTACATTCATCGCGACGACGCGGATGCGGATCGTGAGCGCTACCAGACGGTCTATTCGAGCGAGCGCGGCTCCGTAGCCGCGCCCACCGCAGGTCTCCACTTCACGCCGCAAATTCTCGACCGTCTCTCCGCGCGCGGCGTCGAAGTCGCGCGCATCACGCTGCACGTGGGCCTGGGCACCTTCGCCCCGCTGCGCGTCGAGCGGGTCGACGAAGTTCGTCTCCATGGAGAGCGCTACACGCTGAACGCAGCAAACGCCGAGGCCATCAATCGAGCCGTGCGCGACGGCCGCCGCATTGTGGCCGTCGGCACCACCGTGGTGCGAACGCTGGAAGCCGCCGCGGCGGCCGCGTTGCAGGACGGCGGCAGCAGGCTCGCGCCCCA
>JARLGE010000330.1 GCA_031296215.1 Occallatibacter sp.
CGACGGCTGGCGCGCTATTATCGCCGACGACTTCACCTTCGCCAACGTGCGCATCGCCGCCGAGGCCATCGCCGCCTACGTCCACGCCAAAGAAGATCCCGCCAAGGGTCTCTGCATCGGCTACGACACCCGCTTCGGCTCCAAGGCCTTCGCGCGCACCTGCGCCGAGGTCGTTGCCGCCACCGGCATCCCTGTCCAGCTCGCCAACGCCGTCACGCCCACCCCGGCGCTCAGCTTTGGCGTCCGCGAGCGCGGCGCGGCAGGCGGCATCATGATCACCTCCTCGCACAATCCCGCTCAATGGAACGGCGTCAAGTACAAGGCCTGGTACGGCGGCTCGGGCAAGCCCTCCATCATCTCTGAAATCGAGTCCTACCTCGGCCAGCCCGTCGCCCGCCCCGCCACGCCCGCATCCATCACGGAAGTCGATTTCCTGCCCACCTACCTCAAGGCCATTGAGAACTTCGCCGACCTCGACCTCATCTCGAAGTCCGGCATGAAGTTCTGCATCGACTCGATGTACGGCGCTGGCGGCACCATCATCGCGGACATCTTCACCCGCATCGGCGTCGCCAACGTGCCGGTCCGCACCAACCCCGATCCGCTCTTTCCCGGCATCAATCCCGAGCCCATCGAGCCGCACATCCGCGCCCTGGGCGAAGCCACGGTCGCCAACGGCTGCCAGGCCGGCCTCTGCACCGATGGAGATGCAGATCGCATCGGCGCGACCGACGAGAATGGAAACTTCGTCGACCCGCACAAAATATACAGTGTGCTTTTAAGTTGGGTGCTCAAATACAAAGGCTGGCCCGGCGCCGTCACCCGCGCCTTCAACACCACCAAGATGCTCGACCGCATCTGCGCCAAGCATGGCCGCGAACTGATCGAACACGGCATCGGCTTCAAGTTTGTCTGCGACTACATGCTCGAGCGCGAAATCCTGATGGGCGGCGAGGAGTCCGGCGGCATCGGCTTCCAGCGCCATCTCCCCGAGCGCGATGGCTTGCTCAACGCCCTGCTGCTCGCCAACGTCATGGCCCAGGAAAACAAGACCCTCGGCCAACTCGTCGCCGACCTGCAAGCCGAGTACGGCGAGCACCAGTACGGCCGCATCGACCTGACCATTCCCGACGACGTAAAGAACGCCGCAATCGCCCGTGCCCGCGCGCTCCCGACCGGCGACGCCTCTTTCGCTGGCATGCCCATCCTCCGTCAGGAAAACCTAGACGGCGTAAAGTTCTATCTCGACAATCCCGAAGCCAAAACAAAAACCAACGCCGCCGAAACCTGGCTCCTTCTCCGCGCCAGCGGCACCGAGCCCCTCCTCCGCATCTACACCGAGTCCTGCTCCAAAGAGTCGGTCGCCAAGCTGCTCGAGTCAGCGCGCAAATTTGCGATGGAGCAGTGAGAGGCCAGGGCATCGTTGACTCCCATTTAACAGGAGCTTTTGGCTAAATATGGAGGACAAGTGGCTATCGAATCAGATATTCAGAAATATGCAGAGGTGATGAAGGAAATTAAGCTTCGCACAGAGGTCATCATGCTATTTCTCTCAGGGAAGCGTGAAGCCCTCTACATTCCAACGACAGTAGAGACAATTGGTCTTCAATTTCGGAAGACCTTTGAATTGATCGCCTTTGCTTCTCTAGCCGCAAAGGCGCAATGCATACTCGAGTGTCTATAGCGATTTCACGAAGCATTGGGAAGCTGCGAAACTCATAAAGAACCTAAGGCGTGTAAACCCTAAGTTCTATCCAAAACCAGTAGTAGAGATGCCCACAACCAACACACGAGCGTTACACCAGTTGAAAGACCGTCCACAAGACTATTTGACCGAAGACGAACTCGTTGAAGCACATGGAAGATGCGGGGCTCTGATGCACGCTGCAAATCCATTCGGGGCTGCAATTCAATACGACTACTATCACCAGAGTTTTCCTATCTGGTTAACCAAGATAATAAATCTGCTGAATAACCATCAGGTACACCCACAAGGGAATACCGGATTCTTTCTTTTTCATATGAAAGAGGACGGACACGAAGACGTTCGGCGGTACCGATTCGAACCGCCTAAGTCCTAGGCTGAATAGTTGAATTGCCGGGATGCCCCAGATCCCGATTTTGGGCCCTGGGATAGCAGCACCCTTCAGCAAAAATGCACCAACACCGCACTACCAGCCGGAATCCGAATCCGCGCCACACCGTTCTTCACCGCCACCGGCTCCACAACGCGCGGACTCCACGCGCCCTCTCGAACCTCCGCCCCCGCCAGCGTCACACCCTCGGTCGAGTCCAGCGCCGGAGCCGTCAACCCCCACGACGTCGCTCTGTGCATCACCGCCGGCATTCGCAGCGAAACATCCACAGCCTTCACCGCGTCCTTGTTGAAAATGGCGACCTTGAATCCCGAAGCCAGCCGCGCCGCATACGCCGTCGCTCCTTCGATCTTCCCCTCCACCCACATCATCGTCGCGCCCGCAAACTGGTTCGCCAGCATCATCCCATAAAAAATCGGCATGGCCTTCACCGCCGCGCCCGGCTCGCTGAAGATCGGTGTGTAAAACCCGCTCTTCATCACCTGCGGAGTCTTCGCCACTTCCATTCCCGGCGTATGTCCGCCCAGCCCAGCGGTCAGAAACTCGCTGCTGCCGCCGTGCAGATTCACCCCAACGCAGCCCAGGCTCGCCAGTTGCAGCATGTAGTCGCCCGCCCACAGCGCTGCCGCAAACGCATTGCTCATCCCCGGCTTGCCGCCGCGATAGCACGAGTTGCCCTCGGTCATCCGGTACACCAGCCCATGCGCCTGCGCCACGGCTTCAATCTTCTCCATCTCGCCGGCGATCTTTGGATTACCCGCGAGCAGCCGTTCCGTCGTCACCCGCGGATCGTTCGGCGGACCCTCGGCATAGTAGTGCCCGGTCAGTGTCGTCACCCGCTCGCGCACTTTGGCTGGAATCTCCTCGCCAAACCGCGTCACCCAATCCGACGACGCGCCCACGTCCGGCCCGCCAAACCGCGCTCCTGGCACCCGCTTGGCAATCGCCTCGGCAAAGCCTGCCCACTCCC
>JARLGE010000084.1 GCA_031296215.1 Occallatibacter sp.
GAGAGGTCTTCAGCTCGTCGGTGGCCACGGCCAGACGCGCGTCGGTCTCCCGCAACGCGGCGTCCAGCTTCACATTCTGCGCCTTGGCGTCGGCCAGTTCCTGCTGCTGGGTCGTCACCTTCCCGCTCAGCGTATAAGTCCAGATCAGCCCGCCTATGCCCAAAAGCAACGCCACCCCGATCACCGCCAGCAGCGCGCCGGAATAAGTCCTGGGGGTTTCTTGAACCACTTCATCGCTCATGTGTATCCCTTTCTTCTCTCCGGCTCGCCGGCCGGCGGCCCTTCCTTGGGGTCCACCCGGCAAGGCGCGCAGCTCGGTTTTTCGCCGTCTTCTGTCTCCATGGGATGCCCCATGGGAGAATTGAGATGCCATCCGGGAGACCGCTCCCGAGCAAAGCTTCTGTTTCTGCGCGGAGTTCCATCCCCGCCTATCGCCCCCGCGGCTTTGGCTCCACGCACCGCGAACGACCCCTCCAGAATACCGAACCAGCCGCACATGTGCCGAAAAATACTCCGCCCCGCCCCGCCTCCAAACCCCGATTTCGACTCCCCTTGCCCGGAAAAGCCCCCTCGGGCTCCAGTTCATTTCCCGGCGCGCCCCCTGCCTGGGGCCCTCCGGGCCGGGCAACCTGCCCCAAAAACGCTGCGGGATCAATGAATTTCAGGCGCATTGTCGCTCCGCGTCCCACCTTCCGTGACAACCATCCAATGCCTGCGTTATAAACATCTTTACTGCAAATTGCGCACCGGGCGCTTGTCCAGGCCACCAAAGCGCCGCTTTGATCCGGTTCAGCGTTATCCGGAACTAGAGTAAGAGGGAGTTCCAAAGGCTATGGCTACTGCTACCGCGGGCAAGGGTCTGGAAGGAATTGTTGCGGCAAACTCCGGCATCTGCTGGATCGACGGAGAAGCCGGCGTTCTCTCCTATCGCGGCATCGACATTCACGAGCTGGCGGAGAAATCCACCTTCGAGGAAACCACCTACCTGCTCTGGAACGGCATCCTGCCCACCGAGCTGGCGCTGCGCGAGTTCTCGTCGCAATTGGCCCTGGCCCGCGTTCTCGACCAGCGCATCGTCGACATGCTGCGCGGCTTTCCCACCTCCGCCACGCCCATGGAGGTGCTCCGCACGGCGGTCTCGGCCCTCAGCTTCTACGACGCCGACGAGCGCGACAACTCCCACGACGCCAACGTCCGCAAGGCCTACAACCTGACCGCCCAGACCGCCATGATCGTGGCCGTCTACGACCGCATCCGCAAGGGCCTTGAGATTGTTCCCCCGGACCGCTCACTTTCCCACGCGGCCAACTTCCTGTGGATGCTCAACGGGGTCAAGCCCTCGGAAACAGCGGCCCGCACCCTCGATGTCGCCCTCGTTCTCCACGCCGACCACGAGCTGAACGCCTCCACCTTCGCCGCCCGCGTCATCGCCGCAACCCTCTCCGACATTCACTCCGCCGTCACCGGCGCCATCGGCGCTCTCAAAGGACCCCTGCACGGCGGCGCCAACGAAGCGGTCATGAAGCTGCTCTACCTCATCGACAAGGCCGGCGCCGACCCGGTCGAGTACGTGAAGGGCATGTTGGCTGCCCGCCAGAAAATCTCCGGCTTCGGTCACCGCGTCTACAAGACCGAAGACCCCCGCGCCACCCACCTGCGCAAGATGAGCGAGAGGCTCGGCAAGGACGCCGGACAGTCCAAGTGGTACGAAATGTCCCGCGCCATCGAGCTCTACATCAACGCCGACAAGAAGCTCAACGCCAACGTGGACTTCTACTCCGCGTCCACCTACGCGACACTGGGCATCGATATCGACCTCTACACCCCCATCTTCGCCATCAGCCGCATCTCCGGCTGGGCCGCCCACGTCATCGAACAGCTCGACGACAACCGCCTCATCCGCCCCCGCGCCGAGTACATCGGCCCCGCCTACCCCTCGACCTACATCCCCATCGAAGAGCGCGGATAAAACCCGGCCGGCCGCATAACCGTGGTCGAGATTCCGCGGTCCAATGCGACGAGGCCCATCCATGAAAGCGAAAGTTGCTTTTGCCCTCGTTCTTCTGTGCGCTTGCCTCATCGCGGGGTGCTCCTACTCGAGCACATCCGGCGGACAGCTTTACCCGGTTCAGGGCCCCTTGGCTGCGCTGGCTCCGGCGCCTGTGTACGACGCAACAATCACCGTCTCCTCCAAGAGTGGCACCTCAATCTCGCTGGTCCTGGCCAACGGAGAGACGTTCGGCGGAGCCTGGGGCGGCATCGTGGAGTCCTCGGTAAACGCCAAGACGCCCGGAGCTCCGGCCGCTTACCCTCCCCAACCAAACCTGTCCTTCGCATGGGATGCCATCTACGGACAAGGGGATTTTGTCGCCCATATTCTCGGCAGAGCCGTGGGGCATGCAGTCCTGACCGGGAGCCAGGGGACCGCCTTGCAGGTCGAGATTCAAGGCCATCGTGGCGTGGCAGTGGACAATCGGGGCAACCTTTACAAGGTTGTCTGGTAGCGGCATCGTCCGCGGAGCGCGGCATCGGCAGCCCCCAACCAGATAAGGCTGGCGTCCGCGCCAAACGCGCTTCCGATGCACCGCGGACCATCCCTGTTGACGAACAAGGCGACGGTGCCCACATTTCTTGCGGCAACCCGGAGAGTTATCTCGCGCCCTATGCTAATCTGGCTGCACTTGAGGTTGCGCGAGATCTGGACGCGAAAGTCGAAACCCGACTCGCTGCTGCCGTGGACTAATCGGATGCAAATTCGTTCGGCCGCACCACGCGTTTCCCAGATTCGCGGTTGCGCCCTGTAACGACGATCGCTTTCTCGGTAACTGAAAGGGCAATTTCATGATCCTTGGTTTGAGTTCGCTGCAGTTTACTTTCCTGCACGTCTTCCTGAGCCTGGTTGGAATCGGCGCCGGCATGTTCGTCGTCTACGGCTTTCTCTCCTCGCGGCGGCTCAGCATTCTGACCGCGCTCTTTCTGGTCACCACGCTGGCCACCAGCCTGACCGGATTCCTGTTCCCGTTCAAGGGCGTTACGCCCGGCATCATACTCGGAGTTCTGTCCGTCATCGTGCTCATTGTGGCCGTCGTGGCGCTGTACGTCCGCCGCCTTGCCGGAGCTTGGCGCGTGACCTATATCGTCTCCGCCTGCTTGGCCTTCTACTTCAACTTCTTCGTCCTCATTGCGCAGACCTTCGACAAGGTCCCGGCGCTGCACACCATCGCGCCCACCCAGTCGGCCCCGACTTTCGGGCTCACTCAGCTGGCCGTGCTGGTGATCTTCGTTCTGCTCACCGTGCGCGCAGTGAAGAGATTCCATCCCGCCTAGTGACCTGGTGATTTTTAATCGCGCCCATGAATTCGGGTGCCCCAGAGCCAGCCCTGAGCGAAGTCGAAGGGTCTCGCCTTTGAGACCTGGGAAACCACAAATCTACGCGCTGGTGGTACTGGGGCGCCGGCGTTTGTTGCGGAGCGCTCTCCACCCGCGAGAGCGAACCTTCCGGCCTCCGCGCGATCCGGATTGTTCGCGCAGTTTGCCCGGACCGTGGACGCGCCTTTATCCCTGCCGCTTCTTCCACAGCAGATACAGCCCCCACGCCGCCATCGTGCAGTTGTCGCGGATGGTCCCGTTCAGGATCATCCCCTCGAACTCCTCCACCGTCACGCAATGGACCCGCAGGTCGTGCTCCTCCGGGTCGGGATCGTTCTCGGTCTCCGTCAATCCCGTGGCCAGAAACACGTGGTGCTTCTGCCGCGTGAATCCGTAGGCAATCCAGTTCCATCCCAGGTAGGTCATCTCCGCCGCGTCCAGGCCGAGCTCTTCCTTCAGCTCCCCGCGCGCCAGTTCCTCGGGATTCGCGACCTCCATCTCCCAGCTGCCCTGCGGCAGCTCCAGCGCCCGCTCCTCGATGGTGTAGCGGAACTGCTCCACCAGCCATACGCGGCCGTTATCCACAGGCAGAATGATGGCCGCGTCGTCCTTTTCGACCACCCCATAAATGCCCCGCTCGCCATTCGAGCGCAGAATCTCGTCCTCCCGCAGCCGCATCCACGGGTTGCGGTAAACCTCGCGGCTGGAAAGTGTGGTAATCGTGCGGCCCGCACCGCCTTCAACGGGATTCAATCGGTCCTTCAATCGTCACTCCCCCCGCACCCGGTACTTCCTCAACCGCCCCACCAGCGACGCCGGCCCGCTCACTGTCAGTCGCACCAAATTCCCTTCGTACTCCCGGCTGTGCACCACCATCCCCGCCTCGATGGCCGCCAGCACCCCGCCCTCCTGCTGCGGAACCCGCAACTCCGCTTCGATTAGCGGATCGGTGTGCAGCGCTCGATCGATGGCAAGAAGCAGAGCCTCCATCCCCTCGCCCGTTTGCGCCGAGACTGCCACCTCGCCGGCAGCGCCGGACTGGCCTCGCGCCAGCAATCCCTCGCGTTCATGCCCTACCAGCAGGTCGATCTTGTTCAACACCTCAATGCGCGGCTTGCCCAGCGAATCCAGCTCGCCCAGAACCTTCTCGACCTGGCTCTTTTGCTCCTCGCCGTAGCTCGAAGCCGCGTCGCGCACGTGCAGCAGCACCTCGGCCTGCGCCACCTCTTCCAAAGTCGCGCGGAAGCTCGTAACCAGCGTGTGCGGCAGGTTGCGGATGAACCCAACCGTGTCCGACAGCAGCACCTTACGCCGGCTGGGCAGCTCTATGGCTCGGAGCTTTGGGTCGAGCGTTGCAAACATCCGCGACGAAGCCAGCACCTCGGCCCCGGTCAGCCGGTTGAACAGCGTGCTCTTGCCCGCGTTGGTATAGCCCACCAGCGCCACCGTGGGCACCGGAACCGCCTCGCGCCGCTGCCGCTGCTGCTTGCGCACCCGGCGCACGCCTTCCAGCTCGCTTTTCAAGTGGTCGATGCGGGCCTGAATGCGCCGCCGGTCGGTCTCCAGGCGCGTCTCGCCCGGCCCCCTCGTGCCGATGCCGCCGCCCAGTTGCGACATGGCCTTGCCCTTGCCCGTCAGCCGCGGCAGCATGTACTCGAGCTGCGCCAGCTCCACCTGCAACTGTCCTTCACTGGTCCGCGCGTGGCGCGCAAAAATGTCCAGAATCAGCTGCGTCCGGTCGAGTACCCGGCAGGGCAGCGCCGCCTCAAGGTTACGCAACTGCGTCGGCGAGAGGTCGCAGTCGAAGAGCACCAGGTCGGCCTCGGTCGAAGCGGCAACCCCGGCAATCTCCTCCACCTTGCCGGAACCGATGAGCGTGGCCGGGTCGGGCCGCGGCCGCCGCTGCATGAGCTCGGCCACCACCACCCCGCCCGCGCTCGCCACCAGCTCGCGAAACTCCGCCAGCGACTCCTCGGCGTCAAGCCCCGCCGGACCGGTCGATGGACCAGACAACGGCGCAAGCCCCGAGCGGAGTCCGCCGCCGGTTAAATTCAGGCTTTCGTCCGCCCGTGCAGCGTCCGCTGGGGCGAGAACCTCGTCCGGTGACCCCAGGTCGGCTTCCGGACGCACAGCCGCCAGGCGCGCGCCTGCTACCCCGGCGCGGCTGCCCCGGGAACTGCCCGGCCGGCCCTGGCCTGACCAGCCCTGACCGGACCGGCCCAGGTCCACTCCAACCAGAACCGCGCGCTCAAGCTTCAACGCCGAGCCGCCGGTCCTGTTCTCTTCCTCGCGCAATCGTGACCGATCCCCGCGGGCTATCGCGTCTCCGCGGTCACCGCCGCAGGCCCCGCAACCGCCATCGGAGTCGGCCCCATGCCCGTCGCCACCGCCATCGGGCGATGCTCCGTCGTATGCATCACGCTGCGGTTGCTCACCACCGTCGAAATGGCGTGCTTGAAGATTAGCTGCTCCTGGCTGTTGTTCTCCAGCAGCACCGAGTACTTGTCAAAAGACCGGATCTTTCCGGTGAGCTTGACCCCGCTGACCAGATAAATCGTGATGGGGGTCTTGTCCTTGCGGACCGTGTTCAGGAATGTGTCCTGAATATTTTGTGCCGGCTTGTTCTCCATGTGCCGATCTCCTGCGCTTTCAAGCGTTGGTTTAACTGCCTTTGGTTAAAAACACAAATGCGCGGGAATGGCTCCGGAAACCCGGTTGCCGCGTTTTCCCGCAATGGCTCAACAATAGAACGATTGACCAACCTTTTCAACTCCCTGTCCGCTTCGGCGGACGTTTCCGTCCCGCCGCCGGCCCCCAGGCCGCAAACCTGGCATAAGCTGCGAGCCCATCTTAACGGGTGCTGTAGACCCCAAAGCTCTCCTTTTCGCCCCCTCCCAGCCGCACGTCGTAGTCCCTTGGTCCCTCGTCCCCTCGTCCCCACCCGGCTGCTACCATGTATGAGTGCAGGACGCAGCAACAACTCCAGCCGCTTCAGCCACCAAAGTCCAGCCCGTACCCATGCTGGACCTCAAGCGCCAGTACCAGCCCCTCCGCCAGGAGC
>JARLGE010000331.1 GCA_031296215.1 Occallatibacter sp.
GCGCTGGGACCGGCGCTGGTGCTGGCCATGTTCAGCTTTGTGGGCTTCGAGAGCGCGACGACGCTGGGCGGCGAGGCGCGCGAGCCGCTGAAGACGATTCCGCGCGCGGTGATTCAATGCGCCATTCTGGCCGGATTCTTCTTCATGCTGTGTTCGTACAGCGAGGTGTTGGGCTTCCGCGGGCAGGCGTCGCAGCTAAGCGAATCGACCAGCCCGCTGCATCAACTGGCGACGACGGCCGGGGTTTCGCTGCTGGGGATCGGGATCGACCTGGGCGCGGCGGTGAGCATGCTGGCCTGCGTGCTGGCCTGCACCACGGCGGCGGCGCGGGTGCTGATGAAGATGGCGCACGGCGGGCTGCTGCCCAGGGCGCTGGAGCGGACCAACAAGCGGCATGGCACGCCGGGCGCGGCCATTGCCGTCTGCGCGGGGCTGATGCTGGTGGCTACCGCGGCTCTCTCCGTACGCGGCGTGCAGGGCTCGGATATGTACGACTGGCTGGGGTCGCTGTCGGTATTCGGCTTCCTGACCGCCTATGCTCTGGTGGCCTTGGCGCTTCCGTTTGCGCGGCGCGCGCTGGGGCAGCACTCGCACTGGGTTGCGGCGGCGAGCGCGGCGACGGTGGTGGTGACGATTCTGATTGTGATCTTCGATTTGCGCTCGGCGAGCGACGCGACCCATGCGCTCATTCCATGGATTTATCTGGGGTATATTGCGTGCGGGCTGGGGTGGTATGGGCTGCGCCGGGGCAAGACTGGCCCGCTGCGAACGTGACGCGGCGGCGGCCGGAGGACTTCGTCTGGCGACGCAGGGGAGCGTTCCCACAATGGGATGAATTGTAGCGGCGGCCTTCACAGGGGGTTGGCCTCCGCAATTTGCGATTTCCGCAACCGTCCTCCTGTACACTGGAGTGTTTATGGACATTCAAAACAAATATCCGATCGGTATTCTGGGCGCGACCGGCATGGTGGGCCAGCGCTACATTCAGCTGCTTGAGCGCCACCCCTGGTTCGAGGTGGCGTGGCTGGCGGCCAGCGACCGGTCGAGCGGGAAAACGTATGGCGAGGCGGCGAAGTGGCGGCTGGACACGCCGTGCCCCGAGCGCATCGCCCGCATGACCGTTTCGCCCGCCGAACCGGAGGGCGCACCGAAGATCATCTTCGCCTCAATCGACGCTGCCATCGCCCTCGAGTTGGAGCCGAAGTTCGCCGCGGCCGGCTGCGCGGTGGTTTCGAACTCGAGCGCCTTCCGCATGGCGGCCAACGTGCCTTTGGTCCTTCCCGAAGTCAACGCCGAGCACCTCAGCCTGATCGAAGAGCAGTCGTGGCGCAAGGAGTCCGGGGGCTTTATCGTCACCAACTCCAATTGCACGGCGATGGGCCCGGTGCTGGCTCTCAAGCCCCTGGTCGATCGGTTTGGAGTGGAACAGATTTTCGCCACTTCGATGCAGGCCGTCAGTGGCGCGGGATATCCCGGTGTTCCGTCGATGGATATTCTGGACAACGTCATTCCCTACATCGGCAGCGAAGAAGAGAAGATGGAAGCCGAGACGCTGAAGCTGCTGGGCACCCTCGAGGGCAGCGTGGTGACTCCGCTGCGCGCGCGCATGAGCGCCAGCTGCAATCGTGTTGCGGTCGTCGACGGGCACACCGTGAGCGTCAGCATCAAACTGGCAACGCCGGCCACGCGCGAAGAGATTCTGGCATGCTGGGCCGGGTTCCGCCCGCTGGCCCTAAGGCACCTGCCCTCCGCGCCCGATCAGCCTGTCGAGTGGGCTCCGGAAGCGGATCGTCCGCAGCCGCGGCTGGATCGCAACCGCGGCAACGGCATGGCGGTGACCGTCGGGCGCCTGCGCCCCTGCAACGTGCTCGATTGGAAGTTCACCGTGCTCTCGCACAACACGATTCGCGGCGCAGCCGGCGCGACGATCCTCAATGCCGAACTGCTGCGGAGCCTGGGCAAACTGGATGCGGCAGCCCCGCCTGACAGGTCCGGCGCGTTGCAACGGAAAAGGACCGTTGAGGTCGTTGACGACATTGTCGCCGGAGTTTTTGGCGGGGGTGTACGCGGAATGGGTGTTACCTAGGGTCAACCGGCCTGGGGGCTCCATGCTTGTCACGTTCCAGTTTTTGTGGCAGGGTGGGAGGGCGCAAACCTCGAAAGAGGAAGTTTTGAAAGGTATAGCAGGAAGATTTAAATGAGCCTGGTAGTGATGAAGTTTGGCGGGACGTCGGTGGAGGACCCGGCCGCAATCGGGCGCACCGCCGCTATCGTCGCCGGCCGCGTGGCCGAGGGCAAGCGGCCCGTGGTGGTGGTGAGCGCCATGGCCAAGGTCACGGATCAGTTGCTGCGCGCGGCTGCGGCCGCTTCCACGGGCGACCGCACCGGAGCCTTGGCCATCAGTTCGCGGCTGCGCTCGCGGCATCGCGACACCGCGGCCGCTCTTGTGAAAGTGCCCGCTGACGCCGCCGCGCTGCAGAACCTGGTCGACCAGAAGTTCGACTCGCTGGACGAGATTCTGCGCGGGCTGGCCGCAATCCTGGAACTCACGCCGCGCATCTCGGACCTGATTGTCAGCTTCGGGGAGAGGATCTCCAGCCGCATTGTGGCTGCCGCGTTTCTTGAGCGCGCGATCGACGCCGCGCACATCGACGCCCGCGACGTGATCGTCACCGACTCGCAGTTCCAGAAGGCCGCGCCGCAGGACGCTCTGATTGAAAAGCGCGCTCACGAGCACCTGCGCCCGCACGTTGCGGCGGGCCGCGTGCCGGTGATGGGCGGCTTCATCGCCTCGAACGAGGCGGGCATTACCACCACGCTGGGCCGCGGGGGATCGGACTTTACCGCCGCCCTGGTAGGCGGCGCGCTGTCGGCGGATGCAATCGAAATCTGGACCGACGTGGACGGGATCATGACCGCCGACCCAAGAGTTTGCCCCGACGCGCTGCGGGTGAAGATCATCAGCTTTGAAGAGGCCGCCGAGCTGGCCTACTTCGGCGCCAAGGTGCTGCACCCGGCAACGATCTTGCCTGCGGTCAAGAAGAACATTCCGGTGCTGGTGCTGAACAGCCGCAACGCCGCCTGCGAGGGCACGCGCATCACCTCGCTGGCGCCGCACTGCAGCAGTCCCTTCAAGTCCATCGCCGTGAAGAAGAAACTTTCCATCATCGATGTGGTGGCCAGCCGGATGCTGATGACGCACGGCTACATGAAGGACATCTTTACCATTTTCGACAAGCACCAGTGCCCGGTGGACATGGTTTCGACCAGCGAGGTTTCGGTTTCGCTTTCGGTGGACTCGAACGACAAGCTGCCGGCCATCGCCGCCGACCTGAGCCAACTGGCCGACGTGAAATACGAGGGTCGCAAGGCGCTGATCTGCATGGTGGGCGAAGACATCCGCGGGCAGAGCGGCATGGCGGCGCAGGTGTTTACCGCGGTGCGCCACATCAACGTGCGGATGATCTCGCAGGGGGCGAGTGAGATCAATATGAGCTTCATGATCGATGAAGACGACGCCGACGAAGCGGTGCGGTCGCTGCACGCGGCTTTCTTCCAGAATCCCGACCCGACGATCTTCGATGTGGAAGCGCGCAAGCCGGCAGAGGTGTAAATTGTTTGCGTGACCGATCGAAGCGGTCGCAGGCTTATCTCTCACCTGTCTCCTGCCGCCTGATCGAGGTATTGCATGAAGGAACTCATCCTGCCAGCCCTGTTGTTAGGGTGGACGCTCCATCCACTTGCCGGCCAGTCTCAACCCAGCCCGCCCGCCTTCCCGCTCGCCGGCGATTGGCAGGGTGATCTGCAGATCAAGGGTGAGGTTCACCATCTAGTTCTGCATCTAAACACAAATGCAGAGGGAAAGATGACCGCGCTGGAAGACTTCCCGGACGAGAATTCCTACGGTTGGCCGGCAATCGGTGGTTCCTTCGACGGAAGCCATTTAACGCTCCGCTTCGCGACGTGGACGCTCAACAGTGAGGGCACTGCGGCCTATCCCTCTGTGTACTCCTATGACGCCACCGTCAGCCCTTCAGACACGGAGTTGACCGGCGTCATTAAAGACCCGAAGGAATCCTGGCCGCTCAACTGCAAGCGCCTCACCTGGCAGGTAAAGACTCCAAAGCCTGCGCCGCCAACCCCCGTCGATGGCGATTGGGCAGGCTTCGAGGATTGGGGAAATAACAAAGTGCAAAAGATCTTTCACATTTCCAATACCGAAGACGGTCTGAGAGCCTATCTCGATGTCCCCCATGAACAAATCAAAGGCGCTCTCGCGCACACGGTCTCTTACGACGCAGCTACAAGGAACATTTCGATTTCCTTTGGGGCGACCGTCTACTCGGGAAAAATGACCGCCGACGGAATGGCCCTGGATATAACCATGGTTGAACCTCACTTCCATTACGTCATCCGTTTTGAGCGCCTGACAGCAAAGCAGATGGTCACGAAATGAGCCCGCAGACCACTCAAGCCGTGTTTGTTCAGGATTCAAAAGGGAAAGCCCCTCGCACTTGTTGCACCGTCTAAACTAACTTCACGGATTGCGAATCTGGTTAGGAGCAACAACATGCTGATCCTCGTTCTCGGCAAAGGAAAAACCGGCTCCCTCGTCGCCGAAGTCGCCCGCGAGCGGGGCCACGGCGTGCGCGCGCTCGACATTACGGAGAACCTGCACGCCTCCGCGCTGACCGCGCCGGCTCTGGCCGGGGTGGACGCCGTGATCGACTTCACCGCGGCGGAGGCGGCCGTGGAAAACATGCGCGCCGTGCTGGCGCTGGGCTCGCGGATCGTGGTGGGTACGACTGGCTGGTACGCACACCTGAACGAGATGAAGGCGCTGGCCATCCGGCGCGAGGGCGGGCTGCTCTACGGAACCAACTTTTCGATGGGCGTGCAGAAGCTTTTTCGCCTGACCGCCGAGCTGGCCAGGCTGGAGGGCTACACCTTCTCCATCGCCGAGACCCATCACACCTCCAAGCTCGATGCCCCTTCGGGCACTGCGATTACCTTGCAGCAGATTGTGGAAGCCGCGCAGCCTGGAGCAAAGGTCGAGGTGACGAGCTACCGCGTGGGCGACGCCAAAGGCGAGCATATTGTGACCGCGGCCGGACCGGACGATGTTCTGGAGATTCGCCACGACGCCCACAGCCGCAGAGGCTTTGCGCTGGGCGCGGTGCGCGGCGCCGAGTGGCTGGCAGGGAAGCAAGGCGCCTGGGACTTCCGGGAAATCTTCGAGCAGCTTTGAGCGGATGGAGTGCGACGGGGGGATTGGAAACTCGGATTCGTGGTACGATCTGGTCAGCTAGTCAGTTTGGCTGGGAAGGTGAATCCGATGGCATCCCCGGTATCCCCAGGAACACGCCGAAGGGTCCGGCATTCCACTTTCAATCGCTGGAAGCTGGAAGACGCCAAGGCCCGTCTGAGCGAAGTTGTGCGTCTGGCGGCGACGGATGGGCCACAACTGCTGACGATTCGGGGCAAAGAGATGGCTTATCTAGTGGCGGCCGATGAATATCGCCGGCTGCTTCCCAAGCCGGAGGGCCATCAGCCGCTGGCCGAGTTCCTGCAAGGACTTGGCCTGAGTGAGGCTGAACTGGACCGCCTGGATCTGACACGGGAACCCGACACGGGCCGGGACCTGGCGTTGTGAGGGGCTGGCTGCTCGATACCAACGTCATCGCGGAGATGACGCGGCCCAAACCCGACCCCAGAGTCCAACGGTGGTTCGTGGCGCAGCCAGAACACATGCTCCTCCTCAGCATCCTCACCTTGGCCGAGTATCAGAAGGGTCTACATCATTTGCAACCGGGCGATCCGCTGCGGCCTCGGCTGGAACGATTGGCGCTGCGCATCGAGGAACGATTCTCGGCGCAGACGTTGTCCGTTTCGGATGCGATTGTTCTTCGCTGGGGAGCTATCAGCGGCGAGGTGAAGCGCGTTACCGGGCACTCGCCTGCGGTGATCGATACCCTGCTTGCAGCCACGGCCATCGAGCACAGCCTCTACCTAGC
>JARLGE010000332.1 GCA_031296215.1 Occallatibacter sp.
CCATCCGGCCGCAGCAGTGCGGCAAAAGTCACCGCAAAGGTGAACGCCAGCGCGCTTCCCCATCCCGGCCGCGCGTGGAACCGCGCCAGCGCCCACAGCGCCAGCGCAATCGCAAACAAGGTCGGCGTCTCGGCCAGGGGAGCCACCGCGTACGAAGCCGTGAATGGGCAAAGCGCCGCCAGCCACAGCGTCCAGTGCGCGGCAGGCTCGGTCGCAATCCGCCGCACAAACAAAGCCAGCAGTACGCATCCCGCCAACTCCAGCCCAATCTGCACGCAGCTGACCGCGGTATAGTTGTCCAGACCGAAGACCCGGAAGCAGGCGGCCAGAAGCAGCGGATAGCCGGGCAGCCGGATCAGCGTTGCATGCGCTACGCCGCTCGCATCGGTAATCGCGTACTGGCCGCGCAGCAGGTTCTTGGCCAGGTCGCCGTAGAGCAGCGAGTCCCCGTTGATCTGCGGAATCGCCTTCAGCATCATCAGGCGCATCACGGCGCCCCCGGCCAGCGCCAGCGCTATGCTCAACCCTTTCGACCCTCGGCCCCAAGCCGTCAATGCGCTCTCCGTTCCCGCTTCTTTACGATTCGTACTCTAAAGCCTTGACCATTATGATGGTAGTGGAACAGGGAGGCTTTTCCGGAGGGAGGGAACTCGGGCTCCGGCGCCACCCCGTCGGCGCGGCCGCAGGAGGACTCCCGGTGGCGGTCCTGGCCGGAAGCAGGCCTTGAACGCGTCAGCCCTCCCCGTCAAAGCCGTGTAAGGGTAAAACAGCCATAGATGCCGGATAAACAGATATTTTTCGACCCCCAACGCAAGCGTTGGAAGCGCCTGCGCCGCATTCTCGACGCGGCTGCCGTCCTGTCCACGCTGGTGCTGGCCGCTTTCATTTTCAACGTCATGCGCTATCAGCACCTTCCCGAGTTGCTGCTGCCCACTCCCAGGCACAACTTCAAGGCGCTCCCTGAGCCGGTTCTGCGCAACGGCAAGAATGCCCGACCGGCGCGCCGCAAAACCACCCGCAAGCCTTCTGAAATTCCTTTCAACTCCGGCGAAGGCCTGCGTGCCGCCTACTACGTGCAGGACGACCCCGCCAGCTACTCGTCGCTCAAGGAGCATATTCACCAGATCGATTTTCTTTTCCCGCAGTGGCTTCACGCCACCGCACCGGCGGGAACCCTGATGGCCATCAACAACGACACGCATCGCGAGTATCCCGTGGTTGACGGCGCGGCCGTCCACGACCCCGACGACGACGACAAGGTCAAGCACGTCATCCAGGCGGCCCGGGAAGACACGGAAGTCTTTCCCCACCTCAACAACTTCAACCCCGCCACGCAGGCCTGGGATGCCGGCTTCGGCGCGGTGCTCAAGGATGCCGGCAAGCGCGCCGCGCTGCGCCAGCAGATCGTCCGCTTTTTCGCCGCGTACCCGGCTTATCGCGGCCTTTCGCTCGATTTTGAGAGCCTTCCCGACGAAGCCACGCCCGCCTATCTGGTCTTCATCCATGAGCTCTACGGGGACCTGCATCCGCGCCGCCTGGGCCTCTACGTCAACACCGCGGTCGCCACCCCCGATGCCGACCTCAAGCAGATCGCCGCCAACTCCGACGGCATCATCCTGATGAACTACGACGAGCATCAGACCACCAGCGATCCCGGCCCCATCGCCAGCCAGGACTGGTTTGTGGGGAACCTGACGCGCGTGCTCAAAGTCGTTCCCAAAGACAAGATCATCTGCGCCGTCGGCAGCTACGGATACGACTGGACGCTCTCCATTCCCGCCGCGCCCAAGAAGGGCTCGCGCGGCAAGACGCTCAAGCCCCAGGTGCTCAACACCGAGGACCTGCACATTTCCGACGCATGGCAGCGCGCCTCCGACGCCGACGCCGATCTCGACCTCGACGACGATTCGCTCAATCCTCACTTCGAGTACATCGACGAAGACACCAACCGGCGCCACGTGGTCTGGTTCCTCGACGGCGTCACCATGCTGAACGAGCTGCGCGCGGCCCGCCAACTGGGCTTGTCCACCTTCGCCTTGTGGCGTCTGGGCATGGAAGACAACTCCCTGTGGAGCGTCTGGGACAAACCCACCGCCCCGGAGTCTCTCCAGGCTCTCGGCTACGTCCCCGCGGGCCACGACATCGACATCGAGGGTGAGGGCGACATCATGCGCGTCACCGGCCTGCCCCAGCCCGGCAAGCGCACCATCACCATCGACAAGGACGAAACCGATCCGCGCAAGAAGCTGGTCGACGATGAGCACATGGACGTGTATCCCCGCGCCTACACCGTGGAGTACTACGGCTACCATCCCAATGAGGTTGCCATCTCCTTCGACGACGGTCCCGACCCCAAGTGGACGCCCAAAATTCTCGACATCCTCAAGCAGAGAAACGTCAAAGGCACCTTCTTCCTCATCGGCGCCGAGGCGGCTGAGAACATTGGCCTCATGCAGCGGCTGGCCCGCGAAGGCAACGAGGTCGGCAACCACACCTACACCCATCCGGACATCAGCGAAATCTCAGCCCAGCAGCTCGACCTGCAGATCAAGCTCACCGAGCGCCTCTTCGCCAGCAAACTCGATGTCCAGCCGCTTTACTTCCGTCCGCCTTACGACATCGACGAAGAGCCGGAGACCGACGACCAGGCCGCGCCCATCGTGTCCATCCAGAATCAGGGCTACATTGTGATCGGCAGCAAGATCGACACCGACGACTGGGACGAGCATCCCCGCAAGTCGCCCGAGGAGATCACCCAATCCGTCCTCACGCAACTGCAGATCATGAAGTCGAAGCCGCAGTTCCGAGGGTCGGTGATTCTTATGCACGACGGGGGCGGCGACCGCTCCGCCACCGTGGCCGCACTGCCGGTGCTGATTGACTCGCTGCGCGCCCACGGCTACTCCATCGTCCCGGTCTCCGCGCTGATGGGCAAGACCACCGCCGAAGTGATGCCCAAGCTTACCTTCACCCAATTTCTGCGCGCACTGCCCGACTCGGTCGCCTTCTCCGGCGTGGAGATCGTCGGCCGCTTCATCGTCCTGGTCTTCTTTGTCGGCGACATCCTGATGGGCGCGCGCCTGCTGTTCATCGGCATCCTCGCTGTCATCGACCGCCTGCGCAAACCCCACGCCCTGGCCTCGCCTGGCTTCAACCCGCGCGTTGCCGTCCTCATCCCCGCCTACAACGAAGAGACGGTCATCGTCCGCACCATCCGCTCGGTGCTCAACTCCGATTACAAGAATCTCCACGTCATCGTGATCGACGACGGATCTACCGACCGCACCGCCGAGGTGGCCACGCAGGCCTACGCCGCCGAGATCTCCGCCGGCCGCGTGCAGGTGCTCACCAAGGCCAACGGAGGCAAGGCCGCGGCGCTCAACTACGCGCTGGACCGGCTGACTGAGGAGATTTACATCGGCATCGACGCCGACACCGTCATCGCCACCGACGCCATCTCCAAGCTGCTGCCGCACTTTGAAGACCCGCGCATCGGCGCCATGGCCGGCAACGCCAAGGTGGGCAATCGCGTCAACCTCTGGACCCGCTGGCAGGCGCTGGAATACATCACCAGCCAGAACTTCGAGCGCCGCGCCCTCGATCTGTTCCACGTCGTCACCGTCGTTCCCGGCGCCATCGGCGCGTGGCGCACCGCGCCCGTCAAGGCCGCCGGCGGCTATCCCATCAACACCGTGGCCGAAGACGCCGACCTCACCATGAACCTTTTGGAGCAGGGCTTCAGGGTCGACTACGAAGACCGGTCACTGGCCTTCACCGAAGCGCCCATCGACGCCAAGGGCCTCATGCGCCAGCGCTTCCGCTGGTCCTTCGGCACGCTGCAGGCCATCTGGAAGCATCGGGCCGCCTTCGTGCGCAACAAGGCCATGGGCCTGTTCGCCCTGCCCAACATTCTCATCTTCCAGATGTTCCTGCCCCTGGTCTCGCCCTTCATTGACCTGATGTTCCTCTACGGCGTCGTCAACTACCTGGTCGACCGCCACTACCACCCGGAATCCGCCTCGCCGGCGAACTTTGAGAAGCTGCTGGTCTTCTTCCTCGGCTTCCTGATCATCGACTTCGTCACCTCGTCGTTAGCCTTTTCTCTGGAGCGCCGCCACCCCGCCAACAAGGGCGACGGATGGCTGCTGTTCCACATCTGGCTGCAGCGGTTCGCCTATCGCCAGGTCTTCTCCGTCGTGTTATTCAAGACCGTGAAGCGCGCCATCGACGGCAAGCCCTTCAACTGGGACAAAATCCAGCGCACCGCCAAGATGAGCAAGCGCACCGAAGCGATCACGGAAGCAACGTAGCGGGCCCAACTTCCTCAATAGCTTTGTCATCCTGGGCGACCGCAGCGCAGCGGAGGGAGTCGGAAGGCCTGCTTATGTCTTCCATCAGAGTACGGTCGGAATAGAACGTCTGGCGCCTGGCGCCCCGGTCTCGATTTTGAGAACTGAGAAAGCACAGTCTCTGCAAAGAAAGGCGGCAGACTCCGAGCCCTTCAACCGGCCGGGTGAAATGCGCGCTACTTTCCCGTAGGCTGTCCTGCCGTCCCGCCCTGCACCGGCTTGATCGCGCACCTCGGCCACACGATCGGGATCTGCTGCACCTTCAGGTTCGGCCAGGTGATCGGCATCGGCTCCGCCTTCAGCTTCGATTCCTCAATCGGCAGCATCCGCAGGCCTGGATAGAGATTCTGCGGCCCCAGCGTCCCCGGCGGCTGATCGCCCAGGCTCGACTGCGGCGGATGAACGATCATCTTCGGATCGATCTCGGCATCAGGCCCCTGCCGCGGCACTCCCGCATCGCGCAGGATAATCGTCTTCGGCGGCGCAACGCTGTCAAAATGCCACTCCGGCGGCAGGCGGCTGAAATCCCTGCCCGGCTGGGCGATCGCCGGAGGAGCCAGAAAGTTCTGTTGCGGATGCGCGGGAGCCGGCGCCGCCGTCTGGCAGATAGCCGTGGTAGCTGAGGAGAAAAGCAGAGCGAGGATCGTAAGCCGCATCGCACACCCCCAATGCAAGGGACGCGCCTTTGCCTGAAAGAGTAGCAGTTGCGGCACGCTTTCTCAAGCCCCCCACGCGGCCTTGTCCAAGCACAGGCCCGTTGACAGCACATCCGATCCCCGTTATGTTGGAACAACAGGTTATGCACATCGCCGCCCTCAGAATCGCGTGCTGTTGTTCCACCCTCCGCTAGCTCCCGCTGGCTCGTCCGCGATCTCCCGGCTTCCATCGCCAATCAAACTCTGACGCTCTTGCCAAGCAAAGGACACCTGTGCTGCGGAATTCAACCCATCCCATCCCCGCCGCATCCGGCCGCCGCATAGCCGGTCTCCAGGCCGCTTTTAGCGCCGCGCTCCCCGCGCGTTTGCGCCGTTGTTGTTGATTCTTCGTGACAGCCTGGTTTTCCTTTCTTCATTACCTACAAGAGATGAACTACTCAATCGCGCCGCTGCGCCTGACCTGCGGGTTTGGACCGGCGGAGCGCGATGATCTCGGAGATTATTTTTCATGCGAACGCAAAAACTTCTTGATACTGTTATGTCTGCTTCCCTGCGCCGGTTTCCGCTATCCATCTCTGCTGTCCTGTTTCTGTTTGCTATAGCGGCCGGCCTGCCCCTGGCCGCGCAGGACGACATCACCACGCAGCACGGGGCCTCCGGGTTCAATGGCTTATTCATCACCGGGCCGGCCGCGAACCCGCTGAGCTTCCTGAACGGCCCGGCCTGGCGTACCACCGCCAACCCGGCGCCCTACGACTTTCACGACTTTGCCCCGGTCACCTATCTTGACGAAAAGCTGCCCAGGTGGATCGATGTTGTGGCCGAGGAGCGGCTCCGCTACGAGGCCTACGGCAATTCGAACCTCAAGGCGAATGCCGATGACTCCTACCTGTTGAACCGATTCCGTTTCCAGGTGAATCTGCATACGCCCCGTTGGTTCCGCGTTACGGCGCAGGTGCAGGACGCTCGCGCGGGCTTCCAAAACCCGCCCATCGGCCCGCCGAACACGGTTCGCTGGGATCTGAAGCTGGCCTACGCCGAGGTCGGCGCGCCCGACAAGCACTGGTTCAGCCTGCGCGTCGGCCGGCAGCTCATCAACTACAACAACACCATCCTCGCCAACTCCGAGTGGCGGAACCAGGCCCGTTCCTACGATGCGGCGGTGCTGAACCTGAACGCGAAGCGCGAGCACTTGGGGCTGTTCGCCGCCTCGCCTGTTGTGCCGCAGGCCTATGGAGTGAGCCCGCATCAGGAAGGCAACAACATCTACGGAGCCTACGGCCGCATCGATGACCTGGTGCCGCACTCGAACCTTGAGCCGTTCTTCCTGTGGCGCGTGCAGCCGGCGGAAGTTGTCGAGCCGCCCGTGAGCAAGAAAACCGGCAAGGAAGACGAGAAGGCTTTTGGCGGGCGCTTCAAGGCGCAAGCCCGCACGGCGTTCGACTACTCGGGCGAGCTGATCTTCGAACGCGGCACAGTGGGACCGGAAAAAATCCACGCCTGGGCGACGCAGGCTGGCGCGGCCTACCAGTTCCTCAATGTCGTGGCCAAGCCGCGCGTCTTTACCCAATACGACTACGCCTCGGGCAACAGCAATCCGGCACAGAACGGAAGGCACTCCACCTTCGATACCATCTACCCGACAGCCCACGACCGCTTTGGCATCACCGACCTGTTCGGCTGGCAGAA
>JARLGE010000085.1 GCA_031296215.1 Occallatibacter sp.
CCAGCCGGACAGGCCCGCCTGTTTGGTGATGTCCTGGAAGACCACCGTGCCGGTGTCCACAAATCCGCCTGCCGTGATGGGCCGCTTCTGCTCGTCGTAAACCGGGGCGGCTCCAATGCCACCGGCGATGCCGCCCATGCCGGTTTGAGCCTTGCCGTTTTGAGGAGGAGGCGCCGCTTGCTGTGGAGTTGCCTGCGGCTGGGCCGGAGCACCCGGATCTGCCGCGGAGGCAGCGGGCGCGACCGCCGTGGCGACCAGAACGCTGGACTCAGTTGTGCTGCCGGTCGCGGCGCTCTGCTGCGACGCCGGCAACGCCAGGCAATCGCCGGGAATGGATAGAACCGCAATCAGAATGCAGGCAAAGAATCCACGAAAACCAGACAGCAACGGAAGTCCTCCACGGGTTGAAGTGTATCGTAACCGGCGCAGGTTTCGTTGGCCGCGGCACTGCCCTATTGCGAACACCGTCCACATACGGAGGGCGCCCTGTGGTTCTTTCGATACAGCCGCCTGAGGAAGCCGCGTGAGCTACTGAGCGTCAGGAGTGTGAAACCATGGACAAGCAGAGAGTGAATGGAGCAATCGACGCGGTGGTAGGAAGCGCCCGGCGTCATATCGGGAACTTGACCGGCGACACCGAAACGCAGGTCGGAGGAGTCTTTCAACAGTTCAAGGGCAAAGTTGAGACGGCCGTGGGCAAGGTGAAGGATGCCGCCCGCAACGCGCATGACAACGCCGTCGCCAAGCAGCAGGCCGATGCAGAACTTGAACATGTGGACCGCGCAGTCGTCATCACCGGGGATCGCAACATCCTGTAATACCCAGCGGAGGCAAGCCGGCTTAGGGGCCCCGGACCCCTGATCCCTGAATCCGATGGCATCTATTCGCATGTCCGGGTATACTGTCGGCAAGGTGACGTGTACGCGCCTGTGAATCGATAGGCGTCACCTTGAAGTGAGGTGCGTCTTCCGCAGGGACTCCGGTTCACTGACGTTCGACGTTCCGCCATCGGAGACTACCCGTTGGCGCGCCGTAGCCCGCGTGCTTCGAAGTCCCATGGACGCCCTAAGTTGCGCCCTCCTTCCTGGCTCCTGTACCCTGTGCGGCTCCCCGCTGCCGCAGCTTTCTTCCGTGCCAATTTGTGCTGTTTGCTGGACGGAGTTCCCCCTCCAGACTGGCGACGCCTGCGCCCGCTGCGGCGACACCCTGGATATTCCCGCCTCCGCCTCAACCCCGGCAAGCGCCTCACTCTGCCGCATGTGCCGCCTGGCGCCTCCACCGTTTGTCCGCGCCGTCTCGTACGGGCTCTACCAGGACCGCATGAAGGCCGCCATCCACGCCTTCAAGTACGACCGGCTGCATGGAGCCGCCCGCCCTCTGGGGCAGATGCTGGCCCAGGCGATCGCCCAGTTGGCCGGCGAAGCCCCGGCCGAGATGCTGGTGGTGCCCGTGCCGCTGCACCGGTCAAAATATGCCGATCGCGGCTTCAACCAGGCCCGCGCGCTGGCCGAGCAGGCGCTCGGGTTCCTGCGCAAATCCCATCCGGAGTGGCGGCTCACGCTGGCCTCCAGCACCCTGATGCGCCTGCGCGCCACCGAGAGCCAGGCCGGCCTGACCACGCGGCAGCGACGCCTGAATGTCCGCGGCGCATTCACGGTTTCCGACCGGGAGGCCGTGCGCCTGCGCCACATCCTGCTGGTCGACGACATCCTCACCACCGGCGCAACCGCCCGCGCCGCCTCGCAGGTGCTGGCGCAGGCTGGAGCTGCCTCCGTCTGGGTGGCCACCCTCGCCAGGGCCCGTCGCTTGTCCGGCCATCGATCCAGACCAGTGGGGAAGGCCGAGGAAGATCCGAGGCTCTCCAACCACGCACACTCCGCGGAACTCGAGCACTCAATCGACTTTTCATCGCACGGCCAACCGCCTTTTTTTGCGAGGGGATAAAAGGATGTCGCTGGGAAAAGCCATGATTCATGCACGCAAGCAGAAGTCCATCGCCCGGGCCGCGGCCCTGGCCGGCGACGCCGCCCTTTTGCAGCACGGAGTGCAGGCTGTCCACATACTGCAGTTGCCGGTGCTGGTGCTCAACGCGTCTTACGAGCCCATCAACATCTGCGGTGCTCGGCGCGCATTGGTGCTGGTACTCAAGGGCATCGCGCGCACCGAGGAGGAGCACGGCCTGATTCTCCACGCCCAGCGCAGCCGCATCGCCATGCCTTCGGTCATTCGCCTGCTGGAGTACCGCCGCATCCCTCACCAGACCCGCGCCCTCTCGCGCAAGAACATCCTGCTGCGCGACCGCAACGCCTGCCAGTACTGCGGAGTGGTTCTGCCCTCGAGCGAACTCACCCTGGACCACGTCGTGCCCCGTTCCCGCGGCGGCAACTCGACCTGGGAGAATCTGGTTGCCTGCTGCCACGCCTGCAACCGCCGCAAGGGCAACCGCATGCTGCACGAGATCGACGACATGATCCTGCTGCGCGACCCGCGTCCCTTCTCGCTGCACACCAGCCGCCAGATCATGCGCATGTTGGGCCGCGGCGACGACCGCTGGCGCAAGTATTTGTTCTATTAAGGAGCAGGGAATAGGGAATAGGGAACAGGGTTGAGCCTCCCAGCTTCGTATCAAAAAGAGCTCTGTCATCCTGAGCGGAGTTTGGCGCAAAGAACGCGCCAAACTCCGCTCAGGATGACAGTTTTGTGGTGATTTGGAGGCGGCCTTTTCTTGAAGGAAGAAGCCACTCGGCGCGCTTGCCTTCGGGACACATCGACTCTGTTCCGCTCAAATCTTTTCAATTGTTCTTTCGGTTTAAGGAAAACCCTACACAACTCAAGCGGCAAAGCCTACTTCAATCGGAGTTTTCGCCGATGTTCACCATCCATCTCACCCCGTATCGTGGTGATATCGACTTAACCTCAGTGAGGTAGAGACAATGGAGTACCGCTTCTCTCCCGAGTTCCTCAATTCGCTCTCAAACGACGAATTGCTCGATCGACTCAAGCGAGTGGACAGCGCTGAGTTCGCAGCAGCGATCACGCAGCCATTCCCCTTGATTCCAAATGAATATCGGAGCGCCTCTATGGGCCCAGGATATTCTTCCGTTTTGGATAACCAGTATCAAGAGTATTGAACGATCTTTCGCAGGCGGCCATGCAAGGCTCTGTCGCCCGCGCCTGTGCAATCATGGCCGTAGAGGACTCGCCGCTTGTTCACCAAAGCCATCGTTCGCACTCCGGGAAGCAACTTCGACGCCGGGCTCACCACGGCCGACTTCGGCGCTCCGCAGCTCGATCTTGTTCTTGAGCAGCACCGGCTCTACTGCCAGGCACTTTCCGAATGCGGCCTTGCCCTCACGAGGCTCGACGCCGATCTCCGCTATCCCGACTCCACCTTC
>JARLGE010000333.1 GCA_031296215.1 Occallatibacter sp.
CAAATGAGAACGTTTCTTGGTTACACTCTGTCATAAGAAAGGCCGCCCTTCCTCGGCCATAACCACGTCTCGATAACGCAGTTATGCCATGAAAAGACGGCCTTTCCAAGCCTTTTCCTATCTACCCTCACCGCAATCAGCTATGCACCCGTGAGAAATGCGGGCTAGCGCAGGTTCTGCCGCCCGGCATGACCGTTCTGGTAATCCCGGCGCGCGCTGAGCCAACGTCCCGGCTGGTTGATGCATGTCTGGAATTGAAGGCCGGCGGGTTCCAGCTGGCGCTTGACGATTCGGCCTGGCACGCGCAACTGCGGCCGGTGGCGGAACGGGCCGACTACGTCGCGGTGGATTTCAGCTTCCTTGACAGCGCGGGGCGAGCCAACCTGCGCCAGCAGTTGAGCCGCCTCCCGGTTGCGAAGATTGCGAAGAAGGTCGAGACCCCGGAGGATTATCGGCAGGCCACGGCTGCGGGCTTCACGCTCTTTCAGGGCATCTACTTCTGCCAGCCGGAGTTGGTCAAGAGCCGGAAAGTGCCCGCCAACCGCTTCTTTCATTTCGAGCTTCTGCGCCATCTGAATCGCGAAACCATGGACCTGAAGAAGGTGAGCGAACTTGTGCAGCGCGACGCTTCGCTCACCTACCGGCTGCTTCGCCTGGTGAACTCGCCGCTCTGCGCCATCCGCCGGGAGGTTCGCTCGATCGAATCGGCGCTGCTCATTGTGGGTGAAGAGACCTTTCGCCGCATCGCCAACCTGGCCATTCTCAGTGAGCTCAACGCCGACCAGCCGCCGGAGATTCTGCAAATGGCCCTGCTACGGGCTCGGTTCTGCGGACTGGCCGCGGAGCTGTGTGCGCTGGACTCCGAGGAACAATACCTGCTAGGCCTTCTCAGCTTGCTGCCCGCCATGCTGGGGTTGCCCATGGAGGCGCTCACGTCATCGCTGCCACTGCGTGCCGAGATCCGCGAGGCTCTCGAGGGAACAGCCAACCACGAGCGCACCCTGCTCGTATGGCTGGAGTTCCACGAACGCGGCGATTGGGCCGCCTGCGACGCGATTGTCGCAGCCAATGACCTCAATCTCAAGCGATTGATCCGGTGTTATGGCGATGCAGTTGACTGGGCCAAGTCCACGCTGGGCGTCGCGGCCTGACCGGCCGGCGAGCGACGCAGAGGAACGTTCTTAGCCGGCCCATCTGCTCGCGGCTCTGCCTGTCGATCGCCCCATTCTTCCCTACGCCATCGCCACCTTCAACGCGATGCCAATGTCGGAGATCTTCTCCGCGGGCATCTCCACCCGCAAGGAAGATTCGTCCTGCTTCCACTTGAGCTCGCCCTTGTAGCCGAGCAGTTCCACGTTGCGAACTCTGCCCGGCGTCTGCGGGCTGCCCGTGCCCAGCGCGTTGACCACTGCCGCCTTTTCCGGCCAGCCCATGACAAATGCGTATACCCTGCTGTCTTTGACGGTGAAGCGAACGTCCTCGGCCGTCAGGTCCTTCTGTTTGTCTTCGTTGAAGTTGCCCGGCTCGATCTTGACCTGGGTGGACGGGCCTTCTCCGTAGATCTTCCACGGGCGTGAGCTGTAGATGCCCTCGCTATTCACCGCCATCCACGCGGTGATGCCTTCCAGCACCGCCATCTCTTCAAAGTCCAGTTCACCGGAGTTAGGCAGCGGGAAGTTGAGCAGCAGGTTGCCGTTCTTGCTGACAATATCGGTGAGAAGGTCTATCACCTTCTTGGCTGTCTTGTATTTCTCGCCGCGATTGTAGTGCCATTGGCCGATGCAGGTGTCTGTTTGCCACGGATTCTTTGCGATGCCGTCAGAGACTCCGCGCTCGTGGTCCAGCAAGCACGTGCCGATGGCGCAATCCGTGCCGTCCTTGCTTGTGTAAACGGCTTCGTTCTGTCCGCCGTGCTTTTGTGCGCTCACGTTGTAGAGGTGCGAGACAACCTTGAGGCCGGAATCTTCGAAGGGCAGGTGGCCATCAGTGTAGAGCAGGTCGGGCTGGTACTTGTCGATCAGGTCGGTCATGCGATCGACGTAATGGCGCTTCCACGCGTCGGGAATGCCGTCGTCGTTCCAGTCGAGCTTATCGATAAAGCGCGCGCAGTCTGCATCATGATAGAGGTCGGCGTACTGCGGATCGACGCCATCGTAAGAGACGCCGGCCAGCGGCCCTGTCTTATCGGCGCCGTGGCTGGTGGCCCACCACTTGTAGCTGATCCATAAGTGCTCGCTAACTCCAAAGCGCAAGCCCTGCTTTTGCGCCGCCTTTTGCCAGGTGCCCACGATGTCCCTCTTCGGGCCCATGTTGACGGCGTTCCAGCGCGTATACTTCGAGTCCCAAAGGTCGAAGTTATCGTGGTGAACACCCATGCTGAAGAAGTATTTTGCGCCGGCTTTCTTGTACAGGCTCATGAGGTGGTCCGGATCCCACTTTGCGGCCTTCCAGTTATTCACGAGGTCCTTGTAGCCAACCTTGGAGGGGTGCCCGTAAGTTTCCACATGGTACAAATACTGCGGCGACCCTTCCTGGTACATGGTGCGGGCGTACCAGTCTCCGAATTCGATCGCCGACTGCGGTCCCCAGTGGGACCAGATGCCGAACTTCGCGTCGCGGAACCAATCCGGGATGCTATATCCCTCCAGCGACTTTCTGGTGGGAAGATAGACTCCGCCTGGCGCTGTCTGCGCCTTTGCAAATCTTGAAAGTGCAAGTGCGGAGCATGCGCCGCCCATAAGTTGGAGTAACTCGCGCCTGTTCACTGCCATTTGGATGTCCTTCCTTTCACAGCGCATACTAAGTCAGGGTTCAATTCTTGGGTCTTCGTGGTTTCACGAGGAAACCGGCTCTATCTTGTGTTCGCCTCCAGCATTGCCTGGCGGAGGTTTTGTTCTGCTTCCGCGTTCCAATAACCGCAATCGAGCTCAAAGAAGACAGAAGTATAAGGAATGGTCGACTCGGTCTTGATGATGAGAATGCGGAAAAGCTGCGCAGACTGGTCGAGTTTATGAATGATCTGCTCGTGTGGAATCCGGCTAAGATGGGCGCCATAAAGAACCTTATTCAACTGCCGGCGGAAGTCGGCGACACCGGGCGCGTCCTTCTCCGCCACGAATTGAAGTTCCGCATCCACATAAATGTTTGCCCGTGCGTGCCTGGAGGCCGTAATCGCGTCATGAACAATCTGCACAACATCTATCTGCTCGGCCTCGGCGACGATAGTTTCGATTCCCGGCCGGGATTGCGCCGGATACGCCGAGTCGGCTACAACAATCCAGTTGCGGTGCCCATAGAGGGGCAGCAGGACTTTCAACCTGCTTTCCCATTCGCGCGTCGTGACGGCGGTCATAACCCAACTCCTCATGGTGGTTCTAAATAAACTCTTTGTCCGAGCAGACGGCAACCTTGCCGCATTTGCCGGAGGCCATCAGCGCATAAGCTTCGCCGGCGCGCTGCAGCGGAAATCGATGGGTGATAATGTCGGCCGGATGAAGGTTCCAGCGGACCAGACGCTCCACCAACTCCTCCATCAGCCAGGTCGAAGTGACCCACGATCCGTACACCGTCTTCTGATCGTGAATCATGTCCGGCGATGGATTGATTTCCACCTTTCCCCCTTCGCCGAGGAAGACAATCTTTCCCCATTTGCGCGTGGCGCGGATGACGGTTGCGCGCGCCGCGGGGTGCGCCGAGCAGTCCACCGCGCGCTCCACGCCGAAGCCTCCGGTCAGCGCTTTCACCTCGGCAACGTTCTCCGGTCCCGAGGCCAGCACCACGTCGCAGAGGCCAAGGTCCAGGGCAATCTTCATCCGCTCGGGAACCACGTCGATGCCAATAATCTTGCTTGCGCCGAGCTTGCGACAAATCGCGCCGGTAGCCAGCCCCACCGGACCCAGACCGGTGATGAGCACGGCATGATTGCCGTCGATGCCAATCTTTGTCAGGCCCTCGTAGACGGTTCCAAATCCGCACGCCACCTGCGCGCCATCGGCGAAGGATAGCTCATCGGGCAAAGCGATGAGGTCCTTTTCCTCGGCGATCATGAACTCGGCCATGCCGCCGTCGCGCTGCCATCCATAAGCGCGGCGATACGTCTCGCTGGTGCAGGAGATCATGTAACCGCGGCGGCAGTCGTTGCACACGCCGCAGCCGGAGATGTGGTAGACGATGACGCGGTCGCCGGTCTTGAAGCGGCGGCAGCCTTCGCCGACAGCGACGACCTGGCCGCACGGCTCGTGGCCGGCAATCACTCCCTGGTAACCCTCGGGCCCTTTGCCGAGATGCTCATGATAGATGCAGCGGATATCTGAGCCGCAGATGGTGGAAGCCTTTACGCGCAGCAGAACTTCGCCGTGGCCCGCAGAGGGCACCGGCACGGAGCGCAGCTCAACCGTACTGTCGCCCGGGAGAAATGCCGCAATCATGGTTTCGTTCATCGTTCTGCTCCCCGTGGTCGATCCGATCCGATTTACTTTGCAGGGTCATTCAGCCCCAGGCAATCTCATGGCGGCGTGACCTCTCCGTGAATGTCCCACAGATCTTCCCAGGTCTGGCCGTCCTTCCACAGGAAGACCTGGCCTTTGATCAAGCGGCAGTTGCGATCGATGCCGGCAATCTGCCGCATCTCCTCGTTGCTGAGCGGATAGCCGGCAGCACCGGCAAGATTGGCGCGGTAGTTGTTGATGGAAAACGGAATCGGCGTCTGGCCGCGCTGCACCGCCCACTTGATGCACACCACTGCCGGATGAATCCCATGCCGCCGGGCAATCTCCACAATCACCGGATCTTCCGTGGGCGCGGTGTCTTCCGGGGTGCGGTCGCGCTCTGGGCGGCCCGGCGAGCCGATGGGGCAGTAGCCGACCGGCTGGATGCCGTTGTCGAGCACAAATTTGAAAAGCTCCGGCTGCTGAAAATGCGGATGCAATTCCATTTCGTTGACCGCGGGCCGGATGCGCGCGTCGCGCAGCAACAGCTTCAATTTGGGGATGGTCATGTTCGACGTGCCGATGTGCCTGACCAGGCCCAGATCTACAAGCTCTTCCATCCTGCGCCAGGTCTTCATATAGCTCTTGTGGATGTAAGGCCTGGCCGCTGCGCTGCGCGAGGTCACATCGCATCCCGGGGGATGAAAGTTTGGAAACGGCCAATGGACAAGGTAGAGGTCCAGATAATCGAGGCGCAGGTCGGCAAGGGACCTGCGGCAGGAAGCGATGACGTCGTCCTCGGCGTGTTTGTCGTTCCACAGCTTGGAGGTGATCCAGATGTGTTCGCGTTTGACGCCGCCGGCGATCACAGCTTGCAGCGCCGCGCCGACCTCGGGCTCGTTGCCATAGACCGAGGCGCAATCGAAGTGCCGGTAACCGGCTGCGGCGGCGCCGCGCACAGCCTGCGCGACCTGGTCCGGTGTTACGTGGTCGGAGCCGAAGGTGCCCAGGCCGATGGCGGGCATGGTGGCGCCGGTCGAGAGCGTTCTCTGCGGAATTGCGGCAGGATCGATGGAGGCCGATTCGCTTTCGCTTGCCCTGTTCATCCTTGCTCCTTGGCGACTAGAAGGTTATCGCCCGGGGCAGCATTTGCGCAACGTTTTCAGGCCAGAGCGGATGCCTTATTCGCCGGCGCGCACCAGAATGCAGGTTATGTTGTCGCCGCCGCCGGCTTTCTTCGCGGCATCCACCAGGCGCGCGCACAGAGCATCGAGAGGCAGATCGATGCTGAGCATCGATTCAAGCAGCGCATCGGTCAGCTCCCGGGTCAGCCCGTCGGAGCACAGCAGATACAAGTCCCCTGGCTCGGCTTCCAGTTCAAAGATATCGGGCGTCACCTTACCCTGTGTGCCGAGCGCGCGGGTGATCACGTTTCTGAGCGGCGAACGCAGGGCCTCGGAACGCGTCATGCGGCCCATTCGCACCTGCTCTTCCACCAGCGAGTGGTCCTGGGTAATCTGTTCCAGGCGGCGGTAGCGCAGCCGGTAGCAGCGGCTGTCGCCGATGTTGACCACCCAGACGCGGCGCTCTTCCACCAGCAGGCCCACCAGCGTCGTGCCCATGCCGTTGAGCTTGTGGTTACGCTGGGAGCGGGAGAAGATGGCCTCGTTGGCCATGCCGATGGCCTCCGCGGCCAGCATCGGCATCGCCACCGCCTCCCCGTCGTCCGCAGCGCGCCGACCCAGCAGCCGCAGCAGCTCGTCCACCGCCAGCGAGCTGGCAATCTCCCCGGCAGCAGCGCCTCCCATGCCGTCACAGACCAGGTAGACCCCCTCCTCGACCGAGAAGCCGAAGGCATCCTCGTTGGACGGGCGCTTGCGGCCGCGGTCGGTGACCGCCGCAGCCGTGTAGTGGAGGACGGCCGTGGACAAGAAAAAATCTCCCGTCGCCCAGTGTACACGGGTCTGTGCCTGCCGAGCTCGGAACGCTGCCGCTCAGTGACCCGCCAGCGATTTGGGGTTGTCTGCCAGCGCCGGAGGCTCGGGCAGGTCGAAGACCTCGATGGCCCCGGCATTGATTACGGCCACGCGCTGCGCGGAGGGGGAGATGGCTACATTGCCGCCCGCATCGAGCGCGGGGCTGGCGGATGTCTCCAGCGCCACCTTGCCGCTGGACGCGTCGAAGACCCGCACCAGCTGGCCTTTGATGTCCTCGGCGTCCAGGGGCGAATAGGCGTTGATGGCGTGGTTGACGGCCAGCGTTTCCCGCGCCAGCCGCGAGCCATCCGGCGCCATCACCAGCAGCGGCCAGATCGCCTGAGGCGAGCTGGGGTCCTCCCAGAGCCGGCGCCCATCGGTGGTCATGGCCACCAGTTTGTGCGCGCCCCCGCCGCCGTCGCAGGCGGTCACCAACAGCTCGCGCTGCGAGATAAAGTCGAAGGTCGGCGAGCAGGTCGAGTTAACCCGCCCCACCACAGTGCTGCCGCCACTGAAGTAGTGCAGGTTCAGCAGCCACTGCTCGCCATTTGCGCGCAGGCTTTCCAGGTACCCATCCGCGTTGATGGGCAAATGGACAGACAAGCGCACGCGGCTGACCAGCATCACCTCGCCGGATTTCCTGCGCAAGATGCGCACCACCAAATCGGGCACGCCGGGATTCTGTCCGTCCACCGTCATGCTGGCCTGGGCGGTGGGCGGGCTGGGCACGTCGCCGGGCTTGGCCTCGGCTGCGGCGGGCTCCTGTGAGTTGGTCACCAGATACTGCTGCGACGGGTCCATCTCCAACCATTCCACCGGCCCCGGGAAATGCAGAAACGGCTTCAGGCTGAGCGTGGCGTCGCCCTGCTGAAGGCCGTCCTTGTCCCGCAGCAGAAAGTGGCCGTCCTTGAGCATCCACAGGTAGCGCACCCGGTCGTGCACCGTCCAAAGGGCCTCGGCAGTCACCGTTCCAGCAGGCAGCGCCAGCACCACGGCGCGAATCTGGCGCGCGTCGTTCCACTCGCTGTCCCCACCCTCGCGGTGTATCAGCCCGGGCACGCGAAACGTGAATAACAGACGGTTTTCGTCGAGAAAATCCAGCGAAGCCATGCTGTTCCGCTGCCCCAGGTAAATGGCGCCGGGGGCGGAAAAGCCAAGCGCCTCCACGGGAATCCGGAGCGCCGGAGGCTCCGAGGGCTTGTCGGGAAGCCGGTCCGGCAACGGGCGCTCCTTGCCTGCGTGAGGCTGATTCTGGGGGAACGAGCTGCTGCCCTGCGCCTGCCCAGGCGGCACAGCGAATGTGGACAGGCCCGCCAGGACCAGCCAGAGACCCGCTTGTTCCGCCACAGCTCGCAGCCGCTTCATCATGTCACTCTATTTTCGCCGATGCGGCGGGCGACTGGCAGCGATCCCTTCGGATGGCGCATGTGCGACAGTAAAGACGGATGGCAAACCCTATCAACGTTGGCAGGCACGTAACGATTCTCGGTTACGGCGCATGCGCCCTGGCCGGCGCCCTGTGGGGCACGGGCTTCTACTGGGGCCGCCTCGCGCTCAATGAGATGAGCGTGGAGCACATGGTGCTCTACCGCTTCCTTTTCGCCTCGCTGGCCATGCTGCCGCTGGTGCTCGTCCATCGCAACCGCTTTCACCTGACAGCGGCCGAAACGCGCACTCTGCTCATCTCCGCCGCCTTCGGCATTCCCATCCAATTTCTGCTCCAGTTCCATGGTCTGGCGCTCACCACTGTGAGCCACGCCTCTCTGATGGTGGGGGCCATGCCGGTGCTGCTGGCTGCCGCTGCGGCCCTGTTTGCCGGCGAGCGGCTGGACTGGATTGGCTGGCTGGCGCTGGCCGGTTCCACGGCTGGTGCGGCACTGATCGTGCTCGGCGGCAGCCGCGGCCCGGCAGCACACGGCCAGCCCACCCTCGTCGGCGACCTGCTCGTCGTCGCCTCGCTGGTCACCGCCCTGGCCTGGATTTTGCTCAGCAAAAAGCTGATGGTAACGCACAGTCCGCCGGTAGTGACCTCGTATTCGATCCTGGCTGGCACCGCCATGCTGGCAGTCGTGGTGCTGGACCCCTGGCTGCTGAACCCGCTTCTGGTTCCCGTTACCCATCGCAGCTTTGCGCCGCCCCCGTTCGCCCATGTGAGCGCAACCGCCTGGGCCGCGCTGGCCATCAGCGGCGTGCTCTGCACGGCCACCACCACGCTGCTGTGGAACTGGGGCATCCACCACGTGCCCGCCTCGCGCGCCGGGGTCTTCCTCAATATCGAGCCGGCGCTTGGCTCCTGGCTCGGCGTCCAGTTGCTCGGCGAGCACCTGGGCCCCTACGCCTGGGCGGGAGGGGCGCTGATTCTGGCTGCGGCCATCACGCTCACCACCCGCACTCACCGGCCGGGATCGGTCACCGAACCGGCCGTCATCCTGGAATAGGAGAGCTGGAATCGGCAAGCTGGAGCAGGCAAACGAATTGCCGTAACATCGGTCTCATGGCAGAGGCGATCGGGGCAACATCCGGCATCAAGGACCTGGCCGTCGCGCCAGGCAAGCGGCGCGTCCTTCTTGAGCTCGCGATTCCCTATGGGCTGATCCTGCTTGTCATCTGGACGCCGCGTCCCTGGCAAAAGCTCTTGTGGTGGGTTGCTGCCGCTGCCATCGTTGCCATATTCTGGATCTCCTTCGATCGCATGATGGCGCTGGGTCTTCGCACGGCGGGCCTATTTCGTTCGCTTTGGGTAGCCGTGGCGGCGCTGCTCGGGGCCGCGGCCGCCATCCTGGTCGCCTATCAACTGCACACACTGCATCTTCCAGTCGGCGGCCCCATGGCTTTCATCCAGAACTACTGGGCCTATGCGCTCTGGGCCTGCGTGCAGCAACTTCTGTTGCAGGGGTTCTTTCTGCCGCGCTGCCTGGGGATTGCGCGAGGTCAAGTCTCCGCAGCGCTATTGGCCGGAGTCCTCTTCTCGCTGGCGCACCTGCCCAACCCCATCCTCACGCCGATCACACTGATCTGGGGCTTTGCCGCCTGCCTGCTTTTCCTCCGCTATCGCAATCTTTATCCGCTGGCCATGGCCCACGCCATCCTTGGCATCGCCATCGCCATCGCCATACCGGGACCCGTGGACCACAACATGCGCGTCGGCCTTGGCTACCTGACCTACCACCGGCACGCACGCCTCCCGGCCCCATCGGCGCAGCCATCGTCAGCGCAGCCATAGCGACCAGATCGCATCCACCGAGGCATGGGTGACGGCCGATGCGCCCACGCGCCGCTCTTGCCGCCACGCCCGGCCATAAAAGATGCCCGCCACGGCACCCAGCAGCACATAGCGCCAGTTGAAAAAGGCCGTCCGCTTGTTGAAGTGCGAGAGCCCGAACAGCGCCGCCGTCACCAGCAGCGCCGGGGTGCGGCCTATGCGCCGCTCCAGCAGATTCTGCATCCAGCCGCGAAAGAAAAGCTCTTCCGGAACCGCGATGAAGAGAAAGGTGAAGATCCATGCCCAGGCCATGGACCGCCAGCCGGGCCAACCCCGGTGCAGGTGCAGGAAACCCAGGCCCAGGCCAAGCACCAGCGCCACCGGCGTATACCAGGCCAGCTCCCGGAGGCCGATACCCGCATCGCGCAGTTTCAGCCGCAGGTCGAAGCCGGCGCCCTCCAGTTGCCGCAGCGCGATGAAGCCGTAGATGCCCGCATCCAGCACCAGCATCTTGTTGAAGATGGCCAGGTGAGCCGGCCACGCGCCCTCAAACCAGCGCAGATCCACGGCCAGCCCCAGCACAGCCAACACCAGAAAGTCCCGCCAGCTGCCGTGTTGCCCTCCGGGGTCCCCGGCGACACGGAGTCCCCAACGAGTGATCCTTGCTCGTTGCGGTTGGGGGACGGGTCCTTGTCGCTGGGGTGGTTGCTCGCCGTCGGCACGCATGGCCTGCCCAAGAAGCATCGCCACCGCCGCGGGAAGCAACGCATACAGCGCGAACCATCCCCACCGGAATTGGCCCGCCGAGCACGTCACCAGAACATACGGCGCGCTCAACGCGGCTGGGCACAGAATCTGCGCCCACCAAGGCAGCCTGCGCGCACTTCCTCCCACAATCTGCGGGAAGAATCCCGCAGCCACCAGGGGGATCAGCGTGAGCAGCGCAGCAAAGATATTGGCAGGCGTAATCATGAGTATTCCTTCATTTTGCGCCTCCCTCAGGAATATTTCTCGCCGCCTGAGCCTCCGTCCGCCTCTTGGGGCGTCCCCGACCCTTCCCGCGCAAGGCCGCCGTGCCAAACCTTGGTCACTTGATCGAGCCAGACAGTCATAACGCACGCGCTCAGACTCACCGATACCGTACACAGTGATTGGAATCCGTTAACGCATATGGAGGCCGATGTGACTTTACTAACCTGGAACCACGCCTGCAGGGTACGCGTGCGAGCCATGGATGATCAGCACGGTATCCTCATGGACGCCATGAACGAACTGCGGCTGGCGGTGGTGCACGGCGGAGGGCGCGAACAGGTCAGCAAACTTCTCGACCAACTCATCGAATTCACCCGCATGCACTTCGCAAGCGAAGAGCACCTCATGGAGCAGTCCGGCTTTCCCGGTCTGGCCGACCACCGCAGGCTGCACCACAGCATCCTGGCCCAAATTCTTGAGGCGGCCCATCGCCTGCAGTACGGCGAAGGGGTTGAGATGCGAGCGCTGCTTTGCTCCCTGCGCGATTGGTTCATCGAGCACATTGAAGGCGCCGACCAGGAATACGGCCCGTGGCTCAATGACCGGGGCATCGACTGATGGCCGATGCCCGCGGCTCCCTTTTACGGCGCCTGTCGGCCCCCTGACAAACTCCCTCAAGTTCTTGCCTTCTCCGTCCGATGAGTGAGTGCAGGCAAATATCCGGCAGGAGAGGATTCATGGCACTTTTGGCTTGGAGCAGCAGGTACTCGGTGGGCGTCAAGACCATCGATGGTCAGCACAAGGTCTTGTTTGAAATTCTCAACGATCTCCACGGCGCGATGCTCAAAGGCCAGGCGCAGGCGATGACCGGCCCGCTCCTGCGCAAGCTGGTGGATTACACGCGTACGCACTTCACGGCGGAAGAAGCAATGATGGCGGGGGCAAAGTATCCGGGACTCACCGAGCACCGCGCCCTGCACCGCGACCTGATCAAACAAGTGGAAGACTACTCTACCCGCTACGGGCGCGGCGAGATTACGCTGAATATTCATCTGCTCAACTTCGTTCGCGACTGGCTCACCAATCACATTCAGAAGGTGGACCACGAGTACGGCCCCTGGCTCAACGATCACGGCGTTCATTAGCCGGCCGCCAACGCTGCTCCAACTGCCTGCGCAACTCGGATACACTGTACCCTGAGCCAGGAGGGGACGTGGAAGTTCGGTTGACGCAGCCGTGTGTTCTCCTTCATGCCACCAGAGTCATCACGCTGTTTGCAGGCCTGGGCTCAATGGGGCTGGGCGCGGCCTGCTCGCAGATCCCTCTCGACACCACGGCGGGCAATCCGGTCGTCGCCCTGCGTGGGCAATCCGGAGGCACACTCCAGAACAAGCGCATCGAAGCCCGCTGGACAATCACCGATGGACGCCTCAGTTCCCTCGCGATCCGAGACTGGGCCGGCGATTCCGGAGTCATGGATGCGACCCTCAACCTCGATGGCCCCTTCTCCATCGAGCTGAGAGAGATGGGTGTCTTGCACGCCTCGGACCTGCTCATCGCGAGCCCTGCGAAAGTCGAACAGCTCACTCCCAATCCCTCTGCCTCCCGCGCCTCCGATCGGCTCCCCGGAGTCGCCATCCACTACCAACTCTCCGATCCTGAAGGCAGGTTTGGCGCAGACTGGGCGCTTACGCTGCGCCGGGGCTCGAGCTATATCCGGCAGATTCTTACTATCACCGCCGGCCCAAGGCCGCTTCCGCTGAGCGGCGTAACCATGATCGATGTGCGTTCGCCGGGCATCGGCGTTGCCGGAACGGTGAAGGGGTCTCCTTTGACCGCGGGCGACTTCTTTCTCGGCTTCGAATCTCCTCTCTCCGAGAGCAGCGTGGTCGCCGGTCGTGGCGTGAGCGAGTTGCATAGCGGCGTGCCCATATCTGCCGGCCAGTCGGCGCAGTTTTCATCGGTCGTCGGCGTTGCGCCCCGCGGACAGATGCGCCGCGCCTTTCTCACTTATCTCGAACGCGAGCGCGCCCATCCCTACCGCACCTTCCTGCACTACAACAGTTGGTTCGATATCGGTTTCTTCAACCCCTACACGCAACAGGAAGCGCTGGCCCGCATTCACGCCTTTGGCGAGGCGCTGAACAAGAAGCGCGGCGTCAAGCTCGACTCTTTCCTCTTCGACGACGGCTGGGACGATACCAACGATCTATGGAAGATTCGCACCGATTTCAAGGACGGCTTCGACCCGCTCAAGCAAGCCGCCGCGGAGTACGGGACCGCTCCCGGCGTCTGGCTCTCGCCCTGGGGCGGCTATGGGCCCGCCAAGCAGGCGCGCGTGGCCACCGCAAGAAGAGACGGCTACGAGATTGTCGATGAGGGCCTCGCTCTCTCCGGACCGCGCTATTATGCGCTGTTTCACGACGCGGTCACCGGCATGGTCACCAAGTACGGCGTGAACCAATTCAAACTCGACGGCACCGGCAACGCGGACCAGGTGGTGAAAGGAAGCGCCTTCAGCTCGGACTTCGATGCGGCCATTCACCTGATCGGCGACTTGCGCCAACTGAAGCCCGACCTCTACATCAATCTCACCACTGGAACTTGGCCCTCCCCGTTCTGGCTCTTCTATGCAGACTCCATCTGGCGCGGCGGCGACGACACGGAGTTCGCCGGCGTAGGCTCGGACCGCGAACGCTGGATCACCTACCGCGACGCCGACACCTACGGCGAGATCGTCAAGGCCGGCCGTCTCTTTCCGCTCAACTCCCTCATGCTGCACGGCGTCGTCTTCGCGCAAAAGGCGCCGCACCTCGCCACCGATCCAGGCGGAGACTTCGCCAATGAAGTGCGCTCTTATTTTGGCACCGGTACTCAGCTGCAGGAGATGTACATCACTCCCTCGCTGCTGACCGAGGCCGACTGGAACGTGCTGGCCGAATCTGCAAAGTGGTCGCGCCGCAATGCAGCCACGCTGGTCGACACGCATTGGGTCGGCGGTGACCCGCGTTGGCTCCAGGTCTACGGCTGGGCCGCATGGTCGCCGCAGAAGGCGATCCTTACCCTGCGCAATCCCAGCGCACATGCGCAGGACTCCACTCTCGACGTTGCGCAGGCCTTCGAGTTGCCTGCCGGAGCAGCAACCAGATTCAGCGCGCACGGCCCCTGGTCAGCCGACGCCGCGCAACCGGCAATTGAGCTTGAAGCAGGCAAACCGCACACCTTCCACCTCGAGCCCTTCCAGGTACTTACGCTGGAAGCTGTCCCGCAAACGTAGAGCGGAATTCTGCGCCGCTCTCTGTGACCTCAGAAATCAGGTATCGATGAATCCCGTTCGCATTCGAATCGTCATAACAACTCTGCTGACCGTAGGCCTCTTCCTCGCGATGCAGAACCTCAGCGCCCAGGCGCCCGCACCCCATCAACTGCGCGCCAATGGCGATCACTTCGAGCTCGACGGAAGGCCCTTCCAGATCATCTCCGGAGCAATCCATTATGCGCGTGTGCCGCGCGCTTACTGGCGCGACCGTCTGCGCAAGGCCCGCGCCATGGGCCTCAACACCGTGGAAACCTACGTCTTCTGGAACCTGCATGAGCCTTCACCGGGGCAATTCGACTTTTCCGGCCAGAACGACATTGCCGAGTTTATCCGCGAGGCGCAACAGGAAGGGCTGTTTGTAATTCTGCGGCCAGGACCGTATGTCTGCGCGGAGTGGGAGTTTGGCGGTTACCCGGCATGGCTTTTGCATGAGCCGGACATGGAGGTGCGTACATCGAATCCTGCCTTCATGGCTGCCGCCGGTCGCTGGTTCCACCAGCTGGGTCATGAACTCGCTCCCCTGCAAAGCGCCAACGGCGGACCCATCATCGCCGTCCAGGTTGAGAACGAATACGGCTCTTTCGGTTCGGACCACAACTACATGGAGAGAATTCATCATCTGCTGGTCGACTCCGGCTTCGATCGGGCGATGTTATACACCGCCGATGGCGTTGATGAGTTGCCCAATGGATCGCTTCCCGAGCTGCCCGCCGTCATCAACTTCGGCAGCGGCAGCGCAAAGGCCGAGTTCGCCAAACTGGTGAAGCTCCGCCCCAACGCCCCGCGCATGTGCGGAGAATACTGGGATGGATGGTTCGATCATTGGGGCGGGAAGCACAACACTTCCGACGGGGCCGCGGAAGCCAAGGAGTTGCAGTGGATGCTGGAGCAGGGCTTCTCGGTCAACCTGTATATGTTTCACGGGGGCACAAGTTTTGGTTGGATGAATGGCGCGAATATTGACGGCGGTAAGTATGAGCCCGATGTTACCAGTTACGACTACGATGTGCCGATAAGTGAAAGCGGTGAGCTCAAACCAAAGTACTTCCTCTTCCGGGACGCTATCAGCAAAGTTACCGGCAGCACGCCCCCCGCGCCGTCTGCACCCACGCCCGCCCAGGCGCTGGCTCCGGTTCAATTCGCTCGCTCCACGTCCATCTGGGACAACCTTCCCAAACCCATAACTTCCACGCAGATTCTTTCCATGGAAGATGTTGGCCAGAGTTACGGTTATATACTGTACCGCACCAGCATTGCCCGCTCCCAGAGCGGAGACCTGCACATCGACGAGCTGCACAGTTATGCGCAGATCTATCTGGACGGCGTATTGGTTGGGAAGCTCGATAGACGGGTGGACCAGGCGTCGCTGCCAATTCATGTTGCGCACGACAAAACCCGCCTCGATATTCTTGTGGAGAACACCGGTCGCGTGAACTTTGGCCGCCAGTTTCAGCATGAACGCGCCGGCATTACTAATCAAGTGACTCTCGCTGGCAACCAACTTACTAGCTGGCAGATCTATCCTTTACCGATGCAGAATGTAAGTACGCTTGCGTATCAGTCAGCGTCCTGCGCCGGCGCCTGTTTCTATCAGGCGACCTTTCAAGTCGATGCGCCGGCCGACATGTTTGTCGATGCCCGCTCGCTTGGCAAGGGTGAGGTGTTTATCAACGGCCAACCGCTCGGCCGCTTCTGGAAGATCGGCCCGCAAGGAACGCTCTACCTGCCCGCTCCATGGTTGAAAAAGGGGAACAACGAGATCGTTGTTTTCGATTTGGACGGACAGGGCAACCCCAGTCTGCCGTTCCTTGCGCACGCCATTCTGGATGCTAACGGGAATTAACCCGCCGTTACACCTCGAACGAAAGCTGCGCGGCAAACAGTGGCGCCACGGCCTTTGGCTCGGAGGCCAGCTCATAGACCAGCCGCTCAAGGACGAGCTTCTTATCCGGCGGAGACGAGCGCAACTCCAGATCCGCGCGCGCCACCAGTCTGAGTGCCCGCGTCAATTCGCGCCGGCTCTTGTAGCGGCGCGCCTGGCGGATCAGGTCGTCGGCGGCAAATGGGGGCATTCGAAAGCCCTGCCACAGCGCCTGCCAGATGGCGCGCGAGTCGCGCACATTCTTCTCCAGAATCACCAGCATCTGGCGAAAGGTGCGGGCCAGCATGTACAAGTGGCCGATGGCCGCGTCCTCGCCGGCGTCCGAGCTGTTCAAGAGCCCATGCAGAATCAGCAGCGCACGCGCCCGGTCGCGCGCGCTGATGGCGTCGGTCAGCTCGTAGAGCGTGCGCTGTTTGGCTCCCAACACCATGGTCTCCACATCGCCCAGCGTGATCCGCCCTCGGCCCAGCGTGTAGAGCAGCAGTTTTTCCATTTCCGAAGCGATCATCATCATGTCCGCGCCCAGCGCATCCACCAGCTCGCGGGCTGCGTCGGGCTCCATGCGGACGCCCGTCTCTTGCGCCGTCGCAACCGTCCAACGCATGGCGTCTTCGTCGTTCACCCGCGCCAGCTCGACCATGCTGCAGTGCTCGCCCAGCGTCTCCCGCAGCCGCTCGAAGCGATTCTTGTCGTCCATCTCCATGCGCCGGATGTCGGAAGGAATGCGCAGAAAGTCCGCGACAAAAATCAGCAGCGCCTGCGGGTTCGGGGAACGGAAGTAGCGATCCAGCGCCGCGAATTCGTCCTTCTTGGCGCCGCGCGTGTAAAGCTGGCGCACATTGCGGACAAAGATCACCTGGAACGGCGCCATCAGCGAAGGGGTCTGGGCACGATCCAGCACTTCGAACAGCGAGGTTCCATTCAGATCCAGATCGGAGAGGCAGAAATCCTTCAAATCGGGCGGAACAAAGCCCTTGAGCACCGCCGCCCGGCAGCGGTCCAGCAGGAAGGCTTCTTCGCCGGCCAGTACATAGCCGGGCCGCAGCGGCCCTCGATTCGCCGCGGCAGCCTCAACCTCGGCCACAAAGCGCGCAACGGCGGAAAAACCGGCGCCCCACCGGCCCGCGCTCAACGGACTGCGCTCCGGGGCTCGAATCCCTCGCCTGGAATTGTTTTGGTCATGCGCTACCAGAATACCTTCCCCGGCGCGGCTAGGCCAGTCCGATGGCAACCCGTCACCAGAGCTGCAACTCCCCGCTGTCCCCGGCTTCCGCTCAGTAGAAGAAGCTGGCCGTGCAATTGGCCAGCGTCTCGTTTGCCTGGGTCGAGTAGAGCAGAACCAGCAGGTCGCCGGCCGAGTAGGCGTAAGAATGCGTGGTGTCCCGAACCACGGTCTTGGCGGTCGTTGTGCCGTAGGTGACCGTGACGCCCGTAGGCCTGGAAGCGCCGCCGCCGTTGGGGTAGTCGTAGAGGCTGAAAACGCCGCTGGCCGGCTGCGAGCCGCTCGTTCCGCACCGCACCACGAGGCCGCTTGCGGTGCCGGTAGCGGGCATCAGTGCGCCGTACAGCGGGTTCAGTGTTGCAGCGCAGGAGGACGAGCTGGTCCCAAACGGATAGACGGCCAGATTGTTCGCGCTGGAGGCAGCCGTTCCCGTGCATGCGCCGGTGAGAACCCGCTCCGCGCTCGGCGATGTGTGCGCGCCGGGTCCCTCGCCAGCATTGGGGTTCGCGGTGGTCATCCCCTGACTCGGCTGCGAGCCGAACCCGCTGTCGTTCTCTGTGTAGGAGGCCAGACTTCCCGCCACGAGGAACGGCTCGGAAACGATCAAGGTTCCGTTGCCCTTGACGTTTTCCAGTTCGATCACAAAATACGGATCGGTGAACGATGCTGCATTGAACTTTCCCGAGGCGATGCCGGCTCTCGTTGCACTGCTGTTGACCGAGGCATTCATATAAGTGGGGCCTGAGCAGTTTGCCGCGCTGCAAAGCTTCACATCAACCCTGCCCGCGGTCCCGCCCGTGAAGTTGATGTGGGCCCCGGCGGTATAAGTCCGGTTGGGTTGAAGATTCGGGATGGGCAGCTTGACGGGGATAAAGAGCAGCTCGCTCGAAGTCCCGGTTCTCAGGGTGTAAGTGAAGGCATTATCTCCGGAGGCGCCAACGCCGCCTGTGATGCTTACGCCCGAGGGAATCCTCCACCAGGTGCTGCCCTGTTTCAAGTCGGTATCCGGAAGCAGGTTGGCGCTATTCACGGAGTGCGGCATGCCGCCTTTGCAATAAGTCAGATTCGCGTTTGCCGCGGGGGGAATCACCTCATCCTGATCGAGAAGACCGGTGTTCGAAACCCCTCCCAAAACGCACCATCCAAAGGGAGTATCCGATTGAATTGCGTATTTTGTCGCGCCGGATGAGGGCCCGGGAGCGTAGAAGTTATAGAAGTTGACCTGTCCAGCCGGGTAACCGATATAAGTCTGCGCGGTGGACTTATCTACGGCCGAGTTAGACTCCAGGTAAGCGCCATAGGTCGAGAGTCCACTGACGTTGCCGGTGATAAGGATGTTCTCGAACCCTGGCCCGGGAGAGTTGGCGACCGGATGATACAGGGAAATCTGAGTTACGGCCGGAACTGTGGGGTCGGCGATATGCAGCGTGAGGCCCGTGCCGCCTGCGGGCGCCGGGTTGGTGCAGGCGGGGTTCGTGCTGTTGGTTAGAGTTGCCTTCGCGTTCACCGTAATACTGCTGAGGCTGTTGATGCCCGTAATCGTGACGGTTGCGGAGGGGAAGTTGGTGCTGGCTCCCGCTTTCCCCGCGCGAAGGATGTCGCCCAGATACTCTGCCGTGAAGTGTGCATACGGCGCGGTGATGATGTTGCTGCCGGCCGTTGTGCACACGTTTTGTATCACGCCTCCTGAACCAACGATGATCGGATAGCCCCCTGTATTTCCGTTGTCGGCATGGAGACTGGAAAAGTTCGCGCCGCAACAGGCGCTATCGATGCGCACGCCGTCGTCGTGCGCCCCGGAGGTTTCGAGCAGGTTGAATTCAGAGTGATCGACTACATTGCGGATCAGGGATGTACCCGCCACGGTCAGAGCGTCAGGTGTGAAGTTCTTCGTCTTCAATCCACCTTCCTGCCGTACATAGCCGCTCTCCTCGTCGGTGCAAAACAGCGCCTCCACCACAAAGCCGGAGTTGCCGCTCGACGGAGTGATGCTGAAACTCGCTGCCCCGGCCCCTACCGAGCCGGTTTGGATCGTTCCGCGCCCATTGAGGCGAATGCCACAATCAGCGGCCTGAAGATTGATGATCAGCCCGGAGCCGGTACAGGTCCCATTGGTGGTTGTCACATACTTCGAAGTCAGATAACCGCCGCCGCCGGATACGAGGGTCAATCCTTTGACCGCGCCGCTGGACGCTGTCACGCTGAACACCGCGCCCCTGGCCTTTGCGGTGTAGGCGAAGCCTTCCTCAACCGGCACGACCGTGCAGCCGCTGGTATAGCCGCTGCCGCCGGCGCTCTGATAAACGGTTGCCTTGATCGCCGGGCCGCCAACCATCGTTGTCGTGTAGGAGCCGCTGGTGGGAAAGAGTGCGGTCACGCCAAGGAGTGCCTTGTTCCCCTCCCGCGTGTTGATCTCGATTTCTTCCGAGCCTGTCGTGTTGCCGGCAAGCAGATTGCGCAGGTCGATGATGCCGCCGCCAGCCGCAATGGCCGCGGCGTTGCAGGCATTCGCCTTGATCGATACATCCGCGCCCGGGAACTTGTCGCACTGGAAGGCCGCGCCGACCTTCTGCTCGGCCGGGTTTACCTGCTGGGCAGTGCTTATCGCCGCAAAGGCGCTCAGCAGCAACGCGAGGGAAACGGCATGCAGTCTCATCCCTCCATTATGAATTACGAGGCGAGAAGCCCCAGGCCAGGCTAAAAGCCTTCCAGCACATCGGCCACAAGAGCCCGCGCAAAGTCGCGGCTCAGCCGCTCCAGGGCCGCAGGGTTCTCTTGCAGGAAGGTAGCCAGGTCGGTTGTCGACTGGTACTGCTGGCGGAAGACGTAGTTCTTGTTTTCGTAAAGGACTTTGCCGTCCCGGTCGTTGAGCGTGACGGAAACGACCATGGTGAGCAGAAAGCTGGAAGACTCCTGGGTCGAGGCGTTGTAGGTCAGCGGCGTCACCGCTTCCTTGAGGATCGTGCCGTGCAGGACCGCGTCGGCCTGCGGGTTGGCGTCCGGAGTGACCCGCAACCGGGTGCGGGCGGCAAACTCGCGAATCACCGCGCCGGTGATCACCGTCTCAGTGTGATAGGCCTCGGTGCGCGTGGCAAACACCGGCACGGAAAGCGTGCGCACGCCGGAAGGCAGATGGGTGGCCGCGCCCACAGCGTGGTATCCGCAACCGGAAACAGCGGCCAAGGGAGCAGCGAGCGCCAGCAATCGAACGAGTTGCTTCATGCAATACCCATTGTAACCATCGAAGGATTGCCTGAGATCAATGCGACTCCGGGCGCGCGGCGCTGAAATCCCGGAAGCGCGTGGCCTTCAACGGATCGAGGAAACGCCAGGAGCTCTTGAAATCGGGCGTGAGCGGCTGGTTGGTAAGGATCGCCCGCAGGATCTCGATGGGCATCAAGTTCTCCTTGAGGATGGCGTCGTGGTACTGGCGGTCGGTCATGCGGCCGGAATCCACCAGCTCATGATGCAGCGCCCGGAACTGCAAGGCTCCGAGCATGTAAGCGCACTGGTAAAGCGGATCGTAGCTGCCGTTGAAGGAGCGGCGCACCTCGGCGGCGGCGTTGTCGCGCTCGTGGCCCACTTCGTCGACCAGGAAGTCGATGGCCTGCTGCGGCGTCATCAGGCCGAGATGAAAGCTGAGCGAAAAGATGATGCGCGCGCAGCGGTGCATGCGCCAGAAAAGCGCGCCGATGCGCTGCTCGGGCGTCGCATGAAAGCCGAGGTCCCAGTAGAGCATCTCCCAGTAGAAGGCGTTCCCTTCGATCCAGAACCCCGTGGAAAAGATCTGTCGGTAGGGCCGGTAGCGCGCGGTCATGAACTCCTGCAGCCAGTGGCCTGGAATCAGTTCATGAAAAACAGTCGCGTGCGAAAATTCAGGGTTGTTGCCGCGCATGCTCATCATGCGCTGGTCGAAGGTCATGGTGTCGGTGGGATAGCTGACCAGGATGGTGTCGCCGCCAAGGAAGAAGGGATTGACCAGTTGCCGCTCGGGCGACATCATCTCCATGCGCCACGTCTCTTTCGCAAGATCGGGCACGGTCACCAGGTTGTTTTTGTCGGCGAAGTCCATGCCTTCCACAGCCAGATCGTGGATCAGTTGCGGCTGGCGGCCCGGCTCCACGTAGGTGTTCTTCACGTGCTCCATGGCCTTGTGCCAGTCGTCTCCGTAGCCGAGTTGGCGGCTGGCTGCGAGCATCTGCTGCTTGCACCAGGCCATCTGCTCCCTGGCCAGGGCGATCAACTCCTCCGGCGTGTAGGGAATCATCTCGTCGGAGAGCTGGGCTAGTAGTGCTTCGCGGCCCACGGGCGCGCCGATAATCGTCGTCTTATCGTCGTGGGCGATTCCGGCAACCTTCTCGCGCAAAAAGGTCGAGTAGTCCTTGATGGCGTCGTCGGTCAGCTTGTAGGGCTGCGCCGCCCACCAGGTGAAACTGGGGTCGTAGCCGTTGTAGAACTCGAACCAGTGATGCAACTGTTCGCGGAGCCCATCCAGGTCATCGGCCGCGCGCCAGGCGGCGATGGGCGTGGGGCGGGCGGCCGCGCTGGGAGAGTCTTTGGCCAGCGTGGCCTCGAGTTCCTTGCGCCGCGCGGCTAGTGCCGCGGTCATGGCGTTGAGCTGGCGGGCAATCTTTTCGCCGTTGGGGAATTCGATGCTGCGCTTGGAGTCTTCGAGGGCGAAGATGGAAGGCGCGATAGGAAGCAGCGGCTCAACTTCTTTCCACTGCGTTGCGGCCAGCTTCAGGTTGTGCTCTTCGCGGTCGAGGTGGTTAGCCAGCAGCAGATAGTCGGCCTTGCCCTCTTCGTCGAGGGCGGCAAAATCGACGGTGACCAACTGGCGGCGCGCGTCGGCAAAGAAGCGGGTCATGCGCTCGCGCGTGGCCGGGGCAAGGGGGTCGGTGTAGACGCTGCCCAGGGTGTCGTGGTCAGCGGAGTAGCGCTCGATGAGCGTCCTCATCGGGCCCGGCCCGGCAGTGGATTCGGCAGCAAGCGACGGGTTTGGCGCCGCAGCCTGGAGCAAAGGCAACGAGGCGCAGACAAGCGCGCAGCAGAAGAGTCGGGAGTTGAGCAGCGGCACGGGCAGGGTCCTTTGCATTCAGTATGAAGGGAATTGGGATTGGGAGGCGAGCTTTCTCCGGGTGGCCTCCATGATATACAAAAATGTGCGCAAGAGCCCGGAATAGATTCGGAACTCGATGCGAGAATTCGATTTTGCATAGACGCTGCTCTCCGCACGAAGGAGCACGAGCGATGAGCGAAGGCTGCTCCATTACGGTCAACGGCAAGCCGGTGCGCGTTGCCGCGGGCACGAGTGTGGCCGCGGCGTTGATGAACTGCGGCGAGCCGTGCCGGTTCTCCGTGAGCGGCGGGGCGCGGGGGCCGCTCTGCGGCATGGGCATCTGCATGGAGTGCCGTGCGATGGTGGACGGAATTCCGCACCGGCGCACCTGTCAACTGATCTGCGCGGCCGGGATGGAAGTGGTGACCGGATGACGGCGAGCTTCGATGTGGTGGTTGTTGGTGCCGGTCCAGGCGGCATGGCGGCGGCGACTGTGGCCGCGGAAGCTGGCTGCCGGGTTTGCCTGCTCGACGACAATGCCGGTCCGGGCGGGCAGATCTGGCGGGGATTCTGTACCGAGACGGCGCGGAAGTTTCCGCATGGCAGCAGTTTTGCCCGGTGGGCGCAGCGGCTTGAGCGTAGCGGCTGCCAGGCCTGGCAGGGATGGCATGCGATCGACCAGCCGGGGGCGGGGTTGCTGCGCCTGGAGCGCGCGGGCGAGCATCGCGACGTCGGCTACGGAAGCCTGATTGTCGCCACCGGCGCACGTGAGCGGTTTCTGCCTTTTCCAGGCTGGACGCTCCCCGGCGTCATGGGAACGGGGGGATTGCAGGCGCTGGTCAAGAGCGGGCTCAATGCGCGCGGCAAGCGGGTGGTGGTGGCGGGGAGCGGCCCGTTGCTGCTCGCTGTGGGCGCGGGTCTCGCTTCCGCAGGCGCTCGAGTTGAGGGAATCTATGAGCAGGCTCCTCTGGCCCGTCTGGCGGGGTTTGGGCTGACGCTGCTGGGCCAACCGGGCAAGCTGCTGGAAGGCGCGCGCTACAGGCTGAAGACACTGCGCTCCGCCTACCGTACTGGCTCGTGGGTTGTCGGGGCGGAAGGCCGCGGCCATGTAGAGCACGTCACGCTCACCGATGGCAGCAGTGACTGGACCGTCGAATGCGACTGGCTGGGCTGCGGCTTCCATCTTGTGCCGGATTTGGAGTTGCCGCGGCTGCTAGGCTGCCGGATTGCCGGGGGCTTGGTTGCCGTGGACGGGATGCAGCAGAGCTCCGTTCCGGGCGTGGCATGCGTGGGCGAACTGACTGGGATCGGCGGCCTCGATAAGGCGCTCGTCGAGGGCCAGATCGCGGGGTTTGCGGCAGCGGGCCGCCGGGCGGAGGCGTTGGCCCTGGAGCCGCGGCGCAAGCGCCTGCAACAGTTTGCCGAACGCCTGGAGCGCGCTTTTTCGCTGCGGGAGGAGTTGCGTAAACTGGCCACTGCGGAGACGCTGATCTGCCGCTGCGAAGACGTGGCTTTCGCCGCGCTCGAAGGCTGCGCCGGCTGGCGCCAGGCCAGGCTGTACACGCGTTGCGGTATGGGCGCCTGCCAGGGCCGGGTGTGCGGCGCGGCAACGGAGTTCTTGTTTGGCTGGGAGAACGCGACCGCACGGCCGCCGGTCTTTCCTGCAGCGGTCTCGACGCTGGCTGCAGGCAGCGCTGAGGAAACCATGCACCGCTAACGGCACATCCCTGAGCCGGCTACGCGGGAGGCAATCCCTCTGAAACGCTAACCACTTTTCTTCGGCGGTTAGAGAGACACCGGCTCGCGGCTTGGGACGCCGTCGACGAGGCGCAAAATCCCCAACGGATTGGCAGCCTGCAACTCCGCCGGGACCAGCGGGTCGGGAAAGTTCTGGAAGCAGACAGGCCTCGCGAAGCGATGAATGGAGCGCGTGCCGACGGAAGTGAAACGCGCGTCGGCCGTGGCCGGATACGGGCCGCCGTGAACCATGGCGTGCGAGACTTCAACGCCGGTGGGAAAGCCGTTGAAGATCAGCCGCCCGGCCTTTTCCGCCAGGATCGCAATCAACTCGCGATGCGCGGCAAGGTCCTCTTCCGAGCCCAGCAGCGTAGCGGTCAAATGGCCGTCGAGCGCGTGTGCTGCGCGCAGGTATTCTGCCGGCGATTCGCACCGAACCAGCAGCGTATCCGGTCCGAAGATCTCTTCAGCAAGCTCCGGCGTGCGCAGAAACTCATCCAGATCTGTCGCAAAGATCTGCGCGCGGGCCGGGCAGGCGGGCGTGGCATCTCCGGCCGGCGCATGCGCGGCCACCGCGGCCTGTGTGGCGCGACGGCTCGAATCGCGCGCGTAGTCGCGGGCGATCGCGGGCGTGAGCAGTGTGAAGGGCTGCGCCTGGTCCACCAACTCTGAGAGTTTGGCGAGGAACGCGGCCGTCTCCGGCTGCTCGGGAATCAACACGATTCCGGGCTTGGTGCAGAACTGCCCCGCGCCCAGAGTGAACGAATTGAACAGGCCCTGCGCCACCGCATCCGTTCCAGATTTCAGAGCGCCGGGCAGAATGAACACGGGATTGCCGCTGGACATCTCCGTGAAGCAGGGGATGGGCCGCGGACGTGCAGCAGCCATGTCCATCAGCGTGCGGCCCGCACTGAGCGAGCCAGTAAAGGTGACGGCCTGCACGAGTGGATGGCGAACCAGCGCCCCGCCGGTCTCGACGCCCGAGCCGTAGATCAGCGAAAAAACTCCTTCCGGAAGACCCGCATCGGCCACCGCCTGCTGAATCGCGGTCGCCACCAACTCGCTGGTTCCCGGATGCGCGGAGTGGGCCTTGATAATGACCGGGCAGCCGGCGGCGAGCGCCGAAGCGGTGTCTCCGCCGGCCGCCGAAAACGCCAGAGGAAAATTGCTGGCGCCAAAGACCACCACCGGCCCCAGCGGCCGCAGCATCGAGCGCAGGCCGGGGCGGGCCAGCGGCTTGCGCTCGGGCAGTGCTGGGTCGATGCGGGCTTCGACCCACGAACCCTCCTCGACCAACGACGCAAATAAGCGAAGCTGACCCGTGGTCCGGCTCACTTCTCCCAGCAGGCGCGGAAGGGGGAGAGCGGTTTCAAGGTGCGCGCGCTCGGCCAGTTGCGGCTGGATCGCGTCGAGGCCGGCGGCAATGCCGCGCAGAAGCGCACCTTTGGCTTTGCCGCTGGTGGCCGCGTAGACGGGAAAGGCCTGCGCCGCAAGCTGGACCGCGTGGTCGGCCTCGGCCGCTGAAACCGACGCGTAGACGGGATCGAGCCGCTCGCCTGTGGCGGGGTTGATGGCCTGGATGGGAGCGCCGCCCAGCGCGCCGCGCTGGCCGCCGAGGAAGGATTGTCCGGTGAGAGCCATTTCTTTGAACTCCGCAATCAGGTTACAGCTTGTAGGGTGTGCTGGCGACGGCCACCGCGGGCCGGTGGGCTTGCGCGTGCTCGAATGCGGTGCGCGTAGCGGCCAGCTCCTCGCCAACCACTTCCAGCCGCGGAGGACGCACGCGCGCCGAGCCGATGCCCGCCTCCTGTTGCACCTGCTTGATGAGCTGGATGAACTTGGGCACGGTGTCCATGCGCAGTAGGGGCAGAAACCAGCGGTAAAGCTCGCAGGCCTCCTCGGGTCGACCCGCGCGCGCCAGGTTGAACAGATCGACGGACTCGCGGGGCAGGGCATTGACCAGGCCAGCCACCCAGCCCACGGCGCCGGCAGCGATGCCCTCGACGATGGCGTCATCGACGCCCACACAAACGGCGAGCCGGTCGCCCACGAGCGTGCGAATGGCAGTCACGCGGCGCACGTCGGTGGAAGACTCCTTGACGGCAGCAAAGTTGGAATACTCGCGCGCCAGCTCCGCGATCTGCTCGGGAAGATAATCCACGCCATAGGCGACGGGGTTGTTATAGAGCATTCCGGGGAGCGGCGTGGCCTTGAGAATTTCCGCGACGTGCGCCTTGTTCTCGCGCCAATCGCCCTTGTATACGTAAGGCGGCAGAATCATGAGGCCCGCGCAGCCGGTGACGTGTGCGGCTTGAGCCAGGTCGACCGCCTCCGCAGTCGAGAGCGCGGAGATAGCGGCGACCACCGGCGCCTTGCCGCCAAGAGCCGCGACGACTGTGTTCAGAATCTCGACCTTCTCGTCGAAGCGCAGCGTGGAAGACTCGCCCAGCGAGCCCAGGCACACAATACCGGTGCAGCCGTTTTCGATGAGCCATTGCGCGTGGCGCGCAACAAAAGCGTGATCGACGTTGAAATCCTTGTCGAAGCCGGTGGTCATGGCGGGCAGTACGCCGGTGAAGTTCATGGTTTCTCCTGAATGGTTTCTTCTCGAAGCATCTTCCCCGCGCTGAAAGACGAAGAAAAGCGGGATGGCCAATAAGGTTCCGGCGCAATCGCCGGCGGCCTGGCGGTGAATGCGGCGGCAAGCAGTTCGGCAGTGGCCAAGGCGGTGGTGATGCCCAGGCCCTCGTGCCCGGTGGCGAGCCACACCGAGTGGTCGCCGGGAAACGGGCCGATCAAGGGCAGCTTGTCCGGCGTGGCCGCACGGAAGCCGGTCCAGACGCGCAGCACGCTGAGCGATGAGAGGTTGGGCAGATAGAGTTGCGCGCGCTTGAGCATGGCGGCCAGCATGGCCTGATCGACGGCCGGACTGTCGTTGCCGTACTGACGCGAGGAGCCGATGAGAATTTGTCCTGTCTGGCGCGGCTGCACATTGAAGGCGACTGAGTCGGCGCTGACTAAGTGTGCGCTCTTCAGGTAGCCTAGCTCAACCAATTGGTGTCTCACAAAGCCTGGGTAACGATCGGTGATGGCCAGGTGCCCTTTGCGCTTCCTGATGGGAATGCCGGGCGTGCAGCGTGGCGCGTTCGCGCCCAGCGCGTTCACCAGCCGCGATGCCAGCAGCCGCGTTCCATCGTCCAGCGTGGCTTCACCGTCGGAAAGCTGCGCCACCGAGCGGCCCACGACCAGCGTCGCGCCCAGCGCCTGTGCTTGCCGCGCAAGGTGCAGCGCCACAACCGGAGGGTAGACGACGGCGTCCTCGACAACCAGCAGTCCGCCGGCAAGGCCGGGGCGCAGGTTGGGCTCCAGCCCAGCCAGTTCAATGCTCGAAAGCAGTCTGCTGGGCACGCCGCGCTCGGTGAGCCATGCGTGCTTGCGTGTAGCCTCGGCGCGTTCTTCTTCGTCCGCGGCCACCCACAGCGTCCCCGGCGCTTGGTACTCGGCGGCAGCGGGCAGCGTCGCGCTGAGTCCCTGCCATAACTGTTGCGAACGGCGGGTGAGCGCGAACTGCGCCTCGGAGTCGTCCATGACGACGATGTGGCCCATGCCCGCGGCTGTGGCTCCGCCGCCCAGCAGATCACGCTCCACCAGAGCCACTTTGAAGCCCGCCTGCGCGCAAGCCAGTGCGCAGGCCGCGCCCACGATCCCACCTCCGGCGATGAGCACGTCAAAGCGCCGGGTCGCTGCCTCGGTCATTCCGGCACACCCAAGCGGAACGGGTCGGCGGGGTCGAAGATCAGCGTGCACTCTGCCGTCACATAGGCGGAGCCGGTGACGGTGGGGATGATTCTTGGCGCTTCGGTTGGGCTGGGGGAGTCGTAGAAGTGATACTGGCCCTCAAAGACGGTGCCCAAAATTCCTTCCTGGCGCAAGGCATGGCCTGGTTGGAGATGGCCGTCCGCGGCCAGGCAGGCCATCTTGGCGCTGGTTCCGGTGCCGCAGGGCGACCGGTCGTAGGCCTTGCCGGGGCAGAGGACGAAGTTGCGGCTGTGGTTGGTGGGATCGTGGGCCGCCGTGAACAGTTCAATGTGGTCGATCTCCGCACCGTTGGCCCCGGTGACGCCGGCGGCGGCCAGCGCCCGCCGAATCTCCCACGTGTAGGCCGTCAGCGGTTCAACCTGGTCGAGCGTCAGCGAGAACGGATGCCCGCCGACCAGGAAGAACCAGTTGCCGCCCCAGGCCACGTCGCCGGTGACCGGGGCGTAGCCGGGAACGTCAACGGTGACGCCGGCGCGGTGACGATAGGCGGGCACGTTGCGAATGCTGACGCGATTGCCGGGGTGCAACACGAAGCCGACGGTTCCCACGGGCGTCTCAAGGGCGTGGATACCGGGCTGGATGCGGCCGAGATGGGCGAGCGTGACGGCGACCCCGATGGCGCCGTGCCCGCACATTCCCAGGTAGCCGGCATTGTTGAAGAAGATGACGCCGGCGGCGCAGGCCGGATTGAATGGCTCGACCAGAAACGCGCCCACGAGCACGTCGGAGCCGCGCGGCTCGCAGAGGATGGCGCGGCGGTAGACATCGTGGTGGCTACGCAGGCGCTCCAGGCGCTCGGCGAGCGGGCCGGAGCCGAGCTCTGGCAATCCGCCAAGGACGCAGCGGGTCGGTTCACCCGCGGTGTGCGAGTCGACCACTTGCAGGCGAAGGGGAATCCCGGCATCGTTCATGGCTGGCGGCAACACGCTCCCTGCTGAATATACGATGTTGGATACAGTCACTGCCACCCGCCCGCGCATCCATCGCCGCGGTTTGAAATGATACCGCGGGGCCGGCGGGGCTTTAAGAAGGGTGTGTTTCCGATTTCGACCTCCACGTTGAATTTGATCAGCTACTGCAAGATTGATTCCGCCGAAGAGGGCGAGACCGAAATGGGGCAAAGACAGCCGCAGGTCCCCTCCGGCTGCGCTCAGGGCGGGCATTCGACTCCCTGCGCTTCGCTCCGGCCGCTCCGTCGAAAGGCACCCGCGATTCTCATCCTTATGGGTGGGCCGGAGGACCATGGGCCACTCAGGATGACAGATTTGTGGTGGACCATCCTGTCGGGACAAATCGCTACAGCTTCTTTCTTCGCAAGAGGTTCTTTGTTGCCGATGTTGATTCGGTAATGAACGAGGTACGGTAACCTCAACCACGGTACTTGGGAAGAGTTTTGGGCGCGGATAATCGGAAGTGTGGACAGCAAGCGCAATCTTCCGCTCCTCAACGACTACCAGACGTATCTGCGCGTGGAAAAGGGATTGCGTCCGCTGACCTGCGAGGCCTACGACAGCGATCTGAAGACCTTTGCCGAGTTCATCGAGGGGCGTCACGGCGTACTGTTGACGGTGGCGCAACAGGATGTGTCGGCTTTTCTCGAACACCTGCGCAACCACGCGATCGACTCGCGCTCGGCGGCGCGCAAGCTGAGCTGCCTGCGCGGCTTTTACAAGTGGCTGCTGCTCGATCGCCGCATTCATCACGACCCCACCGTCAATATTGAATCGCCCAAGGCGTGGAAGGTTCTGCCCAAGTCGCTGGCCGAGCCGGAGGTGGTGGAAATGCTGGAGCGGGCCGGCATGGCCGCTTCGCATCCGCAGGCGGAGGGCACGGCGCTGCGCGACCGCGCGATTCTCGAATTGCTCTATGCCGGCGGGCTGCGCGTCTCCGAGGTAACCGCGCTTTCGACAGGCGACCTGGCCATGGATGCCGGGCGGGTGCATGTGCGCGGCAAGGGGGACAAGGAGCGGATTGTGCCGCTGGGGCGGACGGCGCTCGAAGCGCTTGAAATCTACATGCGCCAGGGCCGGCCGCACCTGGCGCGCATCAGTTCGGCGCGTAAGTCCAACTTCGCGCGTCAGGACGCGACGCGGCTGTTTCTCTCCCTGCGCGGCATGCCGCTAACGCGCCAGTGGGTGTGGCACCTGGTGAAGTTGGCCGACGCAACGGCGAGCCCGCATCGGCTGCGCCACAGCTGCGCGACGCACATGGTGGAGCACGGCGCCGATCTGCGCAGCGTGCAACTGATCCTGGGGCACGCCGACATCTCGACCACGCAGGTCTATACCCACCTGGCGCTGGGCCGGCTGAAGGAGGTGCACCGCATGCACCATCCCCGCGCGACGCGGCCTGCGCCGGAATCGAACCCAACCCAGGAGCGCGCGGCCGATCCACTGCACCAGGCATTCAACGACATCGCCGGGGAGACGCAATGAGCACCGGCGTCGCGCCGCCCCCGGCGGACGCCGCGGAGATCTGCGCGCCAGCCACGGCGGCCAGCAATGCGCCGCTGCAAGCACTGGTCGACGACTACCTGCGCGTGCTGGCCTACGAGCGCGGCGCCTCGGCGCACACGCTGCGCGCCTACCAGCGCGAGCTCGGCGGGTTTGCCGCATTCATGGGTGAGCGCCGCGGCCCGGAAGAGAATCCGGACCAGCGCGTTGACCGGATCGAGCACACCGAGATTCGCGCTTACCTGGCCACGCTTTACGGCCGCGGTCTCTCCAAGGCATCGGCGGCGCGGGCGCTGGCGGCCATTCGCAGCTGGTTCAAATGGCTGGCGCGAGCCGGTTACGTCGAGCAAAACGCCGCCTCGCTCGTCTCCACGCCGCGGCTGCCCAGGCATCTTCCCCGCGTACCGTCGATCGAGATGATGAACCGCGTGGTCGACTCGGTGGGCGAGGACGCGGCCAGTTGGCCTGCACGGGACCGGGCGATTCTGGAGGTTCTCTATGGATGCGGCATCCGCAACGCAGAGTTGACGGGGCTGAACCTCGACGACATTCACTGGAGCAATGAAGCGATTCTGGTGCGCGGCAAAGGCCAGAAACAGCGGCTGGTTCCGCTGGGCGACGCCGCGGCGCAGGCGCTGCGGGCTTATCTTGCCGAGCGCGCGGCGCGGCTGGCGGCGGCCGGCAAGGCCAAGGGAAACGCGACGCCGGCTTTGTTCGTCAATCTGCAACTGCGCGGGCTGGGCAAGACCGGGGGCGGGATTTCCTCCAGTCAGGCACGGTTGACCACACGCAGCGTGGGCCGCATCGTCAAGCGCATCGCCGTGCTGCGCGGCCTCTCCGCCGATGTGCACCCGCACACCCTGCGGCACGCCTTCGGGACGCATCTGCTGGAAGAAGGCGCGGACCTGCGCGCCATCCAGGAACTGCTCGGGCACGAGCGGCTTTCGACCACGCAGCGCTACACGCAACTGACTACCGCGCAGTTGACACAGGTCTACGACCGGACCCACCCGCGGGCGAAGTAGAGCCAGCGCCCGGCCAAGGGATTCAAACGCGGTTAGGCGGCGAATCCGGCGGGATTTCGGGGCAAAAATGCAGGTTTTGGCAGCTTGTCCTGTTTTTAAGTGCTTTGTTTTCTTCGCCGTCGAGGGCGATATTTGGCTAAGTTCCTTGTTATCAACGAAACGGGAGGGGGGGTGGGGTCAAAGCCGGGGGGTACGGACCGTTCAGCCCTTCGACCTGAGCAGTCGCCGTTGGTGTTGAGGAATCTCATAAAGACCATTGTGCGCCGGGGGAGGATAATTCTACGCAAACCACTTGCGGTTGGGTCCGCCGCGGCGGAGCGCTGGAGCGCCAGGTTGAGGTTTGTGGTCTCCCACCCTTCGCTGGAAAAAAGCGAAGGATGGGGCACCCGGCGGTTGCTCTGTTTAGAACTGGCCGGCTTGCCGTGGGTTTCCCAAATGCAGGCCCCCTTCGACTGCGCTCAGGGCAGGCTTTCGGTTCCGCTGAAATGCGCTCCGCTCAAGGATGACAGGCCATTTGTTGATAGGAGCTTTGGAGACAGGACGCTAGAACTGGTTGCATAAATGTTGCTCGACCAGCGACAAACCATCCCGCCGGGGCTAGAGCCCAGGTTTTATGCGGTTCTGGCGGCACGGCGCCCAGAGGGCCCCCGGCCGTGCCCTTTCAAAACCCCGTTTATGCAACGAGTTTTAGAAGCTGACCTTGTTTTTCGGGAACCAGGTGAGCTGGATGGTGGTGGTGGTGACGGTCTGGACGGGGGCGGGATACGTGGGCGTGCCGCTATTGTAGATGGGCGCGGTCCAGTGCTCGAAGGCGAAGTTGCCGTTCAGCTCGATGTCTTTGCCAATGCGTTTGACCAGCTGGAAGTTGATGTCGTTGAGGGTGGCGCCGCCGGGGATGAAGTAGGTGGTGACCTTCTGATTGCGCGCGCCGACCTGGACCCACTCGTTGCCGCTGATGTGATAGGTGAGCCAGGCCTGACCGCCCTTGGCTTCGCGTCCGATCCAGTCGCCGAACATCTGTCCCTTGTTCGTATAGCCCTGTCGCTGGATGCTTTCCCAGTACATGAAATGCCCGAATTGGCTGGCCGCGTTGGAATGCGAAGGGTCAGTGGAAGCGGCTTCGACGCGGAGGTCGAGTTTGGGGACGCCGGGCACGTGGGAGAGATAGATGCCGGGGCGGTAGGAGGCGCGGCGGGGTGCGTCGATGGGGGAGACGTCGTCGTGCACCTCGGAGTCGGCGTAGAGGGTGAGCCATTTGCGGACGAAGGGCAGGCGGTAAGAGAAGTCGAATGCGCCGAAGCGTGCGCCGGGGTCGCCCCGGCTGTCTTTGACGTTGCCTTGCGGGGCAGTGAGGCTGAAGAAGCTGCGCAGGAAGGAGTGGAGGTTGACCGGTTCGTGATTCGCTCCGCCCCAGATGACGGTTCGCTCGAAGCCGAATTCCAGGTCCTGGGTGGGCCGGAAGCTGATCTTCTCGACATGGACCCAGGGATGGTTGGGATAGACGTGTCCCTTGAGCGATCCGACCAGGAACTCATAGCGGAAGGGGCCAGTCACATAAGAGAGCAGGGGAATGTGGAGCGGCTCAATGCGGTTGATGTGGAAGGCGTAGACGTCTTCGGCGTCGTTGGAGTAGGCCATGGCGCCGCCCATTCCCGGGCCCAGCCACTCGTCCTGCTTGCCGATGGATATTTCGTGGTTGAGATAGTGGGCCGAGGCGTAGGCCTCCACGATGCGGCCGTAGGTCGCGGTGGGAATGGGTCCCGCGGGAATGGTGGACAACTGGTTCAAGGGGACAGGCACACAGTTGGCCGGGGTGACTGTCTTCCAGCAGGTTGCGTTGAAGAAGTAGTTGGTGCCGTCGATCGTCGCCAGTGCATTGGCCAGGGCGGCGGAGTAGCCTGCGCCGGAGGGCGCGCCCTGGAACTCGCCGCGGGCGTAGATGAGGAAGCGGCCGGCGGAGGCGAAGCCGCTCAAGCCGGAGTAGTCGTTGAAGCCGCTCTGGTAGGGCCGGCCGTAGTCGTTGATGACGGTGGAGCCGAGGTGGAAGCTGTCGCGCAGGGGGGCGCCGCTGATGGCGCGCTCGACGGAATAGACGGACTCGATGCGGGTGTGGCCCTGATGGGCCAAGCAGGGTCCCTGGAGATCGGAATGCAGCTCGTGCGAGAGGGAGTCGTAGATGCCTTCGGCTTCATCGGTGGCGGGGCCGGGGTCGGCATCTTCGATGCGTGCGCCGGCTTCTTCCAGCATGTGATCGAGGCTGGAGCGTGTGTAGGGACGCATGCCGAGGTAGACGGTATCGACGAAGCCGAGGGAGTAGAGCCGCCAAACGGCCTGGTACATCCAGCTATCCACCGGGACGTAGGGCGAATCGAGCAGGGAAGGCTCGCAGACGGACACGGGGCGGCCAGCGTCAGTGATCTTGGAAGCCGGCTCTGGCGTGCCGCCGGCCTGCTGAGCCCGCAGCGGACTGGCGGAAACCAGGAGAAGGGCTGCCAGCAGGGCTGAGGTGTGAAGGACAGAACTCCGGGCCAAACGTCTGGTCACGTTCATTCCCTCACTTTATCATTGGCGGAACCGTGTGCCAGGGAGAAAAGTTGCGGTTTTGGGGCCGGGTGGGGCGATCTTCCGGATGGACTTTGCGTCTGAAAATGAACGACTTGTCATTCTGAACGAAGAGGGAGGCTGACGGCGGCGGGGGGCACGGCGCCTGCCGGCTGCCTGGGCCCGCAGCAGGGAGCGGCGATGGCGCTTATGCGGAGAATTCCGCCGGATCTAATCCCTTTTCGATCAGATACTTCTGCATGTTCTGAAGGGGATCGGCGGGGATGGAGAGCCGGCAGTCGATGAGGGCGGGACCGTTGCCTCTGCGGGCGTGGGCGATGGCTTCGGAGGCGACGCGGTAGACGGCCACCACGTCGTTGCCATCCACGCTGATGAGGGGCAGATCATAGCCTTTTCTGTTGAGCGGGATCGCTTCACCGGGGGCGGGCAATGCGAGGTTCGGAGCGCCGTTGAGGAGAACGAACAGGATGGGCAGATTGTGCTCGGCGGCGAGGACGAGGGCCTTCATCCAGGAGGCATGCGCGCGGCGATGCCCGCCGGAAAAAAACAGCGAAGTCTTGTGGCTGGGCTTTTCGGCGAGTGCCTGGCGCGCGGCGGCAATAAAGCCGGTGGCGGCGGCGGCGACGGGATTGACGGCCCGGAGCGCGGCCGGGGGCCAGAGCGCGGGCGCGACGGTGTCGTGGGGGAGCAAGTCGATGGCCGCGCCGACGACGGCGGCCTCGTGGCCGAGCAGAGACTCAGCCGCGGCCGGGCGGCGCCAGCCGTTGGTCTGGCCGCGGGACTGCTCGGCGAGCCGGCGGCAAGCCACCATGGCGGAGTAGAGGGCAAGCAGCTTGCTGTTGGAGATGAGCGAGAAGCCCTGGTCGACGGAGGCGAATTCCTGCATGCTTGCGGTCATGGTTGGCTGGGGGTCACTGGTGATGCGATTGTAAACGGAGGCGATGCGGCGATGGGGGTGGTGAACGAAGGAGCCAGGATTTAGCTGCGCGCCCGAGCGCGACTCTGCTATGCTGCGCCCACCATGGCATCCCATCCGGCGCTCAAGCGAGGCATACGGTTTCGCGACCTGGTGCTGTTCTACGTGGTGGTCGTTCTCAGCGTGCGGTGGACGGCGATGGCCGCGACCGCCGGGCCCAGCATTCTGGTCGTCTGGGTGGCCGCGCTGTTCTGTTTCTTCATTCCACTGGCCGCCAGCGTGATGGAACTGTCGTCGCGGCATCCGGAAGAAGGCGGCATCTATGTGTGGACACGCGAGGCCTTCGGCGATTTCTCGGGCTTCCTATGCGCCTTCATCTACTGGATGAGCAATCTGCCCTTCTTCGCCGGAGTGCTTTACTTCGGCGCGGCATCGGCCTTGTTTGCCTTCGGGCCGCAGGCACAGGCGCTCAGTGCGAGTCCGCTCTACTACATGGCCTTTTCGGTTTTCTGGCTGGCGGTGATTACCGCGCTCAACGTGCTGGGCGTGGACGCGGGCAAGTGGCTGAACAACATTGGCGCGCTGGGGAGTCTGCTGCCGCTGACGGTGCTGATCCTGCTGGGCGTGGCCTCGTACTGGCGCTTTGGGCCGGCGACGCCGGTAACGGCGGCCAGCCTGGTTCCGCACTGGTCGCTGAACAACGCGGTCTTCTGGTCCAGCGTGTTCTTCGCGTTCAGCGCCATCGAGGCCGCCTCGGCCATGGGCGACGAGATTCAGAATCCCCGGCGGAATGTTCCTTTGGCGCTGCTGGTGGGCGGCTGCATTCTGGCCATCGGCTACATCGGCGGCACCGCTGCGCTGCTGTTCACCTTGCCCGCACAGGCCGTTGCCGGGCCGGACGGCTTTGTCAACGGGATAGCTCTGCTGGCCAGCCGTCTGGGGTTCGGCTGGATGCTGGTGCCGATGGCGCTGCTGGTGGCGCTGAACGCAGTGGGCGGAGCGGCAGCGAATCTGTCTTCCACGGCGCGGTTGCCGTTTGTGGTCGGTGTCGACCGCTATTTGCCGCCCGCGTTTGGCTGGATTCATCCGCGCTTTCGCACGCCGTGGATCGCCATTGCTTCCTACGGCGCCGCGGGGATGATCGTGGTGCTGCTGGGGCAGGCGGGAGCGTCGGTGCGCAGCGCCTACGAATGGCTTGTCAGCATGTCGGTGATTTCACTTTTTCTGCCCTATCTTTTTCTTTTTTCCGCGATGATCCGGCTGCAAGGGCGGGCGGCGGGGCCGGAGGTGCGGCGCGTTCCGGGCGGCAAGCCGGTGGCCATCGGGCTTGCTTCGATGGGGCTGGCCAGCACAGTCATCACCATTGTTCTCTCCGTCATTCCCGCGGGCGACGAGGCGAACAAGCCGCTGGCGGTGGCCAAGGTTCTGTCTGCGACGGCGGTGCTGGTGGGGCTGGGGGTGGGGATGTTTGTGGTGGGACGGGTCAAAGGGAGGAAGCAGCGGAGTTAGCCGGTGGGTTGGTGGACCGATCGTGATGGCTGGCGAGTTGGGGTCTGTGCTTTCCCAGGTCTCAAAATCGGGACCTGGGGCACCCGCAAGTTAGCGAAAGGCGCCTTGGTGCGCTTAGGTCGAATAGTCGGCGTTGATGTGGATGTACTCGACGGTGAGGTCGGTGGTCCAGAAGACGCAACTTCCTTCGCCCTGGTTGAGTTGAATGCCGATGGAGAATTCGGGCTGGGAGACGTAGGCGTGGGCGGCGGCTTCATCGAACGCGGCGGCGCGTCCGCCGTCGCGGCAGATTTCGAAATCGCCAAAGCGGATGTCGATGCGATTGGGGTTGATATCGGCGCCGGAGTAGCCGATGGCGGCCATCAGGCGGCCCCAGTTGGGATCGTTGCCGGCCCAGGCGGTTTTTACCAACGGAGAATGCGCGATGGCCTTGGCGATCTTCAAGGCGTCGGCGTCTGAGGCCGCGCCTTCAATGTGCAACTCCACCACGTGCGTGATGCCTTCGCCATCGGCCACAACCTGGCGGGCCAGAGAGGTGCAGACGTGCGCGAGCGCATGGGTGAATGCGCGGCTGCCTGGGCCGATGGCGACGCCGCTCGCTGCCGAGGCCAGCAGCAGCACGGTGTCGTTGGTGGAGGTGTCGCCGTCGACCGAGATGCGGTTGAAGCTGAGCTCGATGGCCTGGTTCAAATAAGCCTGGAGATCGGAGGGCTCGACGGCCGCGTCGGTGAGGATGTAGACCAGCATGGTGGCGTGGGGCACGAGCTGGGGGTGGATCATGCCGGAGCCCTTGCCGAATGCGGCGATGCGAATCTCACGAGTTGCGCCGTCCGCGTCTTCGACGTCGAAGCGCGCGAAGGCGGTCTTCTCCACGGTGTCGGTGGTGAGGATGGCCTGGGCGGCTTGCTGGAAGTGGTCGAGTTCCGCGCCCAGCGCGGTGGCCAGGGCAGGCAGCACGGCGATGAGCTTTTCGGCCTGGAGCGGGACGCCAATGATGCCGGTGGAGGAGGGGAAGACTTCTTCGGGCTCGCAGCCGAAGACTTCCGCAGCGGCCTCGCAGGTGGCGCGGGCGGCGGCCAGTCCGGCCTCGCCCGCGGCGCAGTTGGCGTTGCCGGCGTTGATGGCGACGACGCGTACAAAACCGCCGGTAGCGCGCAGGTTCTGCTTGTCCACAATCAGCGGCGCGGCGGTGACGCGATTGGCGGTAAAGGCCGCGGCGGCGCTGGCCGGCTCATCGGCGACGATGAGCGCAAAGTCGGGGCGGCCGCTCTTTTTGAGACCGGCTGTGGCGGCGCCGAATTGGAAGCCCTCGGGGAGCAGGATTTGGGCTATGTCTGCCATGGCGGTTAATCCATTTAATCTAACAGGTGAGTTGGGCGGGAATTGAGATCGACCAGGAAAAACCGGCTGTCGCGGGCGCCGGTCATCGCCGGAGCAGAAGGTCCGGAATGAGAGAACGAGCGGCCGCGCGGCATTTCATGCTTGCATCCGCACGTTGGATGCAGCAACCAGCGGGCATTAGAATCATCGAATCGAGGGGTGGCTCATGACGCCTGAAGATGAGAAGAAGACAGCCTTACCAACGGACCCGGCTTTCTACAAGGATCTGCTGGATCACATGAGCGACGGCGTGTACTTCGTCGACCGGGACAGGCGGATTCTCTACTGGAACGAAGGCGCCCAGCGGCTGACGGGCTACAAGGCCGAAGAGATGATGGGCCGGCAATGTCAGGACGACCTGCTTTGCCACGTTGATGGGGCAGGCAGACGGCTGTGCCAGGAGGGCTGTCCCTTATCAGCAAGCGTTGAGGATGGGGCTCCGCACGAGGCGAGTGTCTTTCTACGCCACAAGCTGGGGCGGCGCGTGCCGGTGAATGTGCGCGTGCAGCCGATGCGGGACGCCAAGGGCGATATCATCGGGGCCATCGAGATATTCAATGACGACTCAGCGCAGCACGCTGTGCGCAGAAGGGCCGAGGCGCTGCAGCGGATTGCCTTCCTTGACCATCTAACCCAACTGCCGAACCGGCGCTTTCTGGAGATGACCGTCCGCACCGTTTTGAGTGAATTCGAGGTTCACAAAGATGCATCTGGCGTGCTTTTGATCGATCTGGACGGGTTCAAGAACATCAACGACTCCTATGGCCACGCTTGCGGCGACCTGGCTTTGCAGGAAGTGGCCAAGACGCTGACGGGGGTATTGCGCCCCACGGACATCTTGGGGCGGTGGGGCGGCGACGAATTCATGGCGATCGTTCGCAGCGTGAATTTCGAGAATTTGAGGGCGCTGGCGCAAAGATGCGTGGCCATCGTGGCGGCAACCTCAATTCCCCGCAGCGATGGGAGCCGCATTGGATTATCGATCTCCGTCGGCGCCGCGCTGCTGCGGATGGGCGAGAGCGCGGAAGAGATTATCAGCCGGGCCGATCTGCTCATGTACCGCAGCAAGACAAACGGCCGGGGTTGCGCCACCATGGAATAGGGCATCGGCATCGCAGGCTGGAGATATCCCCACCTGGAGGAAGAAATCGAAAACGGCGAAGCGGAGTTTCTGGAGCTGCGCAGCGTCAATGTGGCGCGGGGCGAGCGGGTGGTGCTGCACGATGTGAACCTGACCATCCGCACCGGCGAGCACGTGGCCATCATGGGGCCGAACGGCTGCGGGAAATCGACGCTGATCATGGCCATGAGCTGCCAGGTCTATCCCATGGTGAAGCCGGGGATGGTGGTGCGGATCTTTGGGCGCGAGCGCTGGGACCTGACGCGGCTCAGGCTGCACTTCGGCGTGGTGGGCGCGGAGCTTCCCGGCGAGCGGACGGCGGTGACCAACGGGCTGGACGCGGTGACGGCGGGGTTTTTCTCGGCGTCCACGCTGTGGCCCAACCTGCACGTGACGCCGGAGATGCGGGAGCGCTCGTGGGAGGCGCTGGAGCGGATGGAGGCCAAGCACCTGGCCGGGCAGTTGGTGGGCGAAATGTCGGCCGGAGAAAAGCGGCGCATTATGATTGCGCGGGCGCTGGTGCACAGGCCCAAGCAGTTGCTGCTGGACGAGCCGTCGAACGCGCTGGACCTGGCGGCACAGCGCGAGTTGCGCGAGACGCTGCGGCGGCTGGCGCAGGAGGGCACGGGACTCGTTTTGGTCACGCATCACCTGGGAGACATTCTGCCGGAGATTGAGCGCGTGATTCTGATGCGCGGCGGGCGGATTGTGGGCGATGGGCCGCGCGCGGATCTGCTGACCGAACTGAGGCTGAGCGAACTGTTCGGCGCGCCGGTGCGAATGGGGCGCGATGAAGAGTGGCTGCATAGTTGGTGACGAAAGACAGTTCACAGTTCACAGTTTTCAGTTGGGTGTGGAGCCCGATTCAGGCAGCGCATCCTCAGAGCGACTGTTCGAAGCCCCATCCGCCGGCTTCTTGAAAGACATTACGCCGCGCCCACCCCCGCCGCCTCGCGGTCCCCTTCGTAAAAGGTCCAGGATTTGTCGAAACCGCCGACGGGCCCCGGCAGGGGGCTGTCATCCTGATGGACCCAGTGGTAGTACTGTCCAAGCTCGTTGGTGATCTGCGTTTCTTCACGCTTCTCGTGGGCTGTAAGTCTTTCCAAGTAGCCCCGTTCGCGTTGCAGCGTGGCCAGGGGGGTTGCTTCGAGATAGTCGACCGCGCAACGAAGCGTGTAGCAAGCAACCTTGTTGCACACCGACGTGAGGTAGCGCAGGTAAGCCCGCTGCGCTTCCGACACGCGGTTGCGCCGTGGCAGCCGCAAGCCGGCCTCGAAGTTCAACCCCCTGAACATATGGCAAAGTCCCTGGTTGGTGAAATTTCTTTCGTAGAAGGTCGCAATCATCCACTCGTAGAAGATATCCAGCTTCGGGTCGAGGAACTTGTAGTCCGGTTCGAACGCGGTTCCCAGCATGCGGCCCTCCGCCTCGAGCCTGCGCTTGATCGGAGTGCCGGCGTAGGGGAGCATGCGGCAGAAGGGCGCCACCGTCCAGCCGTCGCCGATGAACTCTTCAAGGAACGCGATGTTGTTGCGAATCCGGCTGAAGGTCGAATAGGGCTCGACCATCATGAATCCGAAGTCAAACGAGAGGCCGAGTTTTTTCAAGATCCGGCCGGCGCGCAAGTGGGCCTCGGGCTTCATGCGCTTGTGCATGTCGGCCAGGCCATCTTCATCGCCCGACTCGACGCCCATGTAGACGTGGGTCAGGCCTCCGGCCATGAGCCGGCGCAGGATATCCTCGTCAATCTCGTCCGAGCGGCAACTGATTTTGAAGGCCAGCTCTCCGGCGAAGCCCGCGGCCGCAATGTGATCGGCGATCTCCATGGCCCAGAGCTTGGCATTTTTTCCGCCGGCAAGGAAATCGTCATCCTGAAACAAGAAGATGGGGACCTTGCGGTTGACGTGCAGGTCGAGCATCTCGTCGGCTACCGCGCGCGGGCTGCGCAAGCGGCGCAACGGCCCTCCCTGGCTCTCGTAGAAGGGCCGGATGCTACAGAAGGAGCAATCCCACGGACATCCGCGGCTGCCCAGGACCGAGGCAGTGGGCATGGGGTGGCTCTCGTAGTCGATCGAGCGCCGATCGGGCGGGGGCAGGATGTCCAGGTCTTCCACCACCTTTGCCAGCGGCGCAACCACGATCTGTCCCTCGTCTGAACGAAACGCGATGCCGGGCAGCGTGCGCCAGTCCGCCCCCGCGCTGAGGCAATGGAGTATTTTAACGAGCGTCATCTCGCCATCGAAGCGCACCACGGAATCAAGGCCTGGGGTAGAGCCAAGGATCTCGGCCGGCTCAAAGCTTGCATAATGGCCGCCCATGGTAAAGTGGCCGGTCACACCTCCATCGCGGAGCGCCTTGATGACGCGCCCGAAGTCCGGCGCCATGTATTGAAAGATCAGCGAGAAGCCAACCACATCCGGTTTCTCGTGGCGGATGCGGCGGAGAATAATCTCCGGGTCGGCGCCGTAGGTCATGATGGAGGCCTCATGCCCGGATGCGTTCACCGCCGACATAAGATAACGCAAGCCGAGGTTGTCCTGGTCTTGAAAACCAAGGAGAAGCACCTTCTGCGGCCGGTCGTTCCCGCCGATGACCGGTATTGCAATGGGATCGTTTGAGAGGATCTGCATGCGCGCACCATCCTTCCGAGTAGACAGGTTTTCCGTAGGGGCCCCGCGACGTTCGAATGCGCAGAGCCAGGGGAAGCTTGAGCAGTGAAGTACATGCGCAGCACCGCCGGGCAGCGAAGAGACGACGCGCTGCTATAAGGCCGGCGGCGCAGGTTCTTACAGCGACCTTGCCTATGTGCTAACTCTTCTCGTTCAGCTTTGCCAATTGCGCCGTTACTTGTTCTTCGATGGAAGCAAGACGGGCCTTTTGGGCATTGATCGCATGAAGCGTGCTCTCCAGTTGATCCGCGGGAAGCCGGGTGTAGTCGATAGGAGCTGGATCGCCAATCGGCCAATGGATTGGGGGCCGATAGCCGCCTCCTCCGTAAATCGGCCACGGCCCGGGATCGGCATAAATGCGGCTGTAGTCGATGGGGGCCGGATCGCCAATCGGCCCACGAACCGGCGGCCGGTAACCGCCTCCTCCGTAAATCGGCCACGGCCCGGGATCGGCGTAAATGCGGCTGTAGTCGATGGGGGCTGGGTCGCCTATCGGCCAATGGACTGGGGGCCGATAACCGCCCCATCCGCCACCCCACCACGGTGGCGCCGGGGGATCGGCATAAACCGGGATGTGGGGGGCAGCCGATGGCTGCGCATGGGCGGCCTCTAAACGAGCAACGCGGGCCTCGAGCGCTTTGACGGCATCATTTTCGGTCATATTTCCTCCCTCCGATTGATTGGAAAAACAGATTTGCCATGTTTTCACTGAACTAACGCAGTGTCAAGAGCAAAACTAGAGGCAAGAGGGGAGAAGGAAAATACAACGGGTAAGCGGTTGAAAAAACTGAAAATGACGATGGTAAGTTGCGTGGAAGCGCTACCCCGCGCAAGCGCATCGGCGGCGCGGCAAGCTGCCGGCCTGGCGCGCGAGTCAGCCTTTTGCGCGGGAGGCGACCAGGCGCATGGGATGGATTTCAAAGCGGTTGAGGCCTTCGATAACGGAGGGGTCGTTGTCGCCGAAGCGGCGGGCCTCGGCTTCGTTTTCGACTGCGAGGATTCCCAGGCCGAACGCCCCGCTGGGCGCGAGCACTGGGCCGTAGGCGAGGATGCGGCCGGCGGCAAAGTGCTCCTCCCAATAGACACTGTGCAGTTGCATCAGGGCAGCTTCCTCGGGCGTGATGTCGGCGGGGAAGGTTGGGCGCGGGGGAATCAGCTTGAAGAAGAAGTATTGCTTTTCCATGGGTAGATATCTTACATGGTTGTGTTACCATCCGGGCAATTGGCTTCCCCATAGGCCAACGCGGAGGTAAACCATGAGCGACTATTCAAGGCGCGATTTCCTGAAGACCGGGCTGGCAGCCGGCGCGCTGGCCGGCGCCGGAGGGCTGGCGCTGGCGGAGCGCAAATCGGCGACCGACTGGGTGACGCTGGGACGGTCGAAGGTAAAGGTGACGCGGCTGGCGTTCGGCACCGGCACCAACAACGGGTATGTGCAGCAGAGCCTGGGGCAGACGGAGTTTACACGCCTGGTTCGCTATGCCTACGACCGCGGCATTCGCTTCTTTGAGACCTCGGACACCTACGGCGATACGCCGCGCATGCTGGGCGTGGCGCTGAAAGGGCTGCCGCGGGAGAGCTACCAGATCATGAACAAGGTGACCACGGAGTACGCGGGCGATCCGCACCGGAAGCTGGAAGAGCTGCGCAGGATTTCGGATACGGAGTACTTCGACGTGATGCTGCTGCACTGGCAGCACACCGGCACCTGGCCGCAGGACACGGGGCGCTGGCAGGACGCGATTCTGGCGGCGGAGCAGAAGAAGGCCATCGTGAGCCACGGCGCGAGCGTGCATGGGCTGCCGGCGCTGCGGCGCGTTCCCGGCAACACCTGGCTCAATGTGGCCATGATTCGCGTCAATCACCGCGGCACGCGCATGGACGCCGAGATTCCCGACACCGACGAGCTGGGCAAGGTGGACGAAGTGGTGACGCACATCCACCAGGTGAAGCGGGAAGGGATGGGCGTGATCAGCATGAAACTGATCGGGGAAGGCACGTTCAACCGCGAGGACCGGCAGAAGGCGCTGCGGTTTGCGTTTCAGACCGCGGGCGTGGACTCGGTGACCATCGGCTACAAGAACACGGCGGAGATCGACGAGGCGCTGGAGAACCTGAATTTGGCGCTGGCGTAGGGGACTGTCTCCGAACTTTGTGCTATCCCAGGTCTCAAAATCGAGACCTGGGGCACCCGGCAAGTCAGCGGGTCAGCGAGTCAGCAGGAGGGCCCGCTTGACGCGGCGGGCACCTTCCAAGTACTTTGTGCTTACACGGGAAAGGAGGTTGATCCAGCCTATGAAGATTGATTGTTCCAGTTGTATCGTACGTGAGGTGACTGAGGCCTGAGGCCCTTGCGCCCCAGCCCCAGGTAAGTCCCGGCGGAGGGTTCTCCGCTCATGGCTCTGGCACTCGCGGCAGCGCGAAGGCCTCCAGTCCAATCCCAACAGATCACCGGCAGCGGCCTGAGCAGAGTGCTCAGGCCGCTGTTGTCTTTGGGGGCCATGGCGAGCTGAGGGTTGTGTGTTCCCAGGTCCCCAAAGGCGAGGGACCTGGGGCACCCGGCCATGGCGAGTTGAGGGTTGTGCTTTCCCAGGTCCCCAAAGGCGAGGGACCTGGGGCACCCGCTTTTGGGGGCTGCGTGCGGGACTGCGGTTGCGGTAGACTTGGACCCGATGCGGGTATTTGGGATTGACTGCGGGACGGAGATCACGGGCTTCGGGGTGGTGGAGTCGGAGGACTCGGGCCGGCAGCCGCGGCTGGTGCTGAAGGCGATGGGAGCGATCCGGCTGAAAAAGACGCTTTCGACGGCCGAACGCCTGGAGCAGGTGTACCGCGAGCTGAGCGGGGAGCTGGAGCGGTGGACGCCGGACGCGGTGGCGATC
>JARLGE010000086.1 GCA_031296215.1 Occallatibacter sp.
ACGGCGAGCGTTCCAACAAGGTGATCCAGATGTGGTCGGCGGTAACCGACGACGTGGCTGAGAAGATGTTCTCGAACATGCAGCGGGCCGACGACGAGGGTATCCTCAACCCGATCTACATCATGGCCGACTCAGGCGCGCGTGGTTCCAAGCAACAGATTCGTCAGCTCTCCGGCATGCGCGGACTGATGGCCAAGCCCTCGGGCGAAGTCATCGAGACGCCTATCACTGCCAACTTCCGCGAAGGACTGACCGTGCTGGAGTACTTCATCTCTACCCACGGCGCGCGCAAGGGCCTGGCCGACACGGCGCTCAAGACGGCCGACTCGGGCTACCTGACCCGCCGCCTGGTCGACGTGGCGCAAGACGTGATCGTGACCGAGTACGACTGCGGGACGGTGGAAGGAATCTACGTCGGCTCCATCGTCGAGTCGGGCGAGATCATCGAGCCCCTGCGCGACCGCATCATTGGCCGCGTATCTCTGGAGCGCATCAAGGACTACGACGGCAACGTGGTGGTCGATGTGAACCAGGGCATCGACGAGGACATTGCCTCGGCAATCCAGGGCGCAGGCGTGGAGAAGGTGAAGATCCGCTCCGTGCTCACCTGCGAGTCGCGGCGCGGCGTATGCGCGTTGTGCTACGGGCGCAACCTCGGCTCCGGACGCATGGTGGAACTGGGCGAGACCTGCGGCGTCATCGCCGCGCAGTCCATCGGCGAACCGGGGACGCAGCTCACCATGCGTACCTTCCACGTGGGCGGCACAGCCAGTCGCGTGCAGGACAAGTCCCGTCTCGACGCCAAGAACAACGGTTTTGTGCGCTTCATCAACCTGAACACCGTCGAAAGCAAGGACGGCGCACTGGTTGCCATGAACCGCTCCGGCTCGCTTGCGATTCAGGATGAGCGCGGCCGCGAGAAGGAGCGCTACGTCGTGGTCTACGGCGCGCGCCTGAAGGTGAAGGACGGCGAGCACGTGAAGCTGGGACAGCAACTGGCCGAGTGGGATCCCTACACCTACTCGATCCTCACCGAGATCGGCGGCACGGTGCAGTTCAAGGACCTGCAGGAAGGCATCACGCTCAACGAGGAAGTGGACGAAGTCACCGGCCTCTCGCGCTGGGTGGTTGCCGACAGCCCCGATGAAAAGCGCCAGCCTGCGTTCGTGGTGAAGAACGCCAAGGCGCACAAGCGCTACCTGCTGCCGCGCGGCGCTCACCTGATGATTCAGGATGGCGACGAGGTGGGACCGGGCGACGTGCTGGCGAAGATACCCAAGGAGAGCACGCGCACCAAGGACATCACCGGCGGTCTGCCGCGCGTGGTGGAGCTTTTCGAAGCGCGCAAGCCGCGTGAGACGGCGATTATCTCGGAAATCGACGGCGTGGTTCGTTTCGGCGAAGTCAGCAAGGGCCAGCGCAAGATCTATATCACGGCCGACAATGGCGACGAGAAGGAATACTCGGTGCCGCGCGGCATTCACGTCAACGTGCAGGAAGGCGAGCGTCTGCGCGCCGGCGACCCGCTGATGGACGGCCCCTTGAACCCGCACGACATTCTTGCCGTGCTGGGCGAAAAGGAACTCCAGGGTTACCTGGTGAACGAGATCCAGGAAGTCTACCGTTTGCAGGGCGTGGCCATCTCGGACAAGCACATCGAAGTCATCGTCCGGCAGATGCTGCGCTGGGTCCGCATCGACGAAGTGGGCGACTCCAACTTCCTGCTCGAACTGCAGGTGGACCGGTTCCGCTTCCGCGAAGAGAACGAGCGGGTGCTGAACAATGGAGGCCGTCCGGCCATCGGACGTCCGCTGCTGCTGGGCATCACCAAGGCCTCGCTCTCCACCGACAGCTTCATCTCGGCGGCCAGCTTCCAGGAGACGACGCGCGTTCTTACCGAGGCCAGCATCAACGGCGCGATAGACAACCTGCGCGGGTTGAAGGAAAACGTGATCGTGGGGCGGCTGATCCCCGCGGGCACGGGCCTGGAGTACTACCGCAATGTGCAGCTCTCTCCGGAACTCGAGGAGGCGGCGGCGCGCGTGCAACAGGAAGTGAGCGCGGAGATCGAAGCGGCGGAGCGCGAACTGGAGCTGATGCGCCAGGAAGGCGAAGCCGAGGAGATGGCCGCCGAATAACCACCTGCGGTGGGGCAGACGGCGCTTGCGCGCCACGGGAGCCATGGCTCACTCGCATAGAAGAGGCCCGGCGCAAGCCGGGCCTCTTCTTGTCTGGCGCCTCGCAGGCAATCCTCGCATTCCCCTCTGCCGGCGGATGGCCGTCAGGCGAACTGATCCATGCTGAAGCCAAGCTGGTAGCTCTCGCCGTGCGCCAGCAGGTCTTCCCAGCTCACTTCGCGCTGCTGCAAGCCGGCCATGCGGCCCAGCATGCAGCTCAGAGCGGTCTCCACGCCGGCGGCAATCTGGTTGTGGCAGTTCCCGGAGGTAATGCTGTCGATAAAGCTGCGTTCCTTGTCGCGATCGGCGAAGGCCAGGTTGTCGCTGAATGCGCCGTTGGCCGCGAACTTACCGGAACCGGGCGCGCTCGAAGCCGAGTCCTCAAATACCCATGCCTGCTTGCCCGTAATCTGCACCGGCCCCGAGTAGCCAACGGTCGCCGAGCCATCGGCGCCGAAGAACTTGAGGCCGGCGTCGAAGAGGCCGTAGTTATCGAACTGAATCGACGCAAATGAGAAATGAGCATCGCCGGGATAGGTGAAGTCGACCTGGTAGTTGTCCCAGCAGTCGCCGAAGTGAGTGAGGATGGTGCGGCCTCCGGTGGCTGTGGCCTTGACCGGATGAGCGCCGAGCATCCAGTTGGTGAGATCGACGATGTGAATGTTCTGCTCCACCAGGATGTCGCCGGAGAGAGCGCGATCCCACAGCCAGTTGCGCAGCCTGTACTCGTCGTGTGACGCGCCGGGGCGGTTCTTTTCGGTGGATGCGGGAGCGTAATAGAAGCCCGAGACCAGGGCGATCTTGCCCAGCGCGCCGGCGCCCGTCGCGCCAGTCTTAATGCGCTCGGCGACAGCGGCCAGGGGCGGCGCATTGCGGCATTGGAATCCGACGTCGACGCTCTGCGTGGGCTTGACGCGCTTGGCGATTTCGAGGGCGTGCTTTGCCTGGCGGACGTCAATGCCGACCGGCTTCTCGCAGTAGACGTGTTTGCCCGCGGCGACCGCGACCTCAAGATGCTGGACGTGAAAGAACGGCGGAGTAGAAATCTGGATCAGGTCTACATCGGGCGAGGCAGCCAGCTGCTCGAAGGCGTGCGGCCCGTGGAAGAGGAGCTTCGCGTCGATGGGCGCGCGGCCGAGATCGGCGTTGATCTTGTCGAAGCGGCTGCGCCCGGCGGTCAGGTTGTCGGGAAACAGATCGGCAATGGCCACAACCTGCGCAGAGGTATTCTTCGAGAAGGATTCAGCCACCGACGAGCCGCGGTTGCCGCAGCCCAGCAGGCCGTGGCGCACGGCCGAGTTGGCCGCGTAGCCGAAGGCGGTGAGCGGTTTGAGCAGAGTCATGCCGGCAGCGGCTGCCGTCCCGGTTTGAATGAGTTCGCGACGGTCCATAGTGTGCCTCTTCCTTGAGCTAACTTACGAATTCGCCGAAATCTGCGGCGGGCGAGTGCGATCAGGCCAGCACGTTGCGGAGAATCTTTTCCAGATAAACCTTCTCCTGGCGCACATCTTCAATCTGCTGCGGCCCGCTGGTCTCGCGCTCGATGGTGACGGCGCCGGCGTAGCCCAGCCGATGGAGCTTGGTTAAGACCTGCTTGAAGTCGACCAAGCCCTTGCCGATGAGGACTTCTTCGCCAAGCTGGCTGGGGTCGGTGGGCCAGCGGCCGTCCTTGGCGTGGACGCTGCGCACGTGCGGGCCGATGATATCGACCGCGTCGACCGGGTTGGCCTTGCCGTAGAGGATGAGGTTGGCGGTGTCGAGGCCGACGGCCAGGTTGGGCATGGCTACGTCACGAATCATGCGCGACATGGCGGTTGGCGTCTCCTGACCGGTTTCCATCAAGAAGTACTGGCCGTTGGATTGGCAGTGCCGGGCGACGGTGCGGACGGCTTCGACCGCACCGGGATAGAGCGGATCGGCGGGGTCTTCGGGGATGAAGCCGCAGTGGGTCTGGACTTGAGAGATGTTCAGCAGCTTGGCGAAGTCGGAGACCTGGCGCAGGGCGTCGATGCGTGCGGCACGGGTCCTGGGGGGAACCAGGCCGATGGTGGAGGGGCCGCGGAGGAAGTTCCATTCCAGAGGCGGCGGGCCGACGACTTCGACCGTCGTGGCGACGAGGGAGTATTTGGAGAGCAGATCGCCAAACTGGTTCGCGATCTCCTGCGTGAAGCCGTTGAGATAGCCGTCGAGGGAAAGGAAGCAGTTGTTGAAGCCCATATCGTGAACGCGCTTGAAAGTAGCCTCAGGAGCACTGAAGGGGCTGACAAGCAGGCCCACATCCATGGGCTTGAGCGGGGCGGGCGCTGCGAAGGCAGCCGCCGGGCTGAGTGCATCCGTGAGCAGGGCGGCTGAGGCGGCGCCGAGGAAAGTTCTGCGGTCCATCGAGTTTCCTCTCTTCGTTGTACGTTGGAAACGCAACCTCTCTTTTTAGCACATGTGGGCGGGATTTCGCTGGCGCAGAGCGGCGACTGCCGGAGTTGGCTACTCCAGGTTCTGGATCTTAGCGCCGTCGGCGGGCTTAACCACGAACTGGTCGTCGGCAAGTGGCTGATTCTCGTGCACATCCTCGACGGTGAGGAGGATCTCGACCTCGTCGATGGGCCGCTTGATCGTCACCAGAGAAGGGTATTGGCTACCTTCAAAGTCCTGGTAAGCCGAGTAGGTGACGTGGGTCTCCAGGTTGCCCTCGCTGTCGAATATATCCTGCTGGTAAGGCAGCAGATTGTCGCGCCTGAAAGTGACCACGCGCACCGGGATCAACTGCTGCGTACCTGGTTTGCGGCGGCTGATGCTCAGGATGTACTCCGGGACAGTGAACAGGTGCTTGCGTGCCGCATCTTCCACGGTTTCCGAGTCGGTGACCACGGAGTAGAGGTCGTCCGCATCAAGCCCGCGCACCAGCAAGGCATCGAAGAAGAACCCTGGACGCAGATTCTCCCAGGTATTGAGGGATTTCTTCTTCACCGAGTTCGAGCCTTTGATGAACTTGTTCTTGGTGGGTACGGACAGGCTGAAGGACTTTCCATCGCTGGTCATGTCGAAGGCCAGTATGCCGAAGTAGCGACCCAGGACGCGCAGGTCCGCGGGCTTGCGCAGCAGGATGTGACCCTCGATGCTGGGGTAGTCGGTGGCGACGCCTTCCTTGCTCTTGGAAACGCTAGCCTGGAATTCGACCTTGGCGGTGAGTGTGTTGATAGCCGCCCAGCGGTCATTCAGCCGTCCCACCAACTCCTCGGGAGTGATGGTCTGCTCGATGGAGGGCGCCTTGGGCACGGGCAGCTTGCGGGTGGTGGGAAAGAGCGAACACCCCGCAAGCAGCAGGGGGAGCAGCAGGGCGGCGAAGGACGCGAGGCGGGGGAATGGTTTCATCGGCCGCCTGCCCGTTTCGCGGCGCTGCGGTAACCGGCCACGTTGCGATTCTGCTCATCGAGAGTGCGGGAGAACAGCGAGTGGCCCTGGGGGTTGGCGCCGGCAGCAACAAAGTAGAGGAAGTCTGTCTTGGCCGGCTCCAGGGCCGCGCGAAGCGACCGTGCGCCCGGGTTGGCGATGGGGCTGGGCGGCAGACCCTTATGCAGGTAGGTGTTGTAGGCGGTGTCGAACTTCAGGTCGGTCCGGTAAATGACGCCCCGCCAGCGGCCCTCGAGTTCCAGTCCGTAGATGACGGCCGGGTCGGTCATCAGCGGCATGCCTTTGGCCAGGCGGTTCTGAAACACGCTGGCCACCAGTGGTCGCTCGGTGTCCACTGCCGTCTCCCGCTCCACCAGCGAGGCCAGCGTGACCGCGGCGTGCACATTTCCCGTCAACCCCAACTGCCCGGCGACGACGCGAAAACGGCGCACCATGGTGGCGCAGATCTCAGCCGGGGTGGCTTTGCGCGCCAGGTAATAGGTGTCCGGAAACAGATAGCCCTCCAGGCTCCTGGCGCCGGGGTCCAGGTCGGCCACCAGCGCGGTCTGGCCGGCGGCGGCGTCCAGAAAGTCCTTACGCGCTCCGAGGCCGGCCTGTTCCAGCCGAGAGGCTACGTCGAACAGGTTGGCTCCCTCTGGAATGGTCACCGATTTCGTGAACACGTCCCCGCGTGCAATGCGCGCGTAAACCTCCGTAGCCGGGGCCGGATGGTCGAAGCGGTACTCGCCTGCCCGCAGCGTCCCGCGCTTGCACAGGCGCAACAGCTCGAAGGCATAGCGGCTTCGCACCACGCCCGCGGCCTCCAGTTTCTGGCCAATCCGGGCCGAGGAAGAGCCCGCTGGTACCTCGACAAAGGTCTCCTCGGCAGACCCGAAGGGGGACAGAACGAGCCAGGCAGCGCCTCCGGCCACTGCGGCGATGAGAAGAGAAGCAGTCAGCAGGAATCGAGCCCCCCCGGAGCGCCTTTTCTTCTTTCTGCTCTTGCGTTTGCGGCCTACCATTGCGTGGTTTTTAACCCTTCACTCATCTTAAAGACGCGTGAGTTCCTCTTGAAGATTCTCTCCCTTCGATTGTATCGGGCGGGAGTCGGCCGGGGCGGGGGATTTCCTTCCGCCGCGAGGCACAGTAGGATGGCTGCTGGGAGCGACGATGCTGGAAACCAAACTGCGGTATCTCGGACTGGACGTCGGCAACCGGCGCATCGGAGTGGCTGTGTCGGACGAGCTGGGGCTGACCGCACAGCCGGTGCTGACGCTGGAGCGGCGGCGCAGCCCGAGGGAGGACCTGCGCTCCCTGGCGCGGCTGGCGCGGCGGTTTGGGGTGGTGGGGATCGTGGTGGGCAACCCGGTGCACTTGTCGGGCGACGTGAGCTCGCAGGCGGCGAAGACGCAGGGGTTTGCGGGCGAGCTGGGGGAGCTGACGGGGCTGCCGATTCACTTGTGGGACGAGCGGCTGACGACGCGCGAGGCGCACCAGATTCTGTATGAAGCCGGCCACGCGCGGCAGGAGCACAGGCGGGTGGTGGACCAGGTGGCGGCGGTGCTGATTCTGCAATCGTTCTTAAACGAGGGGTCAGGAGTCAGAGATCAGGGATCAGGGACGGGCGACCCAGGCCCAGAGGCGGGTGAATAGGTTTCCACTCCAACCGTCGGGCCACTACGGCCCAAAGCAAAGCTCATGTCTCCGGGTCCCAACTGATCCGCCACAATTGGGATTTCACGATCTCTGATCTCTGATCTCTGATCCCTGTCCCCTGTCCCCTGGCCTATAATGAGAAGTCAAGTTCTTCTATCTCTCGCGGAGGAAGCAGCCCCGCTCTCCGCCACGGACCATGGATGCCAGAGCACATAAAGAAGCAGCTTCTCGCTGAGATCGCGATTCTTGAGCATGAGCTCTCCCACGAGCTTCCGGCGGAGATCAAGAAGGCCGTGGCCATGGGAGACCTGTCGGAAAACGCCGAGTATCACATGGCGAAGCAGCGCCAGACCTTTGTGAATGCGCGGCTGGGCCAGTTGAAGCGGCGGATGGCGGAACTCTCGCTGGTCAACCTGTCGAACATTCCCCGCGACAAAGCGGGGTTCGGATCGACGGTGGTGGTTTACGACTCGACCAAGGACGAGGAGATCGAGTACCGTTTGGTGACGAGCGAGGAGTCTGACGTCGTCAAGGGGCTGATTTCGACCACGTCGCCGATCGGGCGCGGCATCGTGGGCAAGCGGGTGGGCGACATCGCCACCATTGTTACGCCCAACGGCAAGCGTGAACTTGAGATTCTGAAACTGACTACGATCCACGACGAGGCCGGCGAGGACTTGACGGAAGAAGCCGCCGGCGCCGTCGAGTAGCAAGGACACTTGGAATGACCTGGACCAGCGCTTTCGGCCGCGGTTGCGGCTGGCTTCTCGATCGCATTGTGCACGGCCTGGCGCTTACCCGCATCTCTCCCAATGTGCTGACCTTCATCGGCCTGGTCATCAACATCGTGGCCGCGTTTTTCTTCGGCCACGCCAACGCCTCCAACTCCGGACGCATGTTCTTCTATGCTGGCCTGGTCATCTTCGGGGCGGGCATCTTCGACATGGTCGACGGCCGCGTGGCCCGGCGCAACAACCAGGTCACGGTCTTCGGCTCCTTCTTCGACTCGGTCATCGACCGCTACTCCGACGTGGTGTTGTTCTTCGGCCTGCTGGTCTACTACGGCCGCATCAACCGCTTCCGTTACGTGGTGCTGGTGGCCTTCGTCATGGTCACCTCGCTCATGGTCAGCTACACACGGGCCCGCGCCGAGGCCCTGATCGGCCAGTGCAAGGTGGGCTTCATGGAGCGGCCGGAGCGCATCGTGCTCATCCTGCTGGGCGCCCTGTTCAATCACTGGGGCGTGATGGCGCCGGTGCTGTGGGTGCTGGCGGCGCTGTCGACCATCACCGTCGCGCACCGCATTCAATACACCTACTCGAAGACCAAGCATTTGGCGCCGATTGCGTGAAGCAACGGCAACCGGAAGCGGGTTCGTCTAGCAGTTGATCATCACCGCCGAGCAGCCTGCTTTCGCCGCCTTCCACTGCATCAGAAACGTCGTCACGGCGGAGGGGTCCATGCGGCCCATGGGCGCAAACTCGCCGCTTTGCTGGCTGTGGAGGAGCTTGCCCTTGTCGCTGAGCACGGCCAGTGCGGGCACGCCCTTCTGAAGCGGGATCTGGTACTGGCTGGCGAGGTCGAGGTTCTCGTCATAGTGCCCGACGTTGACGTGCACCAGGAGGAAGTTGCCTTCGAGCAGGGGCAGGTTGCGGGCGTTGTGGAAGTAGATGTCTAGCACCTGGCAGTCGCCGCACCAGTTGCCGCCAAAGTCGACCAGGACGCGCTTGTGAGTCTGCGCGGCGGTGCGGAGGGCGGCGGCCAGGTCGGTCTTGGCCCGCGCTGGATCGGGATAGATGTCGCGGCCCGCGGACTGCGCACGGACGGCGCCAAAGACGGCCAGAAAGGCGAGTGCGACGAGTTGGAGGGACTTGAGCACTGAACGTTCCACACCTTCAGGCCGGTTTGCCGGCCTGTAGTCAGTTTGCCACAAGGTTGGACCGCGTTTCGGTTTTGATCCTACAATGTCTGGGCGCGGGGATATACTCTGGAGTCCGGATGACAAGCCACGGCGAACTGCGCAATCGATTGGAGTCGACCGGCTACCCCGATCTGGGATCCATGATGGAGGGCTACGCCCAGGCGGCCGCCTCCTGCGCCGAGCGCGAGTTCAAGCAGAAGCTGGACTTCAGCGCTGAGTCGATCGACGTGCTGGACGAGATCCTGGTGCTGGTGGGTGAAAGCCCGGAGCTGGACGTGGAGTTCGAGGTGCGGCTGTGGGGCAGCTATCTGGGCGAGGTGCTTCGGCGGCGTTATGCCGGGAGCTGGGAGATGACCCAGTACCCCGGCGGCGTGGTGGCGGTTCCGGCGGTCGAGGTGCGCGGGTCGCGGCTGTTTCCGCTGATGAAGGTCTTTCGCAGGCTGACGCTGGGCGAGGAGGATGACCTGAGCGCCTTTTTCGCCATGGTCACCGAACGGCTGGGCAA
>JARLGE010000334.1 GCA_031296215.1 Occallatibacter sp.
GAGCAGGTACGGAATCGTTGGTCCAGAACGGAGCAGGCGATGGGATTGCAGAGATCACTGGGAAAACCTTTAAAGCGCCGGTTGACAATGCAAGCGGTTGCTCAGGATCATCCGACTGCACGAAGGAGCGACTGATATCGCTCACAAGACAACTTGTGACAATGGAGTTATGACAGGAGAACGACTTCAGACGGAATCGATGCGCGTACCTCCTCTTTGCCCACCTGCCGGTTAAGAGATTACTGCACTGCTGTCCGGTTTAACCTAGCCGTGTCTCCGTCAAGCTCATTGCCATGTATGGTTTATAGCGATTTCGGGGTGTCCACGATTTGAATTGCGTGTGGCTCGTTTGCGATGCTTTCGGGATTCAAGGACCGGGAGTGCCGCATGAATGTGGGCAAGACACTGTTTGCGCAGGTGATGGAATTCGTGCCGTGGAAGACGTTTGGGCGCATTATCGAACGGCACAAAGGCGATGCGTGTGTGCGTACGCTCGGTTGCGCACACCTGTTTCGCATCATGGCCTTTTCACAACTTACCTGGCGCGAGTCGCTGCGCGACATCGAGGTCTGCCTTGAAGCCAATCATGCCAAGCTATTCCACATGGGCATCGCCGCGCCGCCCGCACGTTCCACACTTTCCGATGCGTTGAACCTGCGCGACTGGCGCATCTACCACGCATTGGCTATGCGGCTGATCTCCCGCGCAAGGACGTTGTACGCCGAATATCCTTCGGTGCTGGGGCTCGACGCAAGTGTTTATGCACTGGACTCCACCACCATCGACCTATGTCTGAGTTTGTTCGACTGGGCGCCATTTCGATCCACCAAGGCCGCTATCAAGCTACATACCCTGCTGGACCTGCGCGGCGCGATTCCAGCGTTCATTCACATCAGCGATGGCAAGTTGCACGATGTCAAAGTGCTGGACATTCTTCTTGTCGAGGCGGGCAGTTTCTACATCATGGACCGCGGCTATCTGGATTTCGCGCGGCTGTACGCTATGCATCAGGCCGGAGCCTTCTTCGACACACGCGCCAAAGAGAACATGGATGCGCGGCGTGTGTATTCGCATCCCGCCGACCGGGCCAGCGGAATCATCTGCGATCAGCGCGTCATGCTCAACAGCTTCTACTCGGCAGAGAACTACCCGGATCATCTTCGCCGTATTCGATTCCACGACCCCGAGACAGACAAGACACTGGTGTTTCTGACCAACAACACCATACTGCCTGCCCTCACCATCGCCGCGCTCTACAAGAGCCGCTGGCAGGTTGAGCTGTTCTTCAAATGGATCAAGCAGCATCTGCGCATCAAGCGCTTTCTGGCCACAAGCGAGAACGCCGTGAGAAGCCAAATCTGGTGTGCCGTCGCCACCTATGTGCTGATTGCCATCGTCAAAAAGGAACTGAAACTCGACGCCTCGCTCTACACTTGCCTACAGATTCTGTCGGTATCGATCTTCGAGAAAACCGAGATTCCATGCGCCCTTCAGCCCTATCTCCACAGAACTGACCAACCGGGCTTCGCTAACCAACTGAATCTATTCGACATCTAACCGGACACCAGTGATCTGAGGGAACTTTTCGAGAACAGGAAGAACTTCCAGCGGATTGATGAGCACGCAGCCTCGCTTTTCCTTCAGCCCAAAGGGAGAAACGAGAATGCATATGCTCACCTACACTCGTAGACGGTCCGAGGGGCTGTGCATCAGACCGCTGACTCAGCCCACCAAAGATGGGGTGACGGTAACTACCAAGTGCCTTGTGGCGGGAACTGAATCGACGGAATCCCGTCGCCTTGACCCGCTCCACTACATAGAGGCGACCTCGAAGCGAGAATGCGAGTCAAGCGGACTTGGCGCACAAGAGAGCCGGGGACTCGTCCCCGGCCTTAGCCGTTATGGATTGCGCAACCGCTCCGCGATCACATCCGTGTACTTGTTGCCTGAGCCGGTGTTGAACAGCACCACCCGCTCCTCCGGCTTCAGGAACCCCGTCGCCAGCAGGTGGTCGTAAGCAGCCGTGGCCGCTGCGCCCTCGGGCGAGAGCAGCAGTCCCTCGTGCCGGGCCCAGTCCTTGAGCGAAGCAAAAATCTGCTCGTCGGTCACGGCCACCGCGGTCCCGCCGGAAGCGCGCACAATCTCCAGGATCAGCGAGTCGCCGTAGGGCTTGGGCACGCGCAGCCCTGAGGCGAAGGTGTGCGCGTCCTGCCACATCGCGCTCACTTTTTCTCCTCGCTCAAATGCGCAGACCACCGGGGCGCATCCCGCCGCCTGAATCGCGATCATCTTGGGCCGCCGGCCCGTTACCCAGCCCAGCTGCTCCAGCTCCTCGAATGCCTTACCCATCCCGATCAGCCCCACCCCGCCGCCGGTGGGGTAGAAGACCGCATCGGGATACTCCCAGCCCAACTGCTCCACCAGCTCGTAGCCCATGGTCTTCTTGCCTTCCACGCGGAACGGCTCCTTGAGCGTCGAAATGTCGAACCACCGCTCGGCCTGTTTCCGCTCCGCGACAATCCGCCCGCAGTCGGAGATGAGCCCGTCGACAAGGGTTAAATGAGCGCCGTAAGCGTGGCACTCCACCTGGTTGGCCAGCGGCACGTCCTTGGGCATAAAGATGTGCGCCTCGATCCCCGCCGCCGCCGCATAGGCCGCAAGAGCCCCGCCCGCATTGCCCGCCGAGGGCGCGGCCAGCTTTTTGATTCCGTAATGCCGCGCCATGGTTACGGCCAGCGCCAGCCCCCGCGCCTTGAAGGTCCCGGTCGGGTTCGCGCCCTCTTCTTTGAGCCAGACGTTCGGGTTGCGTCGACTGCGCAGCATCGGCGTCCACCCCTCGCCCAGCGTCACCGGCTCGGCCGCGGGGAGCACCTGGCTGTATCGCCACATCCCGCTCCAGCGGGCGTCGTGCGCGCTTTTGCCCACCAGATCGCGCTGCGCGACGCCCGCCGCGCCGGAGAGATCGTAACGAACATAAAGCGGCCCCGCGCAGGCCGTACAAACCGTCTGCGGCGTCGCCGCGTCCAGGTGCAGGTGGCAGCGCGAGCACTCGAGAAAAGCAATCGTAGGCATGGCCATAGCATAATGGAGTCCTCGCACCCTCAAGGCCCACGCATGACCCAGATCGCCCCGCCCACTCCACCGCAATCCGCCCGCCGTCTCCCCACCGCCCTGGCCTTCGCCGCCGCTGTCCTCTTTGCCGCGGGCCTCGCCGCCGGGTTGCTGCACGCGCCTACGCTGCTCGGCCTGGCCCTTCGCTGCGCGGCGATTGCGATGCTCATCCCCATCGCCCTGCGCCGCCGCTCTCTGCTGGTCTGGACCTTCCTCGCCATGCTGGCAGGCGCGGAATTGGGCGTGGACGCGCCGCACTTCGCCAGCCAGACCCACTTCCTGGGAGAAATCTTCCTCCGGCTCATTCGGATGATCGTTGCGCCGCTCATCTTCGGCGGCATCGTCACCGGCATTGCCGGCCACAACGAGCTGCGCGGAGTGGGCCGCGTGGCGCTCAAGGCGATCGTCTTCTTCGAGGTTGTGACCACCTTCGGTCTCATCCTCGGCGCGGTTTCGATCGACCTCACCCAGGCCGGCGCGGGCGTCACCCTCCCCGCCGCGGTCCAGGCCGTCGCGCCCACCGCACCTCCGCAGGGCTGGCAGCAGATTCTGCTCAACATCTTTCCGGAGAACATCGCCCAGGCCGTCGCCCAAAACCAGATTCTCCAGGTTGCCGTTTTCGCCCTGCTCTTCGGCGCCGCCCTTGCCACGCTGCCCGAACAAAAGCGCGCGCCCCTGGTCAGCGTGCTTCAGTCGCTCACCGAAACCATGTTCCGCCTCACCCGCATCATCATGGTCGTCGCGCCCATCGCCGCCGGAGCCGCGCTGGCTTACACCGTGGGTTCGATGGGCCTGGCCACGCTGCTGCCGCTCGGCAAACTGCTCGTCACCTGCTACGCCGCGCTGGGAATCTTCCTGGTAATGTTTGCGCTTATTCTGTTCTTCGCGCGCATCCCCATCGGCCGTTTTGCCGCCGCCGTCGCCGAGCCCGCCGCACTGGGCTTTGCCACCACGTCGTCCGAAGCCGCCCTGCCGCTGGCCATGGAGCGCATGGAAGAGTTTGGCGTTCCCCGCTGGATGGTCTCTTTCGTCATCCCCACCGGCTACAGCTTCAACATGACCGGCTCCAGCATCTATCTGTCGATGGCCGCGCTGTTCGCCGCCCAGGCCGGCGGGCTGCATCTCAACGCGGGCCAGCAGATTGTGCTGCTCGCCAC
>JARLGE010000335.1 GCA_031296215.1 Occallatibacter sp.
ACCTCGCCCCGATCGCCCGCTTCCATGGCCGCGACGGTCTGGGCGTTGGGAACGCGAAGCTCAAAGGGGAAGGCCTGGTCTGTCGCCACCCGCGTTAGAAACACGCGCACACCCTCGGAAAGGCTCAGCCCCATGGCATCCAACGTCTTAGATGCCTTCGACTTCAGATCCTGATCGATGCGGACATGAATCATGGCAGTTGCAATCGGCATGGGTCACCTATAAAGACATTGTATATGAATTGAGATACATATGCCATCTTCTCCAGGGTGCCCCGTCCCTTCGTGCACTTGGCAAGAGGGTGGGACACCACCAAATCCCTCTGAATGCGGGACCAGCGACCCTGCAACTACGAACCCGTCCACGGATCGAGCAGCTTCACAGGAATCCCCCGTACGTCGCGAACGTTCCGCGTAACCAGCGTCAGATCGTGCAGCACGGCAGTCGCTGCCAGCAATGTATCGACGACAGGCCGAGGCCGCTCGCCGGACCAATCTCCCCACAGCCTGGCGGTTGCCGTGTCGATGCCCAGAATCCGGTCGGCAAAGCTCAGCTCAAGGCCATCCACCCACACAGCCAGCCGCACCGTTGCGTTGGGATCGGGATCTCTGAGTTTCTTGGCGGCGACGCCCTTGCGCAATTCGCCCAGGGTGAGAACACTGATAAACGCGGAATTGGGGTCGTTTGATTTGAAGAAAGCAATGACACCGGGGTCGGGTCTCAGCTTGCGAGTTTCGCTGACAAAGTTGGTGTCGAGAAGGTAGCGCACCTGTCCGCTCACAACTCAATCTCCCTGCCCGTGTCGCGGCTGTACTCGATCTCGAAGTCGTCTACCTTTGGCCCCCCGAGGAGATATTCGAAAAAGTTGGGCTTGTGAGCCACAAGGGCGCGGTAGTCGTCGATGGACAGAACGACAGCCCGTTCAGCGCCGTGGCGTGTGATGACCTGCGGTCCCTGGGTGTGGGCATGCTCGATCACCTCGCTGAGGTGGGTTTTTGCTTGTTGAAGCTGCCAGGTCATGGGGCTCGGCTCCTATTTCAACTAGAATTATAGTCGTTATGATTGAAATTATCCATTTGGACTCATCTGGCAGGCAGGTTCCAGGCCGGCCGCGGGCTATCCGGCAGAATGGAGGGCGGCCTCGGCCCAGGCTACGGATTCAACGTAGAGCTTGGCCAACTGGTTCTGGTTGAGGCTGGCGGCCTGGGCGGCGGCGTCGCAGGCGGGCCAGTCGGCACGCTCGTGGCTCTCAATCCAGCCCAGCAGCGCGCGCTCGGGGTTCTGCGTACCCAGCAGTGCGGCGCGAATCTCATCGCTGAGCGGCATCGAGGGAGCGAGTTCGGTCATGGGCTGGCCCTGCATGGCGGGCAACAGGCTGAGCAGGCCGAGGAGGTATTGGCCGAAGGGGTCGAGGTTGCGGGCGAGGCCGGCGACTTCGCAGAAGCGGCCGCGTACCATCGCCATGCACAGCAACTCCGGCGGCTGATCGCCGTTGAACTGGGCGGCGATGGCCATGGTGGCGATGCGGCGGAAGGCGTCTTCGCCGACGGCGATGAGCGCGGTCTGGATGGACTCGACGCGCTGCCGCACGGCCCACAGCGGCGAGTTGACCAGGCGCAAGAGCTGGTAGGCGAGCGGGCTGTCCCGCTTGACCAGCCCGCTGACCTTGGGCAGGTCCATGGGACGCCGCTGGAGAGCCTGCAGAATCTCCAGCCGCAGCATCTGGTTGGCGGGGGGCCTGCGGTTCCTAGCCGCGATGGGCTCCAAGAAGTAGTAGCCCTCGAAGAGAGTGAATCCCTCTTCGCGCGCCAGCTTGTGCTCGGCATGCGTGTCGACCCCGGTGGCCAGCAGTAGGGCCGGCTTGCCCTGCAAGCGACCGCGCAGCTTACGGCGTTCGGCCGGGGTGGTCGCGCGAGAATCGACCGCGATGTAGTCGGCCAGCTCGAGGAGCGGCTCGGACTCGGGCTGGGGCGTGAAGTCACTCCAGGCCAGGCGGAAGCCCAGGGCTTTGAGTTTGCGGCATTCCTCGAGCAGCTCGGGTGAGGGCTGGGGGCGCGCGGCGAACTCAAGAACTGTCAGCGTGGGCGGCAGCGCATGGGCAAGCTGCTCGGTCAGCGCGCCGGGGGTAAGGTCGACAAAAGGGGCGCAGTTCACAAAGGCCATCAGGCGGCCGGTCAGATTCTTGAACTCGCTTGGCTTGGCCAGGCCAAAGGCCGCGGCGGTCTCGAGCAGGGCGCGGCTGGAGGGTGAGGCCTCCGCAGCTTGCTCAGGGTCAGGGCGAAACAGCAGGCGAAAGGCATGATCGCGGCCGCGGAGATCGAGAATGGGCCGGCGCACCACGGCGCGCGGTTCGCTCGCGGCTTCAGGCTGGGTATTCGCAGAGTTGTTGATTGTTATCGCTGACGCCGCCATGCGCATCCACCTCTACCGTTTATCGGCGGTCGAGATGACAACGTGAGACGGCGGGAGGGTTGGGCGTCAGCCTTGCGCTCTCAGGCCGGAAAGCAGATGGATGGCTGGCGGTCGGGATTCGCGGTCTGGAGTTCACGGCGGTTCTTTATGTCCGCAACTGGCGGGCGAGCGACCACTTCAACTCTTCGATGCCCTGGCCGGTGACGGCGGAGATGGCGTGGAATTCCAGCTTCTTGCGCTTGACGTGGGCGGTGAGCTTCTTCAGCTTGTCGGGGTTCGCGGAGTCGATCTTGGTTGCGCAGACAATCATGGTCTTGTTTGCCAGCGGGAATTCGATCCTTGGGCCGGGATTGTCGTCCATGGGCTGCTCGGGGGTGGTGATGGAGAAGCTGGCCAGCTCCTTGTTGATGACTTTGAAGTCTTCGACGGGGTCGGGGCGGCCGGAGGCGTCGGAGACATCGACGAGGTGAAGCAGAAGGCGGGTGCGCTCGATGTGGCGCAGGAACTGAGTGCCGAGGCCGGAGCCGAGGTGCGCGCCTTCGATGAGGCCGGGCATGTCGGCGACGACGTAGGACTCCTGGTCGGGCTCTTCGCCCACGGTGACTACGCCGAGGTTCGGCTCGAGGGTGGTGAAGGGATAATCGGCGATCTTGGGCTTGGCGGCGGAGATGCGGGAGATGAGCGTGGACTTGCCGGCGTTGGGATAGCCGACCAGTCCTACGTCGGCCAGCAGCTTGAGGACCAGGCGGTAGTTGCGCTCTTCGCCGGCGCGGCCCAGCTCGTGCTCGCGGGGGGCCTGGTGGGTGCTGGTGGCGAAGTGCTGGTTGCCGCGCCCGCCGCGTCCTCCCTTGGCGATGACGACACGCTCGTCGGGGGATTCGAAGTCGTGGATGAGCTCGCCGGTGTCCTGGTCGTAGAGGGAGGTGCCGACGGGGACCTGCAGAACGACGGAGTTGCCGTCGAGGCCGGTGCAGTTGGAGCCCAGGCCGTGCTCGCCGCGCTGGCCCTTGTGCTCTGGGTTGTAGCGGAAATGGATGAGGGTGTTGTGGCGCTGTGAGCTGACCATGACAACGTCGCCGCCGCGTCCGCCGTCGCCGCCGGAGGGACCGCCGCGGGGCACGAATTTCTCGCGCCGGAAGGCCATGCAGCCGTTGCCGCCGTCGCCGGCCTTGACGCGAATTCTTGCTTCATCGATGAACATGGAGAACCAGGGATCAGGGGTCAGGGGCCAGGGGTCAGTCTGACCGTGGAGGTACGAGCGGCCTTGACTTTGCGATGCCGTCTTCTCAGTTTACCGAATCGGGCTTAGAATCGTTGGCAACTTCATTTTTTGGGAAACGTTGCCTCGCCGGATTTGGGAGTCCTTCACGGCTGAGCGACCGCGCCCCATCCGGACCTGCCGCCGAGAGCGGGCCGGGAAGTGCATGTGCAGGGCTTGTTCCCGGGATCTGCCACGAGCGGGTTTTTGATGGCTTGGGCAGGGGCAGGGCGAAGTTGGATCAGGCCGGTCTTGCTGGCCGTGCTGCTCACCGGCGCGGGCGCGGGGGTTCGGGCGCAGAGCTCGACGCCGGAGGCGAACGCCAGACCAAATCAAAGAACGGTGACCCTTGGAGCAGTTGGGGAGACTGGATCGATTGCCGGCCGGCTGACGGATCTGCACTCGGCGCCGCTGGCGGGGGCGACGGTGGTGGTTCGCAATGCGGTGACCGGCGCGGAGACGCGGACCGTCACGGCCAAGAACGGGAGCTACCGGTTTGGCGGGCTCGATGCGGGCGAATACACGCTGGACGCGGAGAGTCCCCAGCTTGGCCATGGACGGCTGGAGGGCATCTACGTATCCGGCGGGCACGAGGCGCGGGTGCAGGCGGCCATGGACTTCGAGCCGGCCGGTGCGCAGCCGGTCGAGGTGGCGGCGCATGAGCCGGCACCGCCTGCCGCACCGGTGAGCCGGTCCGCGGCTCCCTGGGGGGGCACCCCGGCTGTGGTGCAAAGCCGACCGGCAAAGGGTGTCCCCGGCTTGCCGGTATCTTCGCCGAATCCACCGTTGACCGGGTTGGAGAATACGCCACAGGCGCTCACTCCTTTGCAGGAATTGGCGCAGGTACGCCGGAGAGCCGAGGAGCAGGCAAGGGAGAAGCCGGCAACAGTGGCGGAGCTGATGGCCTGGACCCTGGCTCTGGAGACGCCACCAGGGTTGGCGCTGGGCGGGCGTGCCCTGCCTGTACCGACGCCGCCCAAGCCGGCAACCGCGGCAACAGTGTTGGTTGCCGCTCTGGCGGCAGAGCCGTTGCTCACGCTGAGCCTGAGCGGGCGCGCGGGGACGGGAACCGCCAACCTGGCCGCCGCGGCAGGCGCATCTGTGACTGTACCGCCTGCCGGCGACGGGCTGGCGGTGAGCGCGGCGGCGGCCTCTGCCATGGGGGCGGCGCTTCAGGGGGTCCAGTTTGCGCCTGGGGGCGTCCAGCCGGCCGCTTGGCAACCCGATCCCGCAACGGCGGCGGTGACGACCGCGGTTTCGGGGGTGGAGATCCAGGCGCTGCCAGCCGCTGGCAGGCGCTGGCAGGACTTTGTGCTGGATACGCCGACGGCCTCGACGGCTGCGGGGGGCACGGCGCAGACGTCGCTGCGCGGAGCCGGGCAGGAGCCGGTGGAGACCACGATCGACGGCGTGAGCACCCGGGTGGCCTTTGGCGGGCAGGGCAGCTCGGGGGCGGAGTCGCAGGGGCCTGGGTCGAATGGGGGGGGCGGCAGCGGGCAGAGCGGGATGGGGCAGGCATGGGCCGGCGGGCACGGCGCGCCAGTGGCGGAGGCGGCCATCCGCGAGGTGCAGACGGCTGCCGGAAATGCCGAAGCGGAAGGCTCGCGCACGGCCGGCGGCCAGCTGAACGTGGATACCGCGCGCGGCACCAACGGGCTTCACGGCCAGGGGTTTCTCTTCGACCGGGAGAATGCCTGGGGGGCGCAGAACCCGTTTACCCAGTGGGTAAAGCAGACCACGCCGGCCACGCTGACCGCTCCACCCGTGTTTACGGCCGTGCCCTACACGCCTTCGGACCGGGAGACGGTGTGGGGGGTTGGCGTGGGCAGCCAGATCAAGCGCCGCAAGCTGTTCTGGTTTGGCGCGCTGGACAGCTACCAACGCAACGATCCGGGGCTGGCCACGGTGAAGAACCCGGCCGAGTTCTTTGCCCAGCCCTCGAACGACCAACTGCTGGTGCTGTGCGCGCGGCTGGGGCTGACCGTACCCGGGCCGCCGGGGGAGCCAAGCAGTTGCCCCATGGACACGGTGGTGGGGAAGTACTCGCAGATGCTCACAACCTTGGACGGGCTGCTGGGACCGGCTCCGCGCCGGGCGGCGCAGTGGGTCGGATTCGGTCGCGTCGATTGGCAGGCGTCCGAACGCCACCGCTTCACCTTGGAAGAGATCGGCGCGCACTGGAACTCGCCCGGCGGCGGGCTGACGAGGGTCTCGGAGGCATACGGGAGCAACAGCTTTGGGTCGAGCGTGGCCAGCGAGGAGCTGGTGCTGGCGCGCTGGGAGGCGTTTGTGACGCCCAATCTGCTGGCCGTCTTTCAGGGCTCGGCGGGGCGCACCACCCTGGCCGCGCACGCGGAGACGCCTTCGGCCTATGAGCAGACATTTCTCAGCGTCAATGCGTGGGGCCAGCTTCCGCAGATCGCGGTGGACTCGCGCTACGGCTTCACCATCGGCAATCCTTCGCGGTTCGGGACGGGCAACTATCCTGAGGAGCAGGTGACCCAGGGCAGGGAGATGGTGGACTGGGTGCGCGGCAACCTGCTGGTCAAGAGCGGATTCGAACTCAGCCACAACGCCGACGCGACTAGCCTGCTGCGCAACCAGACGGGCAGCTACCACTACGCCAGCGTGGAGAACTTTGCTTCCGACGCGCTGGTGTTTGCCCAGTATGGCATTGCGGCGCTCGATCCAGGGATCACCGGCAACAGTTGGCATAATTGCGATCAAACAGGCAAGGCTTGGCGGGACTCGACAGGCCAATTGGAGGGCGGGGGCTATTTGCCCTGCTACTCCTACTACTCGCAGACGATCGGACCGAACAACTGGAACCTGAGCACCAACGACTGGGCTGGATTCAGCACCGTGCAGTGGCAGCCGGCCAAGCTGCTGGCGGTGAGCGGCGGGCTGCGCTGGGAGTTGGAGCAGATGCCGCCGCCGCTTGCGGCCCTGGCGAACACCGATCTGCCGCAGGCCGGCAAGGCTCCCAACTCGGGCAGCAACTGGGGTCCGCGCTTGAGCCTGGCGCTGGGCAGCCTGGAAAAGCACTGGCCAGTGCTGCGGCTGGGCTATGGGATGTACTTTGGGCGCACGGAGAACGCCACGCTGGAGACAGCGCTGACCCAGACCGGCAGCCCCAACGGCGACCAGTTCCTCTTTCTGCGGCCGACGGACAACCTGAACGCGGGCGGCGCGCCGCCGTTTCCCTACGTGCTCAAGGGCGCGCCGGGAAGCGTAGTGAAGCCGGGGGCGGTGGAGTTTGCCGCCAGCTTCCGCAATCCCGAGATCGACCAGGCGGTGGCGGCGGTGGAGGAGGAACTGCCCGGCCACGTGGTGGTGACCGCGGCCGGGATGATGAGCCTGGGGCGGCGGCTGCCTGTCTCCATCGATACCAATATCGACACCCAACCCGCGGACGCGGGGACCATTACGTACGATGTGGTGAACTGCCCGGCGACCTTTCATGGCTCGGTGGTTACCTGCACCGGAACGGGGCCCATCAAAAGCCCGAAGATTACGGTACCGTTCTACGCGTCGTGGCCGTCGGCAACCTCGCCGACCGGGTATACGGGGCGGCTGAACCCGAATTACCAGCAGATTGCGCAGATCATGAGCCGGGCTAACTCGACCTATGAAGCGGCCATGCTGAAGGTGGTTCGCTATGGCCGCCGCGGGCTGAGCCTGCACGCGCACTATACGTACGCCCACGCCGGGGACTGGAACCCCAACGAGAGCCTGGCCGTGGCCGGCAGCGACGTGCTGGACCCGGCCGACTTCAACCTGGAGCGCGGGACCAGCAACCTGGACGTGCGCCACTCGGCCGCGGTGATGGCGGTGATGGAAGCGCCGTGGAAGCTGCCAGGCAGGGTTGGCTGGCTGGCCAACGGCTGGCTGGTCTCCGGCATTGGGCAATTCCGCAGCGGGCTGCCCTACACCATGCACGTGACGGGCTCGCTGCCGGAGTGCATCGTGACGACAGGCGAAACCTCCTGCGCGACACAGTACGCGGGGCTGAATGCGATCGCCGGCGACGCGATTGTGGGGCTGGCGCCGGGCATGAACGGCTCCGGCGGCGACAGCCGCGTCTACGGCCTGGGCAGCGACAACAAAGCCTACAACATGGGCCGCAACACCTTCCGCTATCCGGCCACCTGGAAGGCCGACCTGCGCGTGGGCAAGAAGTTCGACCTGGGCAAGATGCGCGAGGTGGAACTGCTTGCCGAAAGCTTCAACCTGTTCAACCACCAGAACGTGACGGAGATGGAGACCGCCGGCTACTACCTTTCGTCCGGCACTGCCAGCTCCCCGCCGAGCTTGAACTTTCTCAACTCCTTCACCCTTGAGCCGCCCATACCCGGCCTGGCCCCGCGCTCGGCCTTCGGCCAGCCGCTGAACATCAACGCGACCAACTTTTACCGGGAGCGGCAGGTTCAGCTGGGATTACGGGTCCGCTTTTAAAGCGAAACCAGAGTTGGTGTGCCCTGGTGATTTCAGCGTGGGGTCGCCGCTCCTTATGGTCGCGTCGACTCGAACGCTGCTGTTTCGGGATACAGTTACTCTGGTTTCGCTGTAGGGCCCGTTCCCACGACCAGGGCGGTCTGACCGGCTTTCCCGTCGATTTCACCGGGGACGGACCCTACTCACGCTGACGTCTCGGTGCCCGTAAGTCCTTTATTTTTTCTGGAGGCTTCTCCGGATTGGCCGTCTAGGCATTTCATAACTGCTTTGTTTTCTTCGCAAATGCGAGGGGTTTTCGACTAAGTGTCCTGTTTTCAACAAAAGGGGAGGGGGGTGGGGTAC
>JARLGE010000336.1 GCA_031296215.1 Occallatibacter sp.
ATCAACCATCTTCGAGCCGTCGCCGCCTTGGAAAAAGCAGGCTTTCGAGTTCTTCGCCAGGGGGCGCACATCGTCATGACGGACGGGACGCGAATCCTGACGATTCCACGCCACAATCCAATCAATGCATTCACCATGGGCGGCATCGTCCGAGATGCTGGAATGAGCCTGGAACAGTTTCGGGATTTGTTATAGTCGTCCCGTGTCCCTTCCTTTGTTCCTGTTCCCAGTTCCATTTTCTCTGTCACTTCGGCAACTGCGAAGCATCCCACCCGCCGCCGAGCGACCGCACAAGTCCGACGCTCAAGACAATCTGCCTCGTCTCTAAATCGATCGCCGTGCGCTGATTCTGGATCAGCGTCGCCTCCGCCGTCAGTACCTCAAGATAGCCGGTCACGCCGCCTTTGTAGCGCTGACTGGAGATCTCATACGAGTGTTGCGCCGACTCCACAGCCTTCTGCTCCGCGGCCGATTCCTGCTCCAGAATCCGCAACCCGGAGAGCTGGTCCTCCACATCCTCGAAGGCCAGAAAGATCACGCCTTTGTAGGATGAAACCTGCGCCTCGTAGGCGTGTTTGGCCTGGTCGGTAAGCGCGTGCCGCTGGCCCGCGTCGAACAGCAATTCCGCCGCCTGCGCCCCCAGCGACCACAGCGCGCTCGGCCCCTGAATCCAGGTTCCGCCGTGCGTGCTCTCAAACCCGCCTGCGCCTCCCAGCGTAATCGTCGGGTAGAAGGCGCTCACCGCGATGCCGATCTGGGCGTTGGCCGCGGCCGTGCGCCGCTCCGCAGCCGCAATGTCCGGCCGCCGCTCCAGCAGTTGCGAAGGCACGCCGAGCGGAATCTTCGGCAGTTGCAAGTCGAGCGGAGAAAACCGAATGCTGAAGTCGGGCAACTTGTAGTAGGCGATGGTGCCCACTGCGTGCTCATACTGCGCCCGCGCCACGCCCACATCCACCAGTTGCGCGCGCACGGTTTCCAGTTGCGTCCTGGCCTGGGCCACATCGGCCTCGGTGGCCACCCCGCCCTTGAGCCGCCGCTCGGTCAGGTCGAGCTGGCTCTCCAGGTCCGCAATTGTGGCCTTCAGCAGCTTGGCTTCGGCGTCCAGCCCGCGCAGTTGGAAGTAATCCGCGGCCAGGGCTGCCTGCAAGCTCAGGTTCACGCTGGCCATGTCTGCCGCGTCGGCCTGCGCATTGTCGTGCGCCGCCTCCACCGTCCGCCGGATGCGCCCCCAGAAGTCCGGCTCCCAGCTCCCCTGTCCGGCCAGCACCAGGTCGTTGTAACCCGTGGGCCTGCCCGGTGAAGACGAGGGCCCGTTTGCCGAGACGTGGTCGCGCGCCACCGAGGGCCCGGCCGAAAGCGTCGGAAAGAGCGCCGACCGCGCCGACTTCACCTGGTCCTGCGCCGCCAAATAGGTCTCCAGCGCCTGCCGCAGCGCCTGGTTATAGGGCGCGATCCGTTCCTCCAGCTGGTTCAGCTGCGGATCCTGGTAGATCTCCCACCACTTTCCCTTGAGCAAGCCGTCCGCCGGCGTCGCCGTCTGCCAGCCGCCACCCGCCGGGTTCGGCGGAGGCGTGAGCGGCGCCTGAACAGACGACGCGCCAGCTTCCTTGTAATTCGGGGGCGCGCTGTAGCCGGGCTGCTTGTAGTCAGGCCCAACCGGCTTGCACCCCGCCAGCAGAAACACGGCGGTCATGCACGCTACTGAGAGACTGTGTGGAATGGGGGACCCGCCAGCTTTGAAAGGGCGCGACTTTAGTCGCGCCGTAGCCGCCGGGAGATGAGCGCCGGGCTTTAGCCCCTGAGGGATGGCATCCTCAGCAAAACGCTGTCCCCCGGCGGCTAAAGCCGCTTGCGTAGCTGGATCTGGCTTGCGTGCGGCACGGCTGAAGCCGTGCCCTTTCAAAGCAACGGGTCCATTCAGCGTCTTGCGCGCGGGCATGGCTACTTGCCTCCCGCATCGGTCTTGTTGCCAGGGCTCTCCACAAACACTTTCTCGCCCTCGATGAGCGAGTCGGGCGGATCCTGGATCACCAAGTCGCCGGCATTCAGCCCCTTCACAATCTGCACCGTGGCCCCATCGTCCTCGCCAATCCGCACGGGAACCAGATGCGCCTTGTTCCCATCCACTACAACGCCCAGCTGCATGCCCCCCCTGCGGAAGATGAGCGCGGCGGCGGGCACAACAAAGGTGGGTACCTCAGCCGGAGCCTTGAAATGAACCTGGGCCAGCGAGCCCGGCAGCAACTCGCCCGCCCGGTTGTCCAGATCGATCTCCACCAGCAGCGTTCGGCTCACCGGGTCGATCGCATCCGCGGTTCGCACCAGCGTCCCTTGGAAGGTCCGCCCCGCGTACTCGGCAAAGGTCAGGTCGATCTTGGCTCCGCGCTTCACATTTGCCGAGTAGACCTGCGGCAGGTTCGCGTACACGCGCAGGGTTTGAATGGCCTGCATGTGAAACAATTCCTTGCCCACTCCAGCGTCGATAAGCTGCCCGGTGTCGATGCTGCGCGCGGTCACCACTCCATCGAAGGGCGCATACACCTTCTCGAACGACTGCAGCTCCCTGAGCCGCCGCACGTTGGCCTGCGCGGATTCGACCGCCGCCGCCGTCGCCGCCGCCTGGTTCACAAAGGTGTCCGTGTCCTGGCGCGACACGGCATCTGTCTTCACCAGGCCCGTGTAGCGATCCGCTTGCATGCGCGCGTTCCTGGCCGTGGCCTCCGCGGTCACCAGGTCATTCTCCGCCTGCGCCAGTTGCTGGTCCAGTTCAGGCGTGGCAATCTCGGCCAGCAGAGCACCCTTCTTCACCCGCGCGCCCATATCGAAGTACCATTTCGTAAGGTAGCCCGAAGTCCGCGCGTAGATGGGCGAATCGGTGAAGGCCGTCACGTTGCCGGGCAGCACAAAGCTATCCACCGGCGCGCCCTGCTTGGGCGTTTCGGCAATCACCGAGGGCGCGGCCAGCTCCGTGGTGCGCTCCGCCAGCACCGCGTTGGCTGCCTTGCGGCTCACGATGCCCCAGCCCGCCAGCACCGCGGCCACCAGCGCCACCAGCACCACCGCGGCCAGCGCCTTGCCGCCGGAGATCGGCTTCTGCTCCGGCGCGGTCCCGTCTTCATGCCCGCCGTGTCCTGCCCCTTGCGTCTTCGCGTTGGTCTCGTTGCTCATCGTCAAATCTACTCCGAAAGCTCGTCGAACTCGTCAATCGTTCCAGCCCGCGCCAGGCCATGCGCCGCCAGGCGCCGGCCTTCCAGCCAGCCGTGGACGACAGAAAAGAATGCGGGAACAAAGAACAGGGTGGCCACCGTGGCCAGCAGCAGTCCGCCGATCACCGCCCGGCCCAGCGGTGCGTTCTGCTCGCCGCCGTCGCCCAGGCCCAGCGCCATGGGCACCATGCCGATGATCATGGCCAGCGCCGTCATCAGCACCGGCCGCAGCCTCACAAATCCGGCGTTCAACGCCGCCCGCCGCGCGTCCCCCACCAGAATCTCCAACTGTTCCCGCGCAAAACTGACCACCAGGATGGAATTGGCCGTGGCAACGCCCATGCACATGATCGCCCCAGTCAGCGCCGGTACGCTCAACCGCGTGTGCGTCAGGAACAGGAACCATACAATTCCGGCCAGGGCCGCCGGCAGTCCCGAGATGATCAGAAAGGGATCGAGCCACGACTGGAAGTTCACCACGATCAGCAGGTACACCAGCAGAATCGAAAACGCCAGCCCCGCCAGCAGCCCGATGTAGGACTTCCTCATCGTCTCGCTCTGGCCGCGCAGGATGAAGTGCGAGCCGCGCGGCAGATCGCCCTCATGCTTCTTGATGATCCCCTGCATCGCCCGCGTGACCGTGCCCAGGTCGGTGCCGTCCACGCTGGCAAAGATATCCAGCACCGGCTGCACGTTGTAGTGGCTCACGGTACCCAGCTCGGCGCCCGGTTCGATGGTTGACACATTGCCCAGCACATCCACCGTCGCCGGAACGCCTGGCACACCGGCCGCCGCGGAGCCGCCCCGCTGTGCGGCCTGTCCCGGCCCGGTCAACGGCAGGCTCCTCAGCGCCGCCAGCGAGTCCAGCCGGTACTGCGGCGCCTGGATGGCCACGCTGTAGGAAACCCCGCTGCGGGGGTCCAGGTAGAAGTTGGGCGTGGTCTGGAAGCTGCCGCTCAAGGCCACCAGCAGGTCGCCGGCCACATCCTTCTGCGTCAGGCCAATGGACTGCGCCCGGGTGCGGTCCACATTCACCGTCATGTTGGGATAGTTGAACGGCTGCTGGATGCGCGCATCCGCCGCGCCTGGCACATAGCGAACCTCGTCCACCATCTTCTCCGCCAGAGCCCGGTTGCCGTAGAGGTCCGGCCCCACAATCTGGATGTCGATCGGCGCCGACAAGCCGAAGTTCAGAATCTGCGTCACGATGTCTACCGGCAGCACGTAAAAGATGACGCCCGGATACTGGCGAGCGAGCACCGTGCGCAGCTTCTCCACATAGTCCGCGGTCGAATGGTGCTTTTCGCTCAGCTGCACCTGGATGTCGGCGTCGGACGGACCGATGGGCGCGGAGGTCGAGTACGACAGGTTCAACCCCGAGTACGGCAGCCCGATGTTGTCCACAATCGACACCACCTCTTTGGCCGGAATCTGCTCCCGGATGGTGGCGTCCACGTGGTCGCAGAGCGCCGCCGTCTCTTCGATGCGCGTGCCGGTGCCGGCGCGCAGGTGAATCTTGAACTGCCCGGAGTCCACCGAGGGGAAGAAGTCCTGACCCAGCGACGGCGCCAGAAGTCCAATGGAACCCAGGGCAAACACCGTAAACAGAATCAGAAAAACCGCCGGGTAATCCACGCACAGCGTGAGCAGGCGCAGGTAGCCGCGCCGCATCCCCTCAAAGCCCGACTCGAAGCCCCGCTGGAACCGCACCAGCGGATTGCGGCTGGCCCGCTTCCTCGCATCCTGCACATCGTCGTGCTCGTGCAGCAGGTACTTGGCCATGGTCGGCACCAGCGTCCGGCTCAGCAGGTAGCTGGCCAGCATGGCGAACACCACCGCCTCGGCCATGGGCACAAACAGGTAGCGCGCCACCCCGCTCAGAAAGAACATGGGCACAAACACAATGCAGATGGCGATCGTGGAAACGAAAGCGGGGATGGCAATCTGCGCCGAGCCGTCCAGGATCGATTGCTCCAACTCCTTGCCCGTCTCAAGATTGCGGTTGATGTTCTCGATTGCCACCGTCGCATCGTCCACCAGGATGCCCACAGCCAGCGCCATGCCGCCCAGAGTCATGATGTTGATGGTCTCTCCGAGCGCATAGAGCACCGTCAGCGAGCACAGAATCGACAGCGGAATGGAGACCGCGATGATGATTGTCGAGCGCCAACTGCCCAGAAACACCAGGATCATGATGGCCGTCAGGCAGGCGGCAATAATCGCCTCGCGCACCACGCCGTCGATGGCCCCGCGCACAAAGATCGACTGATCCGACAGCGGTTTGATGTTCAACTGCGGCGGCAACTGGCCCTTGATGTTCTGGAGCACGTCCTGCACGCCCTTGATGATGTCCAGCGTGGACGCCGAGCCGGTCTTCAAGATGTTCATGAGAATGGCGCGGCTGCCGTCCACGCGCACAATGTTGGTCTGGGGCGGATTGCCGTCGCGCACATGGGCCACGTCGCGGATATAAATGACCGCTCCGTTCACCGCCTTGACGGGCAGATTGTTCAGGTCGTTCACGACCGAAGGCGCGGAGTTGGTTTCGATCGCGTATTCGAAGCGGTCGATCTTCATGGTCCCCGAGGGCACGATCAGGTTCTGCGCGGAGATGGCGTTGACCACGTCCACCGGCGCAAGCCCCCTGGCCTGCAGCGCATGCAGGTCCAGGTCCACCTGGATCTGGCGCTGCTTGCCGCCGTAGGGAAACGGCGTCTGCGCGCCTTCGATCGTCGCCAGTTGGGTGCGAATCGTGTTCTGCCCAAGATCATTCAACTGCTGTTCGTTCAGTCCCTGCCCGCTCAGTCCCAACTGAAGCACGGGCACACTGGATGCGTTGTACTGGATGATGAACGGCGGCGTCGCCCCCGGCGGCAATGCACGCAGCATGACTTGGTTGATCGCCGTTACCTGCGCCACCGCGCTGCCTATGTTCACGTGCGGCTGGAAGAAGACCTTGATGATGGCCACGCCGGCGAGCGACTGCGACTCGATGTGCTCGATGTCATTGACCGAAGTGGTCATGCCCCGCTCGACATTGAAGACGATGCGGGTGGACATCTCCTGCGCCGAAAGGCCGGAGTAGTTCCACACCACCGTCACCACGGGAATATCGATGTTGGGAAAGATGTCCGTCGGCATCTGGAGAATGCTGAAGACGCCGAGAATCAGAATCAAAAGCGCAAAGACGGCGAAGGTATAAGGCCGCCGCAGCGCAAGCCGGACAATCCACATAAGACTTGTACTCGCTCCTGAGCAGGTTTGCCCGCTCCTCGCCGGCAGGTCAACGGATCTGCGAGAACCCTGGTTCGGTCTTCACCGGCTCAACAGGTTCCGGAACTCCGCGCCAAGCACAGCCAGGGACCGGCCCAACATGCAGTTGAAACTATAATGGTAGACGAAGTTCTACGAGTGGGGCGTTGGGTCAAACGAAATAGGGTCTCTTGACCTTTCATTTGACGCTCAAACCCGCGCCAGGGATGCTCCCCAGGGGCCTTCCATACCGCCATCCGGCATCTACGACCATTGCGCCGGATTCTCTCCCCAGGCACAGCCTTTCTCTGCCGCATCCGCCGAGCATCGCGGCCCAACCCAGACGAATCCCGTTCAAGCCGGCCGCGGGTCCCGCCTCACTCCTCCATGCCCGGCGCAGTCCATGTTGAATTCCTCTCCCACCCCTTCAAATCCGCATCCGGTCCCGCGAAACTTCCCCCCACAGAATTCCGTCCGTAATACTAGAAGAGTGCGCCCATAATCCGGCCGTCCTCGGCCCTCTCTCGGTGTGCTTGTCTCCCTGCACTCGCACAAAGGAACACGACGGGAACTGAAACCATGTCTGCTGAAGGCCTTCCGCAATCGAACTTGCCCGCGCCGAATCCATTTGACCCGCCCCAGCAGCCCCCGGCCCGCACGGGCTTCTGGGTCCGCATTCTGGTTTATCTTGTGCTGGTTGCCGGGCTCGGCCTCATTGTCTGGCGCATCCACAGGAACCAGCAGTTGAGCGCGCAGATCAGCGCCACCCAGGCGGCTGCCCTGGCCAGCCAGCCCATTCCCGTCCAGGTGGCCGCCGCAGAACAGAAGCCCATGCCCATTTTTCTCGCCGCCCTGGGCACCGTCACCCCCTACATGAGCGTCACCGTCAAGGCCCGCGTCAGCGGCGAGCTGCTGCCGGTCAAATTCACCGAAGGACAGCAGGTTCTTGAGGGCCAAACCATCCTGAAAATCGATCCCAGGCCCTACCAGGCCGCCCTTGACCAAGCCAGGGGCAACCTGGTTCACGACGAAGCCCTGCTCAAGAACGCCCAGGCCGAGTATGCCCGCTACAAGGCTCTCTTCGACGCCGGCGTCACTTCCAAAGAGACTCTCGACGCCGACGAAGCCTCCCAGGGCCAGTACCAGGGCGCCATCGCCGCCGACAAGGCCGCCATCGAGACTGCCCAACTGCAACTGGACTGGTGCTCCATCCAGTCGCCCATCAACGGCCGCATCGGCCTGCGCCTGGTCGATCCCGGCAACATCATCACCGCCAACACCACCAACCTGGTCATTATCAACCAGTTCCAACCCATCGCCGTCTACTTCACACTGCCCGAGAACGATCTGCCCCAGGTGATGCGCAAGCTGGCCGCCGACAGGCGTCTCCTCGTCGATGCCTACGACCGCGGCGACCAGGTCAAGCTGGCCAGCGGCACTTTGCTCACCGGCGACAACCAGATCGACACCACCACCGGCACAGAAAAGCTCAAAGCGGTCTTTGACAACCGCGACCAATCGCTGTTCCCCAACCAGTTCGTCAACATCCACCTGGTCCTCGAAGAACGTCCCAGCGCCCTGGTCGTCCCCTCCGCCGCCATCCAGTCAGGAATACAGGGCACTTTCGTCTGGGTCATCGACTCCGTCGGTTCCACTGGCGCCCAGGACGGGTCCGGAACCGCCCGCGTGCAGCCCGTCAAGGTCGCGCTGACCGAAGGTCCGGTCACCATCCTCGACAGCGGTCTAAAGCCCGGCCAGAACGTCGTCATCGACGGCGCCGACCGCCTTCGCGCCGGCCAGGCCGTCCTGGCCACCGCCGCCGGCCAGAAACCCGCCCGGTCCGCCGCCCCCGCCGTCGCCCCGGCCCAAACTTCCGGCGGTCAAGCCACTCCAACCGGGAACAAGCCGTGAGCCTCAGCCCCTCCCGCCCCTTCATTCTCCGCCCGGTAGCCACCTCGCTGCTGATGGTGGCCATCCTGCTCACGGGCATCATCGGCTTCCGCCAGCTCCCTGTCTCCGCGCTGCCTGAAGTCGACTACCCCATCATCCAGGTGCTCACCTTCTACCCCGGCGGCGGACCGGAGGTGATGGCCTCCTCGATCACCGCCCCCCTCGAGCGCCAGTTCGGCCAGATGCCCGGCCTCAAGCAGATGACCTCGGTCAGCAGCGGCGGCGGCTCCGTCATCACCCTCGAATTCAATCTGGACGAAAACATCGACGTGGCCGAGCAGGAAGTCCAGGCCGCCATCAACGCGGCCAACAGTTTTCTGCCCCCCGACCTGCCCAATCCCCCCATCTACAGCAAAGTCAACCCCGCCGACGCCCCCATTCTCACCCTCGCCCTCACCTCCGACTCGCTCCCCCTCGACAAGATTGAAGACGCCGCCGACACCAACCTCGCCCAGAAGGTCTCCCAGGTCACCGGCGTCGGCCTGGTCTCGATAGCCGGCGGCCAAAAGCCCTCCGTCCGCATCCAGGCCAACCCCGCCCAGTTGGCCGCATACAACCTCTCGCTCGAAGACCTGCGCGCCGCCGTCGCCGCGGCCAACGTCGACCAGGCCAAGGGCACCCTCAACGGCGCGCGTCAGTCCTTCACCATCGACGCCAACGACCAGCTCCTTTCCAGCTCCGACTACCGCCCCGTCATCGTGGCCTATCGCAACGGCGCAGCCGTCCGCGCCTCCGACGTGGCCACCATCGTCGACGCCGCCGAGAACTCCCAGCAGGCCGCGTGGATGGACCGCCAGCCCGCTGTCATCGTCAACATCCAGCGCCAGCCCGGCGCCAACATCATCGCCGTCGTCGACCGCATCAAAAAGCTCCTGCCCACGTTGCAGTCGAGCCTGCCGGCCGCCGTCAAGGTCAAGGTCCTCACTGACCGCACCGTCACCATCCGCGCCTCGGTCCGCGACGTCGAATACGAGCTCATGCTCACTGTCGCCCTGGTGGTCATGGTCATCTTCCTGTTTCTGCGCAACCTGGCCGCCACTGTCATCCCTTCGGTCGCCGTTCCCCTGTCCATCGTCGGCACTTTCGGCGTCATGTACCTGCTCGGCTACTCGCTCAATAACCTCACGCTGATGGCGCTCACCATCTCCACCGGCTTCGTCGTGGACGACGCCATCGTCATGATCGAGAACATCTCCCGCTTCCTTGAAGAGGGCATGAGCCCCATGCGCGCCGCGCTCAAGGGCTCGGAACAAATCGGCTTCACCATCATGTCGCTGACGGTCTCTCTGATCGCCGTGCTGATCCCGCTCTTGTTCATGAGCGACGTGGTCGGCCGCCTCTTCCGCGAGTTCGCCATCACCCTCGCCGTCACCATCCTGGTCTCCGCCTTCGTCTCCCTCACGCTGACGCCAATGATGTGTTCGCGCATCCTCCAGGACAAGGCGACGGCGCGCGAAACCCGCTTCTACCACTGGTCGGAGAATGTCTTCAACGCCATCATTGCCGCATACGGCCGTGGCCTTCGGGTGGTCCTGCGCTACCGCTTCACCACGCTTCTGGTCACCATCTCCACCTTCGTCGCCACCGTGCTTCTGTTCATCGTCATTCCCAAAGGCTTCTTCCCGGTGCAGGACACCGGCGTCATCCTCGGCATCAGCGAGGCCCCGCAAACTGTCAGCTTCACAAGCATGGCCGAGCGCCAGCAAAAGCTCGTGGACATCCTGCTTCAGGACCCGGCCGTCGACAACATTTCCTCATTCATCGGCGTTGACGGAACCAACACCACGCTCAACTCGGGGCGTATCCAGATCAACCTGAAGCCCCTGGAAGACCGCAAAATCTCCGCCACCGAAGTGATCCGCCGCATGGGGCCGCGCCTGGCCTCGGTCGAGGGCATTCAGCTCTTCCTGCAGCCGTTGCAAGACCTGACCGTCGAAGACCGCGTCAGCCGCACCGAGTTTCAATACTCGCTCGAAGATCCCAACCAGGCAGAGCTCGCCACTTACACCCGCAAGATGGTCGATGAGCTGAGCCGCGAGAAGGTCGTCACCGACGTGGCCAGCGACCTGCAGGACCAGGGCCTGGGCGCCACCCTGGTCATCGACCGCGACACCGCCGCCCGCCTTGGCATCGCCATGGCCGACATCGACAAGACCCTCTACGACGCCTTCGGCCAGCGGCAGGTCTCCACCATCTTCACCCAGCTCAACCAATACCATGTGGTTATGGAAGTCGGCCAGAACTTCCAGACCGACCCCGGCACGCTCTCCAACCTCTACGTCAAATCCGGCAACGGGACGCAGGTTCCATTAAGCATGCTGGCCCACTGGGAGCAGACCCGCGCCCAGCTCGCCATCGGCCACCAGGGACAGTTCCCCTCCACCGTCATCAGCTTCAACCTCGCTCCCGGCAAGGCTCTCGGCGACGCGGTAAACGCAGTCAACAGAATTGAACAGCACATCCAGATGCCCAAGGCCATCAACGCCAGCTTCCAGGGCACCGCCGCCGCGTTTCAAACCTCGCTGGCCAACGAGCCCATCCTCATTCTCGCCGCCCTGGTCACCGTCTACATTGTCCTGGGCGTCCTCTACGAGAGCTACATCCATCCCATCACCATCATCTCGTCGCTCCCGTCGGCCGGCGTCGGCGCGCTGCTCGCCCTGCTCATCACCCGCAGCGAGTTCTCCGTCATCGCCCTCATCGGCATCATCCTGCTCATCGGAATCGTGCAGAAGAACGCCATCATGATGATCGATTTCGCGCTGCAAGCCGAGCGCACCGAGGGCAAATCCGCCGAGGAAGCCATCTTTCAAGCGTGTTTGTTGCGCTTCCGCCCCATCATCATGACCACCATGGCCGCGCTGCTCGGAGGCCTGCCGCTCGCACTCGGCGGAGGGGTTGGCGCGGAGCTTCGCAAGCCCCTCGGCATCACCATTGTGGGCGGCCTGCTGCTCTCGCAGTTGCTCACGCTTTACACCGTCCCCGTCGTCTACCTCTACTTCGACAAGCTGGCCACCCGGTTCAAGCCCCGCGCCGCGCATCCCAGCTACGAACAGCAACCCATCACCGCCGATTAACCCTGGGTGGCCAAGGTCTCGTCCACCGCGGCGGAAGACCTGGGATACCTCAAACCTCAACCAGGCACAGACCACTGACCCCTGATCCCTGAACCCATGCACCCTTCCGCACTCTTCATTCGGCGACCGGCCGCCACTTCGCTGCTCTCGCTGGCCCTGCTGATGGCCGGCTCGGTGGCTTATTCTCTTCTGCCTGTCGCCTCGCTCCCCAATGTCGACTTCCCCGTCATCGGCGTCGGCGCCAATCTCCCCGGCGCCAACCCGGAGACCATGGCCTCTGCGGTTGCCACCCCCCTGGAGCGCCAATTCGGCCGCATCGCCGGCGTCAACCAGATGACCTCGTCCAGCTCCCTGGGGTCATCTTCCGTCACCCTCCAGTTCGACATCGATCGCAACATCGACGCCGCCGCGCGGGACGTGCAGGCCTCCATCAACGCCGCCCGCAACCAGCTCCCCGCCAACCTGCCGCAGAACCCCGGCTACCGCAAGGCCAACCCCGCCGAAGCCCCCATCCTCATCCTCGCGCTGACTTCCGATGTTGTCCCCAAGCCCGAGATCTACGACATCGCCGACTCCATCCTGGCCCAGAAAATCTCCCAGATTCAGGGCGTAGGCCAGTGCTTCGTCGGCGGCAGCGCCCAGCCCGCCGTCCGCGTCGAGGTCAACCCCATGCAACTGGGCTCGAACGGCATCGGCCTCGAGGCGGTCCGTTCGGCCCTGGGCAGCGCCAACGCCAACCGCCCCAAAGGCGCCTTCCAGGACCCCGCACACCGCTGGCAAATCGACGACAACGATCAGATCTTCAAGGCCCGCGACTACGCCCCCATCATCGCCGGCTACAACTCCCAGACCGGCGCGCCCGTCCGCCTCTCCGACCTCGGCTCTGTTGTCGACAGCGTCTCCGACCTTCACACCGCCGGCGTCGCCGGCATCAACCCCGACTCGGGCCCGCCCACCCAGCTTAAAGACGCCATCCTCATCATCGTGTTCAAGGTTCCCGGCGCCAACGTCATCTCCACCGTCGACGCCGTCATGGCCGAGCTGCCGCGCCTGCAGGCCGCCATCCCGCCCACCATCAAGCTGGACGTCTCCGTCGATCGCACCACCACCATCCGCTCCAGCGTCCACGACGTCGAGATCTCGCTGATCATCAGTGTCCTGCTCGTTGTGCTCGTCGTCTTCCTCTTCCTGCGCGAGATCTGGGCTACCATCATCCCCTCCATCGCCGTCCCGCTCTCGCTGGTCGGCACTTTCGGCGTCATGTACCTGGTCGGCTACACCATCGACAATCTGTCGCTGATGGCCCTCACCATCTCCACCGGCTTTGTCGTCGACGACGCCATCGTGGTCATCGAGAACATCACCCGCTACCTGGAAATGGGCATGAGCCCCTTCGATGCGGCCATGAAAGGCTCCCGCGAAATCAGCTTCACCGTGCTCTCGATGAGCACCTCCCTGATCGCCGTCTTCATTCCGATTCTGTTGATGGGCGGCCTGATCGGCAAGCTCTTCCGCGAGTTCGCCGTCACCCTCTCGGTGGCCATCGCCGTTTCGCTGCTGGTCTCGCTCACCACCACCCCCATGCTCTGCTCGCGGTTCCTCAAGTCCCGCGACGAGAGCCGCCACGGCCCCATCTACCGCGCCTCGGAGCGCGCTTTCCTGTGGCTTCACAGCGAGTATGCCTCCGGCCTGCGCTGGGTCCTGCGCCACCAGTTCCTCATGCTCTGCGTAATCTTCGGCACCGTCGCCCTCAACGTCTATCTCTTCATCATTGTCCCCAAGGGCTTCTTTCCGCAGCAGGACACCGGCCGGCTGGGCGGCCGCACCCTGGCCGCCCAGGACATCAGCTTCCCCGCCATGCGCGACAAGCAGCGCGCCCTGGCCCAGATGGTCCTGGAAGACCCCGCCGTTCATTCCGTCACCGCCTTTGCCGGCGGCTCCGGTCCCGGCGGCGGCAGCTTCAACATTGGCAACATGTTCATCGGCCTCAAGCCGCTCAGCCAGCGCCCCGGCCGCGTCTCCGCCGACGATGTGGTCAACCGCCTGCGCAACCGGCTAACCGGCGTCCCCGGCGCCGTCACCTTTCTCCAGGCGCAGCAGGATTTTCAGATCGGCGGCCGCGGCAGCGCCGCGCAATACCAATACACGCTCTCCGACGAGAACCTCGGTGAGTTGAACCTTTGGGCCCCGCAACTGGAACAGCGCATGAGAGCCATGAAGGAGCTGCGCGACGTTTCCACCGACCAGCAGAATCGGGGCCTGGCCGCCACCCTGGTCATCGATCGCGACACCGCCTCCCGCCTCGGCATCTCCGCCGCCGCCATCGACAACGTCCTCTACGACGCCTTCGGACAGCGCGAAGTCTCCACCATGTACACCGGCCTCAACCAGTACTTCGTGGTCATGGAGGTCGATCCCCGCTACCAGCTCGGCCCCGACTCGCTCAACGGCATCTACATCAAGGCCCGCAACGCTTCCGGCGCGCCTGCCGCCGTGCCCGGCAACCCCGCAGCTCCCGCAACCCCATCGCCCTCAGGCGGAGCCATGATCCCGCTCTCCGCCATCGCCCACTACGAGTCCCTGCGCACCTCGCTCCAGGTCAACCACCAGGGCCAGTACCCCGCAGTTACCCTCACCTTCAACCTGGCCCCCAACGTGGCCCTCGGCAACGCCGTGACCGCCCTTGAAAAGGCCCAGGCTCAACTGGGCATGCCGCCCTCTCTCCACGCCACCTTCCAGGGCACCGCCCAGGCCTTCCAGGACTCGCTCAGGAACGAGCCCTATCTCATCCTCGCCGCCCTGGTCGCCGTCTACATCGTCCTCGGCATCCTCTACGAAAGCCTCATTCACCCGCTCACAATTCTCTCCACGCTCCCCCCGGCCGGCGTGGGCGCCATCCTGGCCCTGCTGCTCACCGGAACCGAACTAAGCATCATCGCGCTGATCGGCATCATCCTGCTGATCGGTATCGTCAAGAAGAACGCCATCATGATGATCGACTTCGCCCTGCAAGCCGAGCGCGAACAGGGACTTCCGCCCGTCGAAGCCATTTATCAAGCCTGCCTGCTGCGCTTCCGCCCCATCATGATGACCACCATGGCCGCCCTCTTCGGAGGTCTCCCCCTGGCCATCGGCATGGGGGTCGGCTCCGAGATTCGCAAGCCCTTGGGAATCACCATCGTAGGCGGCCTCATCGTCTCTCAGATGCTCACCCTGTTCACGACGCCGGTGGTTTACCTCTTCTTCGACCGCCTCCAGTGGCGGGTCATGAAGCTCCACCGCCTCGACTCCGAGCTCGACGACTCCCCCGCTCCCGC
>JARLGE010000337.1 GCA_031296215.1 Occallatibacter sp.
GTGCAATCAGATCGGCTTTAGCCACGGGCCATCCTCGGCGAGCCACCTCCCTCAGCCCGCTGAAAGCCGCGGCCCATCATTGCCCTACCGACCTTGGGGAGTCATCACGGAGGGAGCAGGGGCCTTCAGGCCCCTGAAAGCCTGCACGCAATCCAGGTGGCTTTAGCCACGGGCCTTCTCTAACTCAGCCATGCAAATGAAGAGGCATGGGGTCCAACGGGCCGCGAGATGCGGAGCTGAAAGCATACGCCTTTGGCTCCAATACAAGCCCCCGGCGAACTGGATTCTCCTCGATATATCGCACACAGCTCGTGAACTTCTCTCCGGTCCTGATCTGGCTCTCGTTGAAGCTGCGCATCCACACATCGGCCTTGCTTTTCAGACGGAAGGAGAAGCCGCCCTTGACGAACTGCATCGCCTTTTCCAGCGAAACATCCACTGCGGGCGTGATCAGAGCGTGGAAATGGTCAGGCATGATGACAAACGCGTGCAAAAGGAATCTTCCTTGACTGCGATAGTCGAGGACGGTTCGCTCCAGCAATTCCGCCGTGGCCGTGACCTGAAACAGGCTGCGGCGTTCGGCCGTCACAGCAGTGACGAAATACGTGCGAATTTCCTGAGGCGCAAGCCGCATCTCAAGCAGCATAAACGAACAGCCCGTGGCTAAAGCCGCAATCTGTTGCAAGCCCGCGTCCAGGGGCCTTCAGGCCCTTGAAATTGGCCCTCACGCCCACGCGAGGGAAGTCATAACGGAGGGAGCAGGGGCCTTCAGGCCCCTGAAATCGGCGCCAGGTTCACGATGGCCTTCAGGCCCTGGCCTTCCCTGTTCACCCACAGCGGCGTGGATGGATGTAGAGATTTCCCGAGTCGTGCGCTGCAACCGCGAAACATAAACGAAAGGCCCCTGCTCCCTCCGCCGGACGGCCCATCACCACCTCTCGTGACCCCGACCAAAGCCCCGCTTCCTCAGGCGCAGCCCGCATCGATTTTATTGCGGTGCCGGATTCCCGGAATCCTTTTTCTCGCCTTTCGATGCGTCCGTTTCGTCGGGGGGCTTGGAGAGATGGAGCTTGCTCATCTCTTTGGCTCCGGCCGATGGATCCACAGGCGTCACCTTGATCATCGTTGCCATGGTTCCGGCGGTCCACTTGAAGTAATAGGTCTGGCCTGCCTCCGCCTCAAACCGGGCCCGCTCATTCTCTTTCTTTCTTGCATCGTTCAGGGCCGCCCCGGCGGACATGATGAGGCTTCCGTAATACATCTTGGGCAATCCGGCAATGACCACCGTCCCGGCCGGTACTTCGAGGAATTCGTATTCGCCGTTGAGCAGTTTGCCAAGATGAGTGTCGTTGACGAAGATCTCGTCGTGTGCGGCGGAGCCGGTAAATCTATACACGCGGTAGATGCAGACGATGGCTTTGCCGCTGGACGGCGCGGGCAGCACGGCGGGAGTCTTGGAATCCTGTGCCGCGGAGACAGGCCCTGGGATGAGAAACGCCATCGCACTGAATGCGAGCAGAAGGCTTGCGAGTGAACTGCAAGCCCCCCTGAGGCAAAGCGCTGCGACGCCGCTGAAAGCAGGTTTACGCATGGGAGCATTCCTTCCCTTGGTTCGAAAATCTGGAGCAACTCTACAGCAGGTTGCGGCTCCCACTGCCGTGACGGCTGCCACAGCCGTGAAGGGGACGAGCAAGGGATCGGAAGAGCGGATAGTTCTTGGCGATCGGCTGGGTGCCGGGTGCCCCAGGTCTCGATTCTGAGACCTGGGAGACCTCAAACGCGGGCCAGCCTGGGCCGCGCCCGCGCACAAAACTTCCCCGGTCTCCAGACCGCATCGAGAGGAGGCTCTAGCTCTTTTTGGAGGTGACGGCGGTAAACGCCGCGATCGCCTGCAGCACCCGTTTGCTGCCGCAATGGGGGCAGCTGACGCCGCCCTTTTCAACATCCGCCATGTGCAGGCTCAGGGTGAACTCCTTGTTGCAATCCTGACAGAGAAAAGCATAGTTGTGCATGGTCGTTCTCCCGGCTCATGATAGCTCTTCCGGACAGCCGTGGGAACGGGATTTCTGCCCAACTGGGCGGCCGCACCGCAGGTGCTTGCAGATAATTTCCAACTTCCGTTGCATCATGGAACCATGGGGCAAGTCCCGGGCCAACATTCTCCGGTAAAGTCTGTCAGGCATGTGCCCGGTCCGTACCCCCAAGGCCGCATACCCCACCCCCCCCCACATTCGTTGATAGCAAAGATGTTAGCTAAAAACCCCCCGGAGTAGCGTTGATAACAAACAAGTTAAATTTTCGTAGTCCTGCAAAAACACGCAATTCTCCCCCAAAACCGCCCAGCCTCGCCCGCATTTCCCGTCCGCTCGTGTCGCCGCTCCCTGCACCAATTACTATCCTTCTAGCGGTCTCCGCCTGAATCCTTTCCGGTGCGGCAGAGGCTCGGGAAGGCGGAGATGGCCACAACCACAGTTCCAGTCATTCGCGCACCGCGCGGCGCCACGCTGCGCTGCAAGGGCTGGCAGCAGGAAGCGGCTCTGCGCTGCCTGATGAACAACCTCGATCCGGAAGTGGCCGAGCGCCCCGCCGACCTGGTCGTCTACGGCGGCATCGGCAAGGCCGCCCGCAACTGGGAGTGCTTCCACGCCATCGTCCGCGAGCTCGAGCAGTTGGGCAGCGAGGAGACGCTGCTGGTCCAGTCCGGCAAGCCCGTCGCCGTCTTCCCCACCCACGAAATGGCCCCGCGCGTCATCATCGCCAACTCCAACCTGGTGGGCAAGTGGGCCAACTGGGAGCATTTTCATGAACTAGACCGCAAGGGCCTGATGATGTACGGCCAGATGACCGCCGGCAGTTGGATCTACATCGGCACGCAGGGCATTCTGCAAGGCACCTTCCAGACCTTCGCCTCTCTCGCCGAGCGCCACTTTGGAGGGACGCTGAAGGGCAAGCTGGTCGTCACCGGCGGCGTCGGCGGCATGGGCGGCGCGCAACCCTTGTCCGTCACCCTCAACGACGGAGTCGTTCTGGCCATCGACGTGGATAGAACGAGAATCGCCCGCCGCGTGGACACGCGCTACTGCGACACGCTCACCGAAGACCTGGACGAAGCGCTCCGTCTATGTGAGACGGCCCGCAGCGAAGGCCGGGCTCTGTCTGTTGGGTTGGTCGGCAACTGCGCCGACGTGCTGCCCGAGATCGTCCGCCGCGGCGTCGTGGTCGATGTTGTCACCGACCAGACCAGCGCCCACGACCCTCTCAACGGCTATGTGCCGCAAGGGCTCACGCTCACCGAGGCCGCGGAGCTGCGGGCGCGCGACCCGGAAGAGTACGTGCGCCGTTCCACGGCCTCGATGGTCGTCCACGTCAACGCCATGCTCGCCCTGCAAGCGGCCGGCGCGGTGGCCTTCGACTATGGCAACAACATCCGCCGCTTCGCCTTCGATGCGGGCTGCGCCGGCGCCTTCCTCATCCCCGGCTTCGTCCCCGAGTACATTCGCCCGCTGTTCTGCACCGGCCAAGGCCCGTTCCGCTGGGTCGCGCTCTCCGGCGATCCCAAAGACATCGACCGCACCGACGAGCTGGCCCTCGAGCTCTTCCCCGACAACGAGATCCTCACCCGCTGGATGCGTCTGGCCCGCGGCCGCTTCGCCTTCCAGGGCCTGCCCGCGCGCATCTGCTGGCTGGGATACGGAGAACGCGCCCGGATGGGCGAAGCCATGAACGACCTGGTCCGCAAGGGCGAGATATCCGCCCCCGTCGCCATTGGCCGCGACCACCTCGACACCGGCTCGGTAGCCAGCCCCTATCGCGAGACGGAGAAGATGCTCGACGGCTCCGACGCGGTTGCCGACTGGCCTATCCTCAACGCCCTCCTCAACACCGCCTCCGGCGCCACCTGGGTCAGCTTCCACCATGGCGGCGGGGTGGGCATGGGCTACTCCCTCCATGCCGGCCAGGTCACCGTGGCCGACGGCACGGAAATGGCCGCCCGAAAGATCGGCCGTGTGCTCTCGAACGACCCCGGCCTGGGTGTAGTCCGCCACGCCGACGCCGGCTACGAGCTTGCGCAGCAAACCGCGCGCGAAAAGGGCATCCACATTCCCATGAGAGGGAGATAGCCGTGCCCCCCTCCCTCGCCATCGTCAACATCGGCCAGCTTGTCACGCTCGGCGGACCTGCACGCCCGCGTGTTGGCAATGAGCTGCGCGATCTGGGCATCGTTGAAAATGCCGCGCTGCTCATCGAAGACGGCCGCATAACTGGCGCCGGAACCTACTCGAATTTCAAAGACAGAATTCCGCTCAATGCGATGCTCATTGATGCGGAAGCCCGTTGCGTCACTCCCGGCTTTGTGGATGCCCACACGCACCTGGTCTTTGCCGGCAACCGAGCCGCCGAGTTCGAGCAGCGCATCGCCGGGGCTACCTATCAGCAGATCGCCGCGGCAGGTGGCGGCATTCTGCGCACCGTCGCGCGCACCCGCGCCGCCACGGAGGACGAACTCCTCGCCGCCGCGCGCCGCCATTGCGACTGGATGCTGCGCAGCGGGACGACGACGATCGAAGCCAAATCCGGCTACGGCCTGGATCGTGAGGCAGAGCTGAAAATGCTGCGCGTGTTGCGGCGTCTCGACGAGGAAGGCCCAGCGCGCATCATCCCCACGCTGCTGGCCGCGCACACTATTCCACCGGAGTTTGCCGGCCGCCGCGATGACTACGTGCGCTTTGTTGCGGAGGAGCTGATTCCCGAAGTCGCCGCCGCAAAGCTCGCCCAATTCTGCGATGCCTTCTGCGACGACCACGCCTTTACCGTCGACGAATGCCGCACCGTGCTCACCGCCGCCCGTGGTCACGGCCTGGCCCTGCGCATCCACGCCGAGCAGTTCCGCCCCGGCGCGGGCGCGGCGCTGGCGGCGGAGCTTGGCGCGGTCACCGCCGACCACCTTGAGACCGTGACCGAGGAGACGCTCCCGCAACTGCGCGCCGCTGGAGTGCAGCCTGTCCTTCTCCCTGGATCTGTTTTTTGTCTTCGCCGTACGCAATGCCCGCCGGCGCGCGCCATGATCGATGCCGGACTGGCCATCGTGCTGGCAACCGACTTCAACCCCGGCTCATCGCCGGTTCCATCCATGCCCTTCATGCTCTCGCTGGCCTGCCTGCAAATGGCTCTTACGCCCGCCGAAGCCCTGACAGCCGCAACCATCAATGCCGCGCACAGCCTCAATCTCGGCGACGAGATCGGCTCGCTCGAAGCGGGCAAGCAGGCGGATTTTCTGATTCATGAATGCGCCGACTACCGCGAGCTTGCCTACTTCATCGCCGCGCCCATGCGGCCCCGCGTGTTCATTGCGGGCAGGGAAGTGACGGGCTGAAGCCGGCCGGTCCATTTACTACGCGGGCCAACGGGGCGTAATGCGGATTAGGTCCAGGAGTCCCATGTCCTGGACGATAAATGCAGGCGAGCTGGCTGGAACTGCGACGATGCCCCGCGTGGGCAGATCGACTGGGTCGAAGTCCGGCCCAATCAGCCGCCCCGCACCGGAAGCTGCAAACAGGTAGGACAATCCGTGGGCCAGCTCGCCCCGGCCGGGCAGAGTCTTACCCATCCGGCTGCCGGCGACGGGCACGCGCTCCACGCGGAAGTACTCCACATCGATCAGAATCGTCCGATCAGCGAGTTCGGTGGGCAGAACCTTGCCTGCGCGGGTCGTGAGCTTTGTGGCTTCAAGGGATTTCTCGATGTGCAGCTCGCGCGGGCGCCCGTAATCGTACATGCGATAGGTGAGGTCGCAGTTCTGCTGCGTCTCCATCAAAACCGCCCCCGGCCAGATGGCGTGAACCGTGCCCGCATCGACAAAGATCAGGTCGCCCGCCACCACCTGCACCATGTTGAGGCTCTCCTCGAGTGTGCCGTCATGAATTCCGTTCCTGACCTGCTCCAGCGTGACGCCCGGTTTCAGTCCCAGTGCCACTTTAGCTTCCGGCTCGGCGGCCAGCGCATACCAGCACTCGGTCTTGCCGCGCGGGTCGCCGTACTTCTGCGCCATCTTGTCGTCGGGGTGAACCTGTACGCTCAGCTTCTCGCGCGCAAACAGCACCTTGATCAGCAGCGGTGAGTCCGGCGACGGAGCGCCTGGGCCCAGCAGGTCTTCGTGGAAATCGCGAAACAGATTGCTCAGTTTTTGGCCTGCGTGCGGGCCGGTAGCGACCAGGCACTCGTCTCCGGTGAGCCACACCTCTCCGATTGGCTCGCTTTCGGCCACGTGGTCATACCATGGCCGCAGATCCCGATAACCCCACACCCTGGGATCGAACAAGGGAGCGATGCGGAATGGGGACATCGGCAAAGAGAGGGACGTTTCAGGCTCAGTCGTCATGCGTGAAGATGCTCCTGTCTCTATTTTGCTTGATCGCGCCCGCTTCTGCCGCTTGCGATACACTAACACTCGCCGCGACGCGCGTTGACAGGCACACGAGAGCAGAAAAAACAGGAGAGCGAAAGAGTGCTCAGCGGGTTGAAGACGCAACAGGAAAACCACGCCTCCATCGATCCGGGCGAAGGGGGCGCGCCGGAGATTGCCACTCTCATGAATTGCCCGGCTGCGAATCCTTTGCGCGATGTCTGCAGCGCTAAGCGCAGGGCTGCGGCGCGAGTCATTCTTCCGGCCGTCCTGCTTCTTGCTTCGACGGTCTCGCTCGGCGCGCAGCAAGCTCTGTCGCTCGCAGATGCAGACCTCCGCGGCGCAGCTATCTTTCAGCAGTCTGCCGTGACCGGCATGGTGCTGGTGGTGGTGCGCAACGGCCAAGCGATGGTGAGGGGCTACGGCGAGACATTCCCCGGCAGCGGCGTGAAGCCGGGTGCAAACTCTCTGATTCGCCTCTGTTCCATTTCGAAGATTCTCACCACCGACATTTTGACGAGGCTGGCCGCCGAGGGCCAGGTTGGACTCGATGACCCTTTGCAGCGCTATGCGCCGCGCGGCAAGGTGGTGCCAAAAGGCCTCGGAGGTCAGCGCATCACGCTGCGCGATCTGGCCACGCATACTAGCGGGCTGCCGCGCGAGGTTGGCGCTTATCCGCCAAAGACGCCGCACTTCACGTTTCCCGATCAGGCCTTCCGCTGGAGGTGGCTGCCCAGGCAGAAACTGATCAGGCCGCCGGGCACTGCTGCCTTGTACTCCAACGTAGGCTTCGATCTGCTTGGCGATGCACTCGCATCCGCTTCCGGCAAGACCTATGCGCAGCTTCTGAACGAGCGCATCGTGGGTCCGCTTGGCTTGCGCGATACCACGCTGACGCCCGGCAGCGAGCAGTGCTCTCGCCTGTTGCGCGGAACGCGGGACGAGGGCGCTTGCACCGCTACGCTAGCATCGGGGGCAAGCGGAGGTGTGTATTCCACGGCGGCAGATATGACGCGGGTGCTCAAGTATCTGCTGCACGTTCCGGGGCTTCCTGCGCAACCGGGCGCGGCGCTTGCGGTATATCTCAAGCCGGAGCAACTCAAATCCATGCAGGGGTTGAACCATGCGGGCGATCCCACCGGCATTGGCCTGGGATGGATTCAGTTGGGAGATCCGAATTCGCCTTCCGTGCTGATGGAAAAGACCGGCGGCGGCGCAGGGTTCTCATCCTACATTGCGCTGAGTCCCAAGCGGCAATCCGGCGTCTTCCTCGCGGTCACCGATGGCGAGGAGGCATCGCAGATCGACTTCTACCACGAAGCCAACAACCTTCTCGCCGCCCTGGCGAATGTGCCGCCGCTGCCGCCCAAACTGCACGCAACGCATGCGGTGAGCAATCGACGCGCTCGCCCCAGGCCCAAGAATCCCCCGGCGACCCGGTAGACCCGCCATGACTCGAATGTCTCCAATTGCGAATGGGAATGAGCCGTAAACCCGCGGCAAGCGAATCGAGTCGGATCGCCGCAGGCTTTCGATGACGCTATACTCGGGTTCATCGAGATTCCCCGGAGGTTCACGCATGGTTGTCGATTGGCATAGTATTTTCTTTCGGTACGGACTTTTGACATTGGCCGCATCATTGGCGGCCTCATCGGCAGCTGTTGCGCAGGATAAGGCCGAGGAAAGGGCCTCCGCTCAAGGCGCGCAGTCCTCGATGGCGCAGGTGGCCCCCGAGCCTGACTCGATAACCGAAGGCACCGTCATCGCCGGCGGACAAACCATCGCCTACAAGGCCGTCGCCGGCACCCTCACCGTGGGCGCCACTGACGCGGAGGACGCCACGCTGGGCTTCGACGGCAAGCTGCTGGCCGACTCCGGCGTCAAGCCAGCGGCCAACGCAGCCGATGCGCCAGCCACGGCTCGCATGTTCTACGCTGCCTATTTCAAAAAGGACGCAGCCGCCGAGAATCGCCCCGTTACCTTCATTTACAACGGCGGTCCGGGCTCGGCCACCATGTGGCTTCACCTGGGCACCTTCGGCCCGCGCCGCGTGGTAGTGCCCGACACCGAACACCAGGAGGGCGCGCCCTACTCAGTGGTCAACAACCAGTACTCCCTGCTCGACGTCACCGACCTGGTCTTCATCGACGCGCCGGGCACGGGCCTCAGCCGGACCTTCGGCAAGGATAAGGCCAAAGCGTTCTACGGCGTCGATGGCGACGGTCACGCCTTCGAGCACTTCATTCGCCGCTTCCTCACCAAGTACGGCCGCTGGAACTCGCCCAAGTATCTGTTCGGCGAGAGTTACGGCACGCCGCGTTCCGCCGTGCTGGCGGCCGATCTGCGCGGCATCGATCTGAATGGAATCATCCTGCTCTCGCAGATTCTAAGCTTCGACAACTCCGTCGATGGGCCCACCGCGAACCCCGGCGTCGACCAGGCCTACGCGCTGGCCCTGCCCAGCTATGCCGCCACGGCCTTCTACTTTAAGAAGCTTCCCGTGCAGCCCCCCGCGCTCAAGCCCTTCCTTGCCGAGGTGGAGAAATTCGCCCTGGGCGACTACATGACCGCGCTGCTGCAAGGCAGCGAACTGCCTGAGACACAGAGCCAGGCGATCGCCGAGAAGCTGCACAACTACACCGGCTTGCCCGTCGACTATCTGCTCCGCGCCGAACTGCGCGTGGTAGGGAGCAATTTTTCCAAGACCCTGAAGCTCGAGGAAGGCACCACCATCGGCCGTCTCGACACCCGCTTTCAGGGGCCCGATATTGACAGGCTCAGCGAAGGCGCGCAGTACGACCCGCAGAGCGACGCCATCACCTCCGCTTGGACCGCGGCCATCAACGACTATCTTCGCAAGGACCTCAAATACGGCTTGCAGGAAACGTACCTGCCCAGGGCCGGCGGCGGCGATTTTAACTGGGACATGCGTCACCGCGCTCCCGGCGGCCCCGCGGGCGAGAGTCAGGAGGGCGGAACCAACGTCATGCCCGACCTGGCTTACCGCATGAAGATGAATCCCAAGATGAAGATCATGCTGGCGGGCGGCTACTTCGACCTGGCCACGCCCTTTTTCGAGGGCGTATACGAGATGCATCACCTGCAGATTCCGGCTGCGCTGCAGTCCAACATCAGCTACCACTACTACGAGGCCGGGCACATGATCTACGTTAAGGAAGACGTCCTCAAGCAGTTCGGCGCCGATGTTGCGGAGTTCATCAAATCCACCCAGACTGGGAAGTAAGTCGGCTTTGAAAAAAGGGGACCGGGCGATCGAGCGTCTGGCCCCTTCCTTTTGCCTGATTGCCGCGGCCGCCACGCATGGGGCCGACATCGCGCCACGCCAGGCCGGAGAACATCTCCGGAGAAAACGGCTGGGCGGCAAGAGGAAGCACGAAAGCAAAACAAAGGGTCGCGGCAAAACGGCGGCGGGCAGAAGTCATGGGAACGGCTCCGATGCAATCAGGATTCTTGTTCAGCGGCGGGGAAATCGGCCAGTGAGCGATTGTAGAAGAATTCAGGGCGTGGTTGGATGCCCAGCCTGCAAGCCAGTGCCGAATCGATTGCAACCGGGCCTCGTTTGCCTCTAGACTTGAGAGGTCGGGATGGTTCAGACGCCGACGCCGTGCGGAAGTGGTGAAATGGCAAACACACTAGCCTTAGGAGCTAGCGCCCAAAAAGCTTGCGGGTTCAAGTCCCGCCTTCCGCACCACTCACCTCAATCCGGCGGCCGCCTCGCCGCCCGCCGATCCGACCCACTCTGCGGCGCAATGCCGTCTCCCGCGGTGTCCCCGCTCTTGCCGAGTGCGGTTTCGCGGCACTCTCCGGCCTGCTAGAATTCTTGTTCATTCGATCGCCCGCGATCGCTTGCACTTGCGGTTTGCATCGAGCGTGCGATCCTGCGCATTGGCGTCCGGTCTGCTTCCGGGCCCCAAGGGGTGTTTATGACGGAACGTGAGCATTTGTCCTCTGCCGCCGGTTGGCCGCGGCAACGGTTGTATCTTCGCATGGTTCTCGTGCTGGCGTTGCTTCTGGTCCCGGCGCGTCTTCTTTTTGGGGTCAGTTGTCCGGTGGTCAAGCACGACCCGCCCAGCGAGGCCGGCAAGGCGCTGCTGGCCGCCGACTACGCCAAGGCGGAGAGTCTTTATCGGGCCGCCGTAACCGCGCACACCGGCGATGCGGACGCCAACGCCGGGCTGGTGCATAGCCTTTTGCGCCAGGAGAAGGTTCAGGAAGCAGCCGACGCGGTCAAGGCCGCACTCGCCGCCCAACCCAATCCGGCCACACCTGCCGCTGCGCCCACTCTGGCGGCTCTGACTACCTTGCGCGGCGAAGTCGAGCTTCGCCAGGGCGAGCCCTGGCTGGTGGAACCAACCGTACTCGCCGCCTACAAGCTCGATCCCTGCAATCCCCGCACCCGCCTGCTGTTTGCGCGCTTCGCGGAGGTCAGCTCGCGCTATGCTACCGCCCGCCAGCAAATTGCGCTCGCGCACCAATTCGATCCCAGCGACCCGGAGATTCGCGCCGCCTGGATCGAGACCCTGCCCCCCGCACAGCGCATCACGGAGATGGAGACGTACCTCTCAACGCCCACGGGCGACGACCCGGAGACCATTCGCGAGATGAAGGCCGATCTGGATCGTTGGAAGAAGCAGGCCGGCACCCCGCCGCGCGCTTGCAGCTTGGCTTCCGCGACCACTTCCGCTGACATCCCCTTCATCAAGCTCATCGGCTGGGCCGGCCACACACGCGCCTCCGGACTGGAAATGGGATTGAACTCAACCCCCATCCGTGTGCAGCTTGGTGCAGGCGAGGGCGGTCTGACCCTGTACCGGCCGGTGGCTGAACGCGCCGGCCTCAAGCGTCTAACCGCCTCCGATCCGGGAGCCTTCCCGGGCGCCAAGCCCACCTACACCGCGCATGCCGATTCCATCAAGATCGGAGGTCTGGAGTTTCACGACTGTCATCTCAAGGTCATCGAAGCCTCCAGCCCCGACGACGACGGAGATGGGCTCATCGGCATCGACGTGTTCTCTGACTTTCTGTTGACAGTGGACTACCCCATGCGCAAACTGCAACTGGCGCCGCTGCCGGTTCGTCCGCAGCAGGTCGCGCCCGCGCCCAGCCTGCACACCGACCGCACAGAGGACGCGGAGATTGCCAGCCCCCTGGCAACGGACCGCTACGTTGCGCCGGAGATGAAGGATTACGCCCAGATTTACCGCGTGGGCAAGAGTCTCATCCTTCCCGCCGGGCTCACCGGCGCGCTGGTCAAGGACCCCGCCGCAGCGGCGGTCAAGCTCTTCATCCTCGACCTCGGCGCTCCGGAGACCAATGTCTCGCTCGGAGTCGCCATGGACGTTTCCAAGGTTCACGAGGAGAACCAGAGTTTCGGCTCTGGAAAGATGCAGGTTGCCGATGAGATCACATATAACTTCGCCCACATGGCGCAGAAGGTGAATGGAGTGGTCACCACCAACACCGCAGCCGTCTCTAGGATGACCGGCATGGAGATTTCGGGCTTCTTCGGCGCCAACACCTTCCAGCTGCTGGTCATGCACATCGACTACCGCGACGGGCTGGTGAAGTTTGAGTACATTCCCAACCGCGGCTACAAGTTCGAGTAACCGCCGGGGCCGCAATCTCCCGACTGTCCCCTCTTTGCGCCGCGCCCGCGTCAGCGATCGATCAGCGCGTTCATCGCCGGGGCATAGCGGTCTCCCGCCGCTGCGTCGGGTGGAAAAGCATTCCTGAGCCGCTCCAGCAGTTCCGGAGCCAACGCTAGCTCAACCGCCGCAGCATTCTCCTCGATATATTTGCGCCGCTTGGTTCCGGGGATGGGCACAATGTCTTCGCCCTCGGCCAGCACCCACGCCAGGGCTAGCTGGCTCGCAGTGACCCCCGCCTCGGCCGCCAACTGTTTCACCGTCTCCACCAGTTCCAGGTTGCGCGCGAAGTTCTCCCCCTGGAAGCGCGGATGCAGGCGGCGGGTATCGTCCGGATCGAAGTCCTCCGGGCTCTTGAAGGCTCCGGTCAGAAAGCCTCGTCCCAGCGGGCTGTAGGCCACAAACGCCACGCCCAGCCTGCGGCAGGCGGGCAGCACCTCCGGCTCCGGATCGCGCGTCCACAGCGAGTACTCGGTCTGCAGCGCCGTGATGGGATGCACCGCGCAGGCCCGCTCCAGCGTGCGCGGCGAGGCCTCCGACAACCCGAGAAACCGCACTTTGCCTTCGTCCACAAGCCGGGCCATCGCGCCCACCGTCTCCTCGATGGGCGTCTTGGGGTCCACGCGATGCTGGTAGTAGAGGTCGATGGTCTCAATGCCAAGCCGGCACAGGCTGGCCTCTGCCGCGCTGCGCACGTAGGCCGGGCTGCCGTCCAGGCCGCGCAGCGCCGGGTTGGCCGGATCGCGCAGGATCCCGAACTTCGTGGCCAGAAAGAATTTGTTCCGCCGCCCCTTGAGCGCCTTACCCACCAGCACTTCATTGGTGTGCGGCCCATACGCATCCGACGTGTCCAGGAAGTTGACGCCGAGCTCGAGTGCGCGGTCAATCGTGGCCAGTGACTCCTGCTCGTCGCGAGCGCCATAGAAGTCGCTCATCCCCATGCAGCCAAGGCCAATGGCTGAGACTTCGGGCCCGTTCAAGCCCAATCTGCGCGTCTTCATCGCTTCTCACCTCACTCACGTCTTTCACCCAAAACCTTTTGCGGCACATCCGGTCAAGACCGCAGCCGGCACAGGCGCGGTTTCAACGGGTTTTTCAGGAGAATTAGAAAGAGCTTAGATATGGTCCAAAGTGACCAGAAGCCTGATCGGGAAACACATTGCCTAATGGTGGAGACAAGCAACATTCCCCAGATCGGTCTCCAGCTTGCGGCCCGATCACGCGCACGCGGCCGCAAGCCTCAATTCTTCCCCTCTTCCCCATTTCACCGCGAGCCTATTCAGATTGCGCGAGCCTCTCGCGGCGTCCTTGTTGGCCGCGCACCCGCACGGTGCCTTATCTTTGACTCAAGAGGATTTGAGTGACAGATTCAGGTTTGTACGAACGCATGTTGGCGGTGGCGCTGGAAGAAGCCCGCCTGGGGTTCGACGAAGGCGGCATTCCTATCGGGGCGGCTCTATTCCGGCGCACGGGAGAACTCCTGAGCCGCGGCCGCAACCGCCGCGTGCAGCAGGGCGACCCCAGCGTCCACGGAGAAACGGACGCCTTTCGCCGCGCCGGCCGCCAGCGCAGCTATCGCAACCTGGTGATGGTCACTACGCTGGCCCCCTGCTGGTATTGCAGCGGCCTGGTTCGCCAGTTCCGTATCGGCACCCTCGTCGTCGGAGAGAGCCGCACCTTTGCCGGCGGGCTCGATTGGCTGCGCGAAAACGGCGTGGAAGTCATCGACCTCGACAGCGCCGAATGCCGCGAACTGCTCGAGCGCTACATCGCCGCCCATCCCCAGGTCTGGAACGAGGACATTGGGGAAGAGTGAAGGTCAGGGTCCAGGGGTCAGGGTCCAGGGGTCAGTCCGGTCAGACATTCCCTTCAACAAAAGGGGGCGCTCGCGCGATGCGGACGCCCCCTCTTCCTGCGATGCTCCCGGGTTCTTGCTGGACCCTGGACCCTGTCTTAGAAGTCCAGCCGCAGCGACATCTGGATCTGTCGCGGAGCGCCGATGGTGTGGGTCACAATGCCCAGGCCCGAAGGGCAGTTATAGAAGCTCGAGTTGGTTTGGGAGCCATTGGCGGCGCAGCCTGCAGGCAGCGGCGTTGTGCCCGAGGTGGGGAAGGCATTGTAGTAGCCGTTTTGCGCCACCTCGTTGCCGGGAACGTCGAAGCTGGTGGTGTTGGTCAGGTTGTAGACGTCGAAGGTGTACTTGAGTTTGTAGCGCTCGGTGATGGCCATCCCCTTCACCAGCGAGGCGTCAGCGCGCTTCTGGAAGGACTGGCGGAAGATGTTGCGCTGCCCGGTGGTAAAGCCGGTCTCGAAGGGATCGGAGGCGGGGATGGCGCCGCCCAGGCCGCCAGCCGGAAGCAGGGGAATGGTGAAACACTCGGGCCTCAAGGCCGACACGCCCGTGACCGGGAACCATGCGCCGGAGGCCTTGGTCAGAGCGCTCTTGGCAGTGCAGCCCTTGGCCAGCGGGACGACCGGGTTGGTGATGCCGTCGGCGGTGGAGTAGTAGATGCTCCCCACCGAGCCTGAGAAGTCGATGACGCTATAGGGCTGGCCGCTCTGCATCACCGCGACGCCCACCAGCGACCAATCGTCGATGACCTTGCCGGCGAGGGTGTTCTTGTTGGCGAAATCGGGAACCTGGAAGATGTAATTCAAGCTGAAGACGTGGGTGCGGTCGAAGTCGGACGAACCGTAGCCGCTGCGCAGTTTGAGCGGATTGTCGCCGTTGTAGAAGAGGCCCAGGCCGCTCTGCTCGTCCAGGGCGTGGGACCAGGTGTAGGAGGCGCCCACCTGGATGCCGTGGCTCATACGCTTTTCGATGTGCGCCTGGAGTGCGTTGTATGCGTCCACGCCGCCGGCCCGGTAGGAGATGGACTCGGCCGCGTAGCCGATGTAGGGAACGCGCAGGTCGACGTTGCCGCCCTCGTAGTTGGCCAGGTAGCCCGTGCCCGTGCCGCTGCCGGGGGCGAGGGAGGCGCCGCCCACGTTGTAGCCGTAGCTGTAGTTCTGCTGGTAGGGGGTGCCGGGAAGGGCGGGGTTGGAGGGCGAAACGATGTTCGGCTGGTTGAATGGCACGGGAATGACCTGGTGTCGGCCGACGTTGCCCACGTAGCCGATGTCGATGGCCAGGTCGGGGCGCGGCTGCCACTGGAAGTCCAGCGTGTAATTGATGGTATAGGGGAGCTTGTTCCTGCGGTCGTAAACGCCCAGCGAGATGGGCTGGCCGTTGTTGATCACGCCGGGAAGGCCCGAGCCGGTGTTGAGGATGCTGAAGGCGTTGGGAAGGTAATTGCTGAGATCGGAGGCCTTGGGACTGCTGGGCGGGGCCAGCGGCGTGGTGCCATAGGGATTCTCGAGATTGCCTTCGGCCGCCGTGCCGCCGCAGGTTGCCAGATAGCCCTCGTAGAAGTACTCCGTTGTGGTTGGGCAGGTGGTGACGTTGACGAAGGGTAGCTGCTGGTTCACGCCAAAGGGTCCGCCGGTCACGGTGCCGATGGCGTAGCCGGGCGAGAAGTAGCTGAACAGTTCGCCGCGATCGTAGTAGATTCCGGCGCCGGTGCGAATCACCACCGTGTTGTGATTGATGCCGGGCTGCCAGGCCGCGCCCACGCGCGGGCCGATGCCCCACTGGCGGCCGGTCAGGGTGGTGTTGCTCACCCCCCTGGTGCCGTTGGCGTTGTTGCCGGCGATGATCAGGCCGGGATTGGTGATGGTGTCGGAGCCCGCGCTGTAGCTGTAGAGAGTGGAATCGAAGTTGAATATGCGCCCGTATTTTTCTGTCATGCCGCCGTCCCAGTCGTAGCGAACGCCTGCGGTGAGCGAGAGCGTGGGCGTGATCTGCCACTTGTCCTGCAGGTAAGTGCCCAGCTGGTTGGCGCGGTAGTAGCGGCTGGCGTTGCCCTGCAGGAACGAGGTGACGTAGAAGCCCGTAGCCGAGCTGCCGGGCAGGACTTGGCCCTGGATCATCTGGCTGAAGTCGTCGGTGGCCACGCTGCCCATGCCGGTGCGCTTGTCGATCGTATTCAATTGTGTGTAGGTGTAGCTGCCGCCAAAGCTCAGCGTGTGCTTGCCCAGCGTCCAGATGGCGTCGCCCGATGGAGCCAGCCGGTTCTCGAAGACGCCGGTGTTGGCCGACTGCGACTCGGCGTTGGGACCGATGTTCAGCACCGCCTGCGAGGGGATGCCAATCGGCTGACTGGAGCCCAGCACGTTGTAGATGGAGATGCCGGGGAAGTAATTCGATCCGAAGACATTGATTGAGCCGGTGCCTGCCGCGCCGCCGGGGACGGAACTGGGACCAAAGGGCTGCACGTTTTCGCCCCAGTTCTTCTCGCGCAGAATGCCCAGGGTCTCGGTAGTGCTTAGGTTGGACTTCACGATCAGCGTGTTGATGATGGAAGCCACCTGCGCGCCGGAGTCCAGGTGCTCGTCGAACCCGGGAACGCTGGAGTAGGAGTAGGGCGCGACGGTGGGGTCGTGCTGGTAGAAGTACTTCATGCTCAGCGTGTCTTTCGAGCTGGCGTTAAAGTCCAGGTCGGCTACCGCAAGGTCCCCGGTAAACCGGCCCGTGCCGGGGATGAAGGCGTTGTCGAGATGGGCGGCGGTGATCTGAATGCCCGCGGGGGTGGCCGTGTCATTGGGGATGAGCCACTTGCCGGGCTGGCCGGGCAGCGATGGCGAGTTGAAAAGGACCAGCGCCAGCGGGTCGACATTCGCGCTGGTCAGGCTGGTGCCGAAGGAATTGTTGGCCACCGCCGCCACGCCAGAGGCGGAGCGGTCGTCGCTGAGGCCGACCGGAACGTCGAGGAACGAGTCGCCCAGCTCCGCGTCGGAAACGTGCAGGTGCTGATAGCCCAGGAAGTAAAACAGCTTGTCCTTGATGAGCGTCCCGCCCGCGGTGCCGCCGGCCACGTAGCGGTGCAACTGCGGAACTTTGTCGTTGGCCGGAACGTCCGGATCCTGATTGAAGAAGAACGGCGCCGCGTTGAGCCAATCCGTGCCGCGGTGCACGTAGGCCGTGCCGTGAAACGCATTGGTGCCGGAGGCCGTGCTCAGATCGATGTGCGCCCCGGAAGTCGACCCCTGCTGGGCGTCGTACATGGAGGCGTTGACGCGGACTTCCGTGATGGTCTCAGGCGCGGGCGTGGGGATGGCGTTGCCGATGGAGAGATAGATGGACGCCGCGGAGGGGATGACGCCCCCGCCGCCGCCGGGGCTGGTCTGCACGCCGGTGGAGTTGATGACGCGGGCCGAGGCCACCTGGCTGGTGCTCTTGCCGTTGAACAGGTTGCTGGCGTCCACACCGTTGAGCAGGAAGGAGTTTGACGTGTCGCGCTGGCCGTTGGCCCAGATGGGCGCGTTGCCCAGGCCGGAGTTGGCGCCGGTGCCGCCGCCCAACTCGGCGCTGACGCCGGCCGATTGCGTGGCGAGACCGGTGAAGCTGCCGGTGGCGAGGGGTACGGATTCAATCTGCGCCGTGTCCATCACGTAGCCGTTGGTGGTGTCAACGGCGTTCATCAGCGGCGACGCTTGCACCTCAATCGTTTCGCTGGTCTTGCCCACCTTCAGCGATGCATTCACCGTGGCCGTGCGGTTGGCCTGCACCGCGATGTGCTGCGTCCGCTGCACGTCGAATCCGTCCGCGGTGTAGGTGATCGTGTAAGCCCCGATCGGCAGGTTCACGAAGGCATACACCCCCGAGCCGTTGGACTTTGCCGAGCGGGTGAGCGAGGTCTGCTCATCGACCACGGTGACCGTTACGTTGGGAATCACGCCGCCGGATGAATCGGTAACCTCGCCGGTAATGCCGCCAAGAGTCTGCTGTGCCAGGAGAGCACACGAACACAGCGCCATGGCCGCAACTACCGCCAGCCCGGGAATAGGAGAAGAAACGATACGCATGAAGTACCTCACGGTGCACAGCCTCGGGTGATAGAGATTTCCCCAGCGGCCTCGGGGGAGATCGGGAGTCCTTGGTGGAATGGAAGTTCAGGTGCTCTTGGGTAATCCCCAAAAAGAGAAAGGGTAAGAGTAAGTGCCGTTACGAATGGCTCTGGTTAATCGCACTGGTCGGACATGCATTGCGGATTGCGAATAGCATACCTGTTGGGGCTACCGCCTCAAGTAGAAATTGAGCCGATTTTTATAGCGTCTTTATGCCTTTTCGCCTATCTTCTGCTATCTCGCTGTGCAAAAGGGAGGCCGATTTCAGAGCTCTGCGCCCAGCCAGCCGATTGTCATCGGTTTGCGGGCTTTGCTTGTCGCGAGCTCCGGATTGTTCCCGAATCGACATTCCTGAATGCCCCCGCCGCTGCCTGCGCCACAGAGCCGGCCAGTTGGCGCACGCGCATGGATCGTCGCCGGCTACGTCCCGATCTCACGCGCTGGTACTGTGCCGGCGCAAGACCCTGCCTCAGCGTCGTCGCTCGGCCATGTAAAATGAAGCTCAACCGAATGACCCAAATCTCTCCAGCGGCCGACCCTCTGTCCTCCCGCCCCGCAGGGGAGCCGGAGGCGCGGGCTCAGCACGGCGTGCGGACTCAGACGCCCATCATCCAGGTCTCCGGTCTCCAGAAGTCGTACAAGCCCGCGCGCGGCGAGCTCACGCTCTTTCGCGACCTCAGCCTCCAGGTTGAGGCTGGAGAAATGGTGGCCGTCGTCGGCCAGTCGGGCGCGGGAAAGAGCACTCTTTTGCACATTCTGGGCGCGCTTGATGCTCCTTCTGCGGGAACTGTATACTGCGCCTCAACCAACGTGGCCCAGCTCGGTCCCCGTCAGGCCGCGGCCTTTCGCAGCCGGGAGATCGGTTACGTGTGGCAGTTCCACTACCTCCTTCCGGAGTTCACGGCGCTGGAAAACGTGGCTATGCCGCTGCTCGCACGCGGTCAGCAGAAACGGAAGGCATTAGCGGTGGCGGCAAACTGGCTCAGAGAGGTCGGACTCGAAGACCGCGCAGATCACCGCCCCGGCGAACTCTCCGGCGGCGAGCAGCAGCGCGTGGCGCTGGCGCGGGCGCTGGTAAACACTCCCCGCCTGCTGCTGGCAGACGAACCCACCGGCGACCTGGACGAAATCACCGCCGGACGTGTCTTCGATCTGATCGAACGGCTGCACGCAAGCCACGGTCTTACCTCGATTCTCGTCACCCACAACCTCGACCTGGCCGCCCGGTGCACCAGGGCCCTGCGCCTGGAATCCGGCCGGCTGGTCGCCATTCCAGCCGCTCCAAGATCGGAAGCGCGGGAATAGGGACCGCGCAGGGAGAAACTTTTGCGTAAAAAAGCAGCGCAATGGTCTATTTTTGAGTCTTAATGAGTGATCAGTCTGTGAGCAGGAGCGGTTTTCAGACTGGAACAAGGGCAGGATGGGAGTCCAAAGGCAGCTAGACCGCCGGTAGACTGGAGAGCAACAGGGAAGCTCGACCTCATCCCAGAGAGCTGTTCGGGGGCAGGATCCGCATTTCCCATGGGGTCTCCGGCGGCGAAAGTTTAAAGAAAGGCACCCGCGGGTTGGGCTGAGGCCGGAAGCCGAGGTCCCCGACGACAGGTCTTTGTCGTTGGGGTGCTGGTGAACCGGACAGCCACTCCAGCCGATAGCCTGCGTTAAGGGAGAACATCATGTTCGAACGCTATACGGAGAAGGCACGGCGCGTGATCTTCTTCGCGCGATACGAGGCCAGCCAGTTCGGCTCGCCCTATATCGAGACCGAGCATCTGCTGCTCGGCCTGCTGCGCGAGGACAAAGCTCTGACCAACCGCTTCCTGCGCTCCCACGCCTCGGTGGAGTCGATCCGCAAGCAGATCGAGGCTCACACCACGATCCGCGAGAAGGTCTCGACCTCCGTTGACCTGCCGCTTTCGAACGAGTGCAAGCGCGTGCTGGCTTATGCGGCGGAAGAAGCAGAGCGGCTGGGCCACAAGCACATCGGCACGGAACATCTGCTGCTCGGATTGCTGCGCGAGGAAAAATGCTTTGCCGCCGAAATCCTGCAGGAGCGCGGCCTGAAACTCACGCAGATTCGTGAGGAACTTTCGCGCGTGACGCAGGAGAAAGCGCCGGCGCAGCAGCGCCAACGTGAGTCGAGCCTGCTGGCCGAGTTCAGCCGCGACCTCACGCAGGCCGCCATGGACGGGCAGTTGGATCCGCTGGTCGGCCGCGACAGCGAACTGGAGCGCGTGGTTCAAATCCTCTGCCGCCGCACCAAGAATAACCCAGTTCTGATCGGCGAGCCCGGCGTGGGCAAAACGGCCATTGTCGAGGGTCTCGCCCAGCGCATCGCCGATGGCGAAGTTCCCAGCTTTCTGGCCGACAAGAAGGTTCTCGGCCTCGATCTGTCGCTGATCGTAGCCGGCACAAAGTACCGGGGCCAGTTCGAGGAACGCCTCAAGACCATCATGAAAGAGTTGATGGAGAATCAGAACTCCATCGTCTTCATCGACGAGCTGCACACGCTGGTGGGGGCAGGGTCGGCGGAGGGCTCGCTCGACGCGGCCAACATCCTCAAGCCCGCGCTCTCGCGCGGCGAAATTCAGTGCATTGGCGCCACCACCCCGGCCGAGTACCGCAAGTCGATCGAGAAAGACCGTTCCCTCGAGCGCCGCTTCCAGGCCGTCAAGGTCCCGCCGCCCAATGAGGCAGACGCCATCAAGATCATCCACGGCATCAAGGACCGCTACGAGAAATTCCACGCCGTCAGCTACACCGATGCGGCCGTCGAGTTCGCAGTGTCGCACTCGAATCGCTACATCCCCGACCGCTTCCTGCCCGACAAGGCCATCGATCTGATCGACGAGGCCGGAGCACGCGTCAAGCTGCGCCAGACCTCGCTGCCCGAAGAGATCACCGAAGTCCAGAAGCGCATCAAGTTCATCGTTCACCGCATGGACTCGGCAATTGCGAATCACGAATTCGAAAAGGCGCGTTTCTACTCCGACGAGGAACGCAAGGAGCGCGAAAACCTGCGTGCGCTGCGCGACAAGTATCACCTCGACGACTCGGCCTCCGGCATCGTCGGCCGCGAAGACATCGAAGACGTGGTCAGCCGCTGGACCGGCGTCCCCGTCACGAGCATCAAGGAAGAAGAGACGCAGAAGCTGCTGCGCGTCGAAGGCGAGTTGCACAAGAGGGTCATCTCGCAGGAGAAGGCCATCAGCGCGCTGGCTCGCGCCATCCGCCGTTCCCGCGCCGGCCTCAAATCCCCCGCGCGGCCCATCGGAAGTTTTCTCTTCCTCGGTCCCACCGGCGTGGGCAAAACCGAAATGGCCCGTACCCTGGCTAACTTCCTCTTCGGGTCGGACAAGGCGCTGATCCGCTTCGATATGTCGGAATTCATGGAGAAGCATTCGGTCTCCAAGCTCATCGGTTCGCCGCCGGGATACGTGGGCTACGAGGAGGGCGGCCAGTTGACCGAGCGCGTTAAGCGCTCGCCTTACTCCGTCGTCCTGCTCGACGAAATCGAGAAGGCGCACCCCGATGTGTTCAACATTCTGCTGCAGGTCTTTGAGGACGGCCAGTTGACCGACGGGCTTGGCAACACCGTCGACTTCAAGAACGTCATCCTCATCATGACTTCGAACATTGGCGCGCGCCACCTGATGAAGAAGCAGGGTCTCGGCTTCCAGTCCGACCGCGAAGACATCGTCTCGGACAAGATCGAGGAGCTGGTTAAGCAAGAGGTCAAGAAGACCTTCAACCCCCAGTTCTTGAACAGGCTCGACGAGGTCATTCTCTTCCAGTCGCTCTCCGACGCGGACCTGATCCAGATCGTCGAACTGCTCGTCCAGCAGCTCAACACCAACCTGGCGCAGAAGTCCATCACCATCTCCGTCACCGAGGAAGCCAAGAAGTGGATTCTCGACAAGACGCTGGGCGACCGAAGCTACGGCGCGCGCCCCTTGCGCCGCGCCCTGCAGCGCTACGTCGAAGACCCCTTGTCGGAAGCCCTGATTGCCGGAAAGATCACCGACCGCCCAGCCTTTCTCGAAGTCTATCTCGACCAGAACCAGCTCTTCTATCGCCCGGTGAGCGCGAGCGACGAAGTCAGCGAAGAGAAGGCTGCCGGCATTCTCCTGTTCAGCAACTGAGGGGGAGACTCAACTCCAAGGCAAGAGCCTCCGGCCAAATGGCCGGGGGCTTTTTGCTGAGGGACTGGGAACGGGGCGGCCGGAGCTTATCCCGGACGAGGCGTGAGGTCTAGCCCGCATTTCTCACGGGTGCATAGCTGATTGCGGTGAGGGTAGATAGGAAAAGGGTTGGAAAGGCCGTCTTTTCATGGCATAACTGCGTTATCGAGACGTGGTTATGGCCGAGGAAGGGCGGCCTTTCTTATGACAGA
>JARLGE010000338.1 GCA_031296215.1 Occallatibacter sp.
AACCTCTTGAGGATGGCATGGGGGTTGAATCCTTTCCGGTGAAAAGTCTACAACATGTGCGTCAACAATCTGACACGTCAGCCTGCCCGCAGGCCGCACGCGACGCGCAATATTCCTTGCAGGTCGGGAACAAATTCGATGCGCGTAAACCCGGCGTCTGTGAGCAGCGCGCCAACAGATTCCGACTGGCCATAACCGATTTCGAGGACCAAAAAGCCGCCTGGCGTAAGCACCTCGAAGGCATCTGGAATCAGGCGACGGTAGACAGCGAGGCCGTCGTCGCCGGCAAACAGGGCCAGCGCCGGCTCATGCTCGCGCACTTCGACCGAGAGCGAGTCGCGATCTGCCGTTGGCACATAAGGCGGATTGGAGACGACGAATTCAAACCGTTCGTCAGCAACCGCGGCGAGCAGATCGCTCTTCAAGAACCGGATGCGGTCGGAGACGCCGTTGCGCTGCGCATTCTCGTGCGCAATTTCCAGTGCCGCAGCAGAAACATCGGCAGCCGTGACCTGCGCCTGGGGTAGGTTGTGCGCCAGCGCAACCGCAATCGCGCCCGAGCCCGCGCCCACATCCACGATGCGGGGCTGTGCAAATCCAGCTGCCAGCGCAAGCGCCTTCTCGACAAGGTGCTCTGTCTCAGGGCGCGGAATCAGTACGTCGGGCGTCACGCGAAACGGGAGCCCATAAAACTCCTGCTCGCCGGTAATGTACTGCACCGGCTCGCCGCCCACGCGCCGTTCGATCAGCGCATAGTAGCGCACCGCGCCCGCGGCGGTGAGAACTTTTTCGGGGTGCGCGATGAGAAACGCCCGGTCCTGCTCGATCAGGTGCAACAGCAGCAGCTCCGCATCGGCCCGCGCGCGCTCGGGACGCGGTCCCGAGCGCAGTCGCGCTTCGCCTTTGTTCAGCCACGATTGCAGGGTCACGCTAATTGAGTTCTCCCTGGATCGGAATCTCGCGCCCCCTAAGGGGTACCACGAACCGAAATACAAGCCAAAGTCCAACAACTAAAGGTGGAACAAGCGTAATCAGAACAAACATCGCAGTCGTGATGTTTTGTACGGCGCTTCTCGGACCTCGGAAAGATTCGGTAGGAGTTAGATGGATTTTGACCTTTGCGGCATTTTCAAGTTCGTCTTGTGTCCCGAAGTTAGCTATCCTTCCACTCCGCGTATCGAACAAGAAATAATCTCTCCCTACCTCTTCGGGAGTTCTCGGGAAATAGGTGTAGTCATACTGTCCCAGAACATATGGGCCTTCGACCTGCAAGCTCCGAACCCAAGCGATTTGGATTGAGGATTCGCCAGCCTTTTGAATGTGGCCGCATTCGGGCATTTTGTCGAGCGCCTCGATGGCGTAGCCGTTTGGCAGTTTCTCGTGAATGTCGGCGAAAACCAGATCTGGCGTCCCGATTACGCCGGAGAGCACTGAGGAGACGACCAAACAGCCCAACCAATAGGCCATTGTGACGGGCGGAAACGACCCAGCTATCAAGCAAGGTTTGAGACGCAGCCCTTTTCTGAAGTGGAGAAGGAGAGCTACGAACGCGGCACATACAACTCCCGCCAAAGAGGCTGCCACCAAGAGCAGGACCATCATGATCAGCCGTCCGATGATCTCCACGCAATCATCTCCCGTCGAACAAACGCCAAGGAAACTTTAAGATTACGCCCTCATGCGAAAGAAAAACATCCCTCAGTGGCCAAAGCCCCGATTCACCTGCAAAACAGAACGTATGGGCTAAAGCTCGTATCCTTCGAAACCTCACCGAACTCAGGCCGCGGTTTCGGCCTTCAACTGCTCCGCCTGGTAGTGCGTAATCAGCGCATCCACAATCCGCTGAAGTTGCCCCTCCATCACCAGGTCAAGCTGATGCAGCGTCAGCCCGATGCGGTGGTCGGTCATGCGGTTCTGAGGAAAGTTGTAGGTGCGGATCTTCTCGCTGCGGTCGCCGCTGCCCACCTGCTCCTTGCGCGTCTTGGCCAGCTCCGCATTCTGCTTGTCCATCTCGATTTCATAGAGCCGCGAACGCAGCACGCGCATGCCCTTGTCGCGGTTCTTGATCTGCGACTTCTCGTCCTGGCAACTCACCACAGTGTTGGTGGGAATGTGCGTGATGCGCACCGCGGAGTAGGTGGTGTTCACCGACTGCCCGCCCGGCCCCGACGAGCAGAACGTGTCTATGCGCAGGTCCTTGGCCTCGATCTTGATGTCCACGTCCTCGGCCTCGGGCAGCACGGCCACCGTCACCGCCGAGGTGTGCACGCGTCCCTGAGTCTCCGTCGCCGGAACCCGCTGCACGCGATGCACGCCGCTCTCCCACTTCATCTGCGAGTAGACGCGCTCGCCCTCGATGATGGCGATCACTTCCTTGAACCCACCCACGCCCGACTCCGATGTCGACATCACCTCGACCTTCCACTTGTGCTGCTCGGCAAAGCGCGTGTACATGCGGAAGATCTCGGCGGCAAACAAGGACGCCTCGTCGCCGCCCGTGCCGGCGCGGATTTCCACAATCACGTTCTTCTCGTCGTTGGGGTCCTTGGGCAGCAGCAGCACCTTGATTTCTTCTTCAAGCACCGGCTCACGCGGCGCCAGCCCGGCGATCTCCTCTTCGGCCATGTCCTTCATGTCGGGGTCGGCCAGCATCGCGCGCGCCTCGGCTAGCCCCTGCCGCACCTGCTTCAGCTCGCGAAATTTCAAGACTGGCGCCTCAAGTTCGCGCAGCGCACGGCCGGCCTTCTGATACTTCTCGTGGTCGGTAATCACCTCGGGAAGCCCCATCTGGGCGGAAAGCTCGTCGTAGCGCTGCTCCATCTGTTCCAAACGATCAATCATGACCCCTCCGGGGTTTTGGTGTTCTGGAGAAAAGTTGTGAAAAGGAGGCGCAGAACAGTATCGGCGGCGGGCGCCGCTAGAGGAGGGCCGGAATGGGCTGGTGAAGAACCATAGCGCTATTCTTATTCTACCCCGATATTTGGATGACGCGAATAGCCTTGGCGATTCTCCGCGCCGCAAGGGTCGTCAATAGACCACTTGACAGGAACACAATCAGCCATGACTAAGCAAAGCCCAATCAGTCCAGCGGCACCACTGTAGGCCAGTGCAGAAAATGGTCCTCGTCGCCAATCACGATGCGTGCTGGATTCATTGCCAAGTTACTGCCCAGCGCGAAGCCTGGGTCAGCTACATCCTCGGGCAACTCGAATACGAGATGTGTTGTCAGGCTTTGGCCAGGTCCCACTTCCGCATCAAGGCCAGGATAGGGAGGGGCACCCACTTCGGAGAGTGCCTGCATGCCCTCCCTGGATACCTGATAAACTCGGCCGGATCGATCGATGAGCACTCCCTTCCGGCCGATCTCCCGCTGCGCCCGGCCGCGCGACCGGTTGGTGATGCGGACTTCAACCATATATAAGGCTCCTCGCGCATGCGTCATGGCGTGCGCGGTGTCAATGGACGGAGTCCGGCTGAAGCCTGTGACCGCGAAGCACATCTCATCGAAGCAGCGGTCTTCGCCGATGGACAGGATGTGCTGCGGCGCCAGGACGGCCACGGCAGTTCCTGTTCCCAGGTAGACGATCCAGATCGCGAGGACGCCCGCGAGCAGCCAGACGGCGAACCTCCAACGCCGGAACACCATGGCCACTCCCGCGGCGACGACGGCGGCCGCCGTGGCAAGGACCAGCAGAATCAAGAGCAGATCGAAGACTGTCATGGTTCCTCACGTTATTACCGTAACAGATATATCTTATACGGATATATCAAACGCGAAGAAGATTTGCAACAGTCGATTCGCAGGGCTGAGGACCTGCCTTTTTCGAACTGTCAAGCCGCCTCAAAAGCACTCAATCTGGTCGCAGGCGTTCACCAGCGGCACCTGCAGGCTCGAATCGTGCTCCGGGTCGGAGTAGATCGTGATCGTGGCCGCCTTGTAGTCTTCCGGCTTGGCGGTCATGATGTTGGGCACAAAGGTCTGCGGGTTGCGGTCGTAGAGCGGGAACCATGTGCTCTGGACCTCGACCAACACCGTGTGCCCGGCCTTGAAAACGTGGTCCACATCGTGCAGCGAGTACTTGTACTCGTGAATCGAGTTCGCGCGCAGCGGCTTCGGCTCAGCGAATGAATCCAGATAGCGCCCGCGGAAGATCTCTTCATTCGTCATGAGCTGGTAGCCGCGCATCTTGGCATCGGGATCGTCGTCCGGATATTGGTCGATGAGCTTGACCACCACGTCGTTGTCGGTGCCCGTGGTCGAGGCGTAGATGTCGGCCACCACCTCGCCGGTCAGCACCATATCCTTCTTCAGCACCGGCAGGCGCCACACCGCCAGGTCGCTGCGATCCGTGACAAAGCGCTGGTCTTCCGTCATCCAGTTGAACCACTGCGAGCCTTCGCCATAGGTGGGCTGAATCGGCCGGTGGCGATAGGGCACCGGGTTGGCCGGGTCGCTCACATAGCTGGCTTTCGCCTGCGCCGCCGGGTCCGTCCACCCGAGCTTTCCCTCGCCCAGCAGGTGCAGGCTGGTGGTCTGCGCCTCCCTGGGCGGGAACTGCGCATAGCGCTTCCAGGTGTTCGAGCCGGTCTGAAAGCTGGCCGTGTTTTCCAGATCGAATCCGGCCTTGTTCTCGCCCGGCGCGTCCTTCAAATAGTGGGCAAAGAACTTTGCCTCGATCTGCGCGCGAAACTCCTTGCCGATGGGCTCGCCGTAGTTCAGGCTGCCCAGGCGCCGCGACGACGAACCCCAATAGCCATGCCGCCACGGGCCCAGCACCAGGAAGTTCTGGTGGTTCGCGTCGTGCGGCTCCAGGCTCTGGTACTCGATCTGCGGCCCGAACATATCCTCCTGGTCGTAGGTGCCGCCCACGGAGAGCGTGGGCACGGCGACGGTGTTCAGCGAGTGCTCCACCCCGCGCGAGGACCAGACGGCGTCGTAAGCGGGATGCTCGAGGAACAGCTTCCAAGTGGGCAGCATCTTCGAGCCGGACCGTTTCACAGCCTCCTCAAAGCTGCCGCGCTCCAGAAAATAATCGAAGCCATCGCGCGGCTTGCCGTCCTTGTCCTTGCCGTAGTCCAGATTAGCCTTTTCCTTGTTTGTCTCCATGCCGTAGACGTAGTCGTAGCCGTAAGTCTGTCGGAAGGCGCCGTTGTGGAAGAAGTCGTCGCCCATCCACACGTCGATCATGGGGGCCTGCGGCGAAATGGCCTTCACCGCCGGGTGCGGGTCGATCCCCGCCATCATGGCCAGAAACCCCGGGTAGCTGGTGCCGACGAACCCGGCGCGCCCGTTGTTGCCCGGCACACTGACCAGCAGCCAGGCCACGGTGTCGTAGGTGTCGGTGCTCTCGTCGACCGCCTTTGGATCCTTGTGATCGGCCAGCGGCCGGCTCATGATGAACTCGCCCTCGCTCTTGTAGCGCCCGCGAATGTCACCGCAGACGTAGATGTAGCCCTCTCGGGCCAGCTCAGGACGGCCGCCGAAGAACGAGGCGCGGTTGGTCTCATCGCATCCATAGGGCGTACGCTGGATGAGGAACGGCAGCGGAGTGGCGATGTCGTCCGGCTTCAGAGTAACCACGTGCAGCTTGACCCCGTCGCGCATGGGAATCAAGGCCTCGGTGCGCTGGTAATCGTGGAAGAGGTGGTGGATTGCGTCGCCGGTGCGCTTGTAGATGTCTTTTGCATCATCGGACCAGACGAGCGTGGCGCCTCGGCCGGTGTCGTCGAGGGTGAAGCTGAGGGTGAACTTCGTGTCCGGCAGGCCAAACACGAGTGCGGAGACGGGCTTGAGTTCGACTGGCACGTGGCGTTCCGACTCCATAACGAGCTTGCCATTCGGCGCGTAGAAGCTCACCGGAGAGTCGGGGTCGGCGGGACTGGTGTACTCGCCGGCCAGCGCATCCAGTTGCGCGGCCGTGGGAGCGGCTGCCTGGGCTTGCGCCGCGGCCGGAGAAGAGCGCCACGCAGTGCGGGCAAACGCCGCCGCCGCGCTGGAAAGCAGAACGGCACAGAGAACGGCAGCTGCTATGCGGTTACGAATCAAGCGGAAGACCCCCTCAAGAGTTTCTGGGAAGCTACTAGGAATCCTAAATCAGGACTCGGCACTGCTGTCATCCTGGGCGAAGGTCGCCGCGGCGACAGGGTCGAAAGCCTGCCCTGAGCCTGCCGAAGGGGACCTGCGGTTATATCGGCTCCCCCTGGCTGGACATTTCATCCCAAGCCGAGCGCCTCGCCGTCGTCCCCACCCCTCCTTCCCCCGTCTAACCTCTCAGGGTCGCCTGCGCGGCTCGCAGGAGCTTCCATGAACATCCGTCTTTTGTGCCCCATCGTCGCCGCTCTCGCCCTGGGCATCGTCTCCGCAGCCCAGGATGCAGCGCCTCCGCCCGCTCCCGGACCACCCCCGGCGCAAGCCGAGGGCGCTCAACAGGGCGGCGGCCAGCGCGGCGGCGGCCGTGGCAACTGGAGCGGCGCCATGGGCATGGGCCGCGGCCTCATGGGCACCGTCACCGAAGTCGCCGCCGACCATTACACCGTCAAAACCGATACCGGCGAAACCTACACCGTTCACTACAGCGTCAACACGCGCATCCTCAAGCAGCAGGTCAGACTCCGCGGTGAGGGTGGCGCTCGCGGTCAAGACAGTCCCCGCGGCGAACGCGGTCAAGGCGAACCTGGCGGCGGATATGGAAGCGGCGGCGCCAATCCTCCCGTGCCGTTGAAACCCACGGACATCAAGGTGGGCGACGCCATCGCCGCCATGGGCGAAGTGGACGCAACCGCCAAATCCGTGGGCGCAGTCATGGTGATGCAGATCGATCCCGAGCGCGCCAGGCAGATGCGCGAGATGCAGGCCAACCATGGGAAGACCTGGATCATGGGCAAAGTCACCGCCATCGATGGCGTCAAAGTCACCCTCATGGACGCCATCGACAACACCGCCCGCACCTTCACCGCCGACGAAAGCACCACCTTCCGCAAGCGCCGCGAGCCCATCACCCTGGCCGACATCCAGGTGGGCGACACGGTGCGCGTGGAAGGCGCAGTCAAGGAAGGAACGTTCCTGGCCACCGCCGTAAGTGCCGTGGGCCCGCCGCCGGGAGGCACGCCCAGCGTCCCACGCAGCGCACCGCCCCAGTAGACGGTCGCGGCCTCCACTCGAATCGCGGTTGTTCCGCCTCACTCCATGCGCCTTTGTCCAGCGCGGGAGGGATGGGTGACAGCCTGCTCCACCCTGATTGATTGCGCCCCGGCCCGTCTCACAACTTCCCTCAAAAACAGTCCACTTCTCAAGAGCCGCGTGATAGCGTTATCATCATCGGCGGCGCGAAGCGCCTGATCCGTGCCGTCGGCTTTGCCTTCATCCCGATGTCGCGTTGCAAGCCCGTCCACAGATCGGAACTGCGCGCGGGACAAGGAAATGCGCGCCCACCGCAAGCTCCAGCCAGAGGTTCAAGGGGTACAGTTCATGCGCGAAAAACTCTGCATTCTCTTTTCGGCCTTGCTTTTCTCCTCGCCGTTGCAGGCCAGGGTGGTTGTCTTCTGGCAGCCCGGTTTTCCCAGCGTGGACAGCCAGCCCGTCCCTCGCGCAACTCTCGATAAAGCCCTGGAGGGCCTGGCGCCGGTGTTTGCGGATGAAGCGGCCCTCGCCGCTCCCGAGGCCCTCGCCGACACCGATCTGCTGGTTCTGCCTTATGGCTCGGCAGTCCCGGCCGGCTCCTGGAAGGCCATCGAGCACTACCTCGACGGCGGCGGGAATCTGCTCGTTCTCGGCGGCCAGCCGCTGCGCGTGCCGGTGAGCCTGATGAATGGTCAATACACCGCCGCCGGCCCTCAGGACACCTACTCCCGCGTGCTCGGCTTCCGCCACACCTACGAGGTTCCCGTCGCCCGCGACGCAGCCTTCCGCTGGCGAGCGGGCTACGCGTGGCTGCCCGCACTTCAGATTCACGCACGGCGCTTCTTCGCCGTCGAAGGCCGCGTCAACGGCCTCGGCTACATGACAGATGGCGAAGGCCAGCTTGTCGCCGCCCCCATCATCGCCGCCGATCACGCAGGTCGCTGGCCCGACAGCCGCATGCTGGGCAGCCGCATGGTCGCTCTCGACTTCGATCCCGAAGCCGGCTACTGGGAGAGCGCGGACGGCATCGCGCTCGTTCATCAGGCCGCTGCCTACGCCGCCCAGGGCGCAATCGGCCTCGACATCGAAACGCAGTTTTCCATCATCCGTCCCGGCGAGCAGCCCGCCCTCACCGTCCATCTCCGCTTTCCCCGCCAGCAAAAGCTCGGCGCAACCGTCAGCGGCGAAGTCCAGGTCCGGCTCTCCTCGGAAAAGCAAGTCTTGGCCAACGTCACCGTTCCCCTCAACGGCAAGCCCGTCGAAGATCTCGGCGAAGAACTGGGCGCAGACTTCCGGAAACCCCTCCCCGCCGGTTTCTACACCGTCTCCGCCGTGCTCAGCCAGGGCGGCCAGGCGCGCGAGTTCTATCAGAACAGCTTCCTGGTCGCGGACCGCGCCACACTCGCCTCCGGCCCCACTCTCGGCGTCCGTGGCGACTTCCTCACCCTCGACGGCAAGCCCTATTTCCCTGTCGGAACCAATTACTTCTCCACCGAAGCAAATGGCTGGGACTTCTCCGGCCCGCGCAACGCCGCCGTCTGGGACAACGACTTCGCCCAGATGCAGGCCCACGGCGTGAGCCTGGTCCGCACCGGCGTGTGGATGCCCAACGGCAAGTTCATCGACCCCGACTCCGGCGGCGTGAACCAGCGCTTCCTGCGCAATCTCGAAGCCTTTCTCCACTGCGCCCACCGCCACAACATCGCCGTCAACTTCACCTTCTTTGCCTTCTCGCCGCACTCCGGCGGCGCGCCCGGGCCGCGCGTTCCAGACCCCGCCGTGACGCCGCCCAATCCCTACCTCGACCCCGGCGCGGTAGCCGCCGAGCAGGCCTACGTCCGCTCGGTGGTCGAGGAGTTCAAAACAGTGCCCTGGCTCTGCTGGGACCTGATCAACGAGCCCAGCTTTTCCAACCCCCGCACCATTTTCAAGGGCAACGTCCCCAACGGCGACCCGGCGGAAGTGGCAGCGTGGCACAAGTGGCTGGGGCAAAAGTACTCGAGCCTGACCGAGCTGGGCGACGCCTGGCGTGTGCCCGCCGAGAGCCTCATCGGCTTCGATGCCGTCCCGTTGCCTTCTACTGCCGACCTGCATTACGACCGCTACGGCAACCCCGACCAGGTCCGCGCCCTCGACTACAACCTCTTCGCGCAGGACATGTTCAGCGCTTGGGTCAAATCCATGGTGACGCTGATCCGCTCCTCTGGCAGTCAGCAGTTGATCGACGTGGGCCAGGACGAAGGCGGCGTCACCGACCGCGTCCTCAACCAGTTCTACGGCGGCGCGGGCGTTTCCTTCACCACCAACCACACCTACTGGCAGGACGATGCGCTGCTGTGGGACTCGGTCGCCGCCAAGCGCCCCGGCGTGCCCAACATCACCGGCGAAACCGGCTACCAGCCGGTGTGGGCTGCCGACGGCGAATGGCGCTACGACGAGTTCACCGGCCTGGGCCTCACCGAGCGCAAGTGGGCTCTCGGCTTTGCCGCCGGCTCAACCGGCGCGATGCAGTGGGACTGGGACCGCGAAGTCGATTTCGGCATGTTGCGCAGCGACGGCTCGTCCAAGGTCTGGGAAAACCAGATGCGTGCCCTGGGCCAGTTCGCGCGCCAGGCCGCGCCGTTCGCTGACGCCCTCATCCTGCCCGACGTCGCCCTTGTGTTGCCCCAGTCCTTCCAACTCTCCCAGGGGAACACGATGGCTCTTGAAGGCCAACAGAACGCCGTGCGCGCCATTTACAACTACGCCCGCGCCGAAGCCTACGCAATGGGCGAATACCAGCCCGAATTGCTCGGCTCTCCCAAGCTCATTCTTCTACCCTCGCCGTTCGGACTCACCGACCCCGCCTGGGCCGCCATCGAGCAGCGCGTCCGCGACGGCGCTACCCTGCTCGTCACCGGCCCCTTCGCCGAAGACGCTCACCTGCATCCCACCGGCCGCCAACAGGCAGCAGGCCTTCCCTATACCGTCGCCGCACTCACCGCCCGCGAAAGTCTCTTCCACTTCCCCGGCGGCGACGAATCGCTCGCCTTTGCCGGCCTGAAGACCACCGTCCTCACCCGCGCCGTCTTTCCCGATGGAAAGGATTGGGCCGAACGGCCCCTCGGCAAAGGCAAGATTCTCTTCGCCGCGCTTCCGCTAGAGTTGAACAGCAACCTCCGCGCCGTGGGCGATGTCTACAGCTACGCGCTGAAAGCCGCCGGTATTGCTCCGGTTTACTCCACCAACCTCACCGACCCCGGCATTCTCATCTGTCCCACGCGCTATCCCAACGCTACCCTCTACGTGCTCACCTCCGAGTCGACCCGGAGCGAAGTCTCGTTCGAGGACTTGCGCAGCGGCAAGAAGTTTTCCGGCACGCTGCCCGCAGGCGGAGCCGCGCTGCTGCTGGTCGGCGCGGACGGCAAACTTCTGGCCAGCTATAATTGGCCCGGCCGATGAGCTGCGGTCTGGATGCTCACCGCGGCTCCCTTCAACCAGGAGACGGATCTCTCAACACCCGTCGCGAAAGGTCTTCCATGCTTGCCCCTCGTCTTTCTTCGCTCGTCAAGTCGGGCATCGTTGCGCTGCTCGTGTTCGCCCCGGTGACGGCCCTCGCTCAGTCCCAGCCCCTGCCGCACGGCATCTTCACCGATCACCAGGACGTGGGAACCGTGCTGCATCCCGGCTCCGTGGACTATGACGAAAAAGCCCACGCCTACACCATCGGCGGCAGCGGCGAGAACATGTGGTTCGGCATCGACGACTTCCACTTCGCGTGGAAAAAAGTCTCCGGCGACGTGGCCCTCACCGCCGACATGGCCTTCCTCGGCGACGGCGGCAATCCCCATCGCAAAGCCGTGCTCATGATCCGCCAGTCCCTCGACGGTCCCTCCGCCGCGGTCGACATTGCGGTCCACGGCGTCGGCCTCACCTCGCTGCAGTTCCGCGACGCCTCCGGCGTCAACACGCAGGAAGTCGAAGCCAGCGTCTCCGCGCCGAAGACCGTCCGCCTTGAGAAGCGCGGCGACTTCTTTTACGCCTTTGTCTCCGGCCCCCGCCTCTCGAAGAATGCTGGCAAACTCCACCCCGCCGGCGCGTCCGCCAAGCTGCACCTCAGCGGCGAGTTCTACATCGGCATCGGCGTCTGCGCGCACGACAAGGACGTGATCGAGAAGGCCGTCTTCTCCAACGTGGTCCTCGATCAGCTTGCGCCGGCCAGCGGCAAAACCGTCCTCATCAGTTCACTCGAAACCATCTCCGTCGCCTCCACCGATCGCCATGTGGAATACACCTCCGCGGCGCATTTTGAAGCGCCCAACTGGTCGCGCGACGGCAAGTCGCTGATCTTCAACCAGGACGGAACCCTGCGCAAACTTGCCTTCGACGGCAGCGAGCCGACGATCATCCCTACCGCGCCGCAGAACCACTGCAACAACGACCACGGCATCTCGCCCGACGGCCAGTTCCTGGCGCTCTCCGACTCATCCAGCGACGACCACAAATCGCGCGTCTACGTTGTGCCCATCGGCGGCGGCACGCCCCGCCTGATCACGGCGAATGCTCCGTCGTACTGGCACGGCTGGTCGCCCGACGGCAAGACGCTTGCCTTCACCGGCCAACGCGGCGACAACTTCGACATCTACACCATCCCTGTTGCGGGCGGCGACGAAACGCGCCTCACCGTGGCGCCCGGACTCGACGACGGCCCCGAGTACTCGCCCGACGGCGCTTCCATCTACTTCAACTCAGAGCGTACCGGCCAAATGCAGATTTGGCGTATGAAGCCCGACGGCTCCGGCCAGGAACGGGTCACCAGCGACGACAGCAACGACTGGTTCCCGCACCTCTCGCCCGACGGACAATCGATGGTTTTCATCGCGTATGAGAAAGGCGTCACCGGCCACCCGCCCTTGAAGGACGTGGAACTCCGGCTGATGTCGCTGAAGGACAAGAAGGTCCGCGTGCTGGCCAAACTTCTCGGCGGCCAGGGCACCATCAACGTCCCGTCGTGGTCGCCCGACGGCCTGAAGCTCGCCTTTGTCAGCTACGAGCAACTGCCCGCGGAAAGCCCCGGCTTGCAATAACCCCGGACGCCCGCGGCTTCATCGCGCAAACAGGAGCGCATCCTCGGCCCACACCACCGCCTCGGCATACGTCTTCAGCAGTTGCTCCTCGTTCAGCCCCTTGGCTTCGGCCTCCAGCTGGCAGGCAGCCCAGTCCCCGTGTTCGTGGAACTCCAGCCACCCAAGCAGGCTGCGCTCGGCATTGGGCGCGCACTCCAGCGCCTGGCGAATCTCCGTGCGCAGCGGCAGCGCGGGGGTCAATTCCGCCATCGGCATGCGCAGCATGGCCGGCAGCAAGCTCAACATCCCCAGCAGGTATTGCTCGGTCGGGTCCAGCCCGCACAAACCCGAGGCCACTTCGCAGAAGCGCCCCCGCACAAACGCCATGCGCAGAACTTCCCCCGGCTGCCCCCCGCTCAATTCGCAGGTAATCGCCAGGGTCGCGATGCGCCGGAAGGTGTCCTCGCCCACCACCAGCAGGGCCGACTCAATCGAGCTCACCTCCTGGCGAATGGCGCACATCGGCGAGTTCACCAGCCGCAGCAGCCGGTAGGTCAGCGACGCATCCCGCCGTACCAGCCGCGTCATCTTCTTCAGGTCCAGCGTCTTTTCCTGCAGCATTTGCAGGATCTCGATCTGCGAAAGCCGGTTGGCCGGGACCTTGCGGTTCTCCATCAGCTGCGGCCGGCAGAAATAGTAGCCCTGGAAGAGCGTGAATCCCTCATCGCGGGCCCGCTGGTACTCCTCCTGCGTCTCCACCTTCTCTGCCAGCAGCGCCACCGTCACCCCGCTCAGCCGCTCCAGCAGGCTTTTGCGGCCTTCGGGGCCCGTCAGAAGAAAGTCCACCTTGATGTAGTCGGCCAGCTCAAGCAGCGGCTCGAATTTCGGCTCATAGGTAAAATCGTCCAGCGCAAGCCGGAAACCCGCTGCCTTCAGTTTGCGGCAGGCGGCAATCAACGCCTGCGTCGGCTCCAGCGTCTCCAGGATCTCCAGCACCGTCATGCTGGGCGGCAGAACATTCACCAACTCCTCGGTCAGCGACTCCTGGGTGCAATTCACAAAGGCCGGCAGCCCGCTTGTGAGCTTGTCCAGGCCGAACATCACTGTGTTGTCCAGCATCATGCGCGTGGCCAGGTCTCCGCCCCCGCGGAAATCCGCCTCCGGGCCGGCGCGGAAGAGCAGTTCGTAGCCATGCACCCGCGAGCGCCGATCCATGATCGGCTGCCGCGCCACGTAGCGCAGCAAGCCCCCTGGATCAGCCGGCGTTTCCTGGGAATCCCCGCGCGGCAATACCCCAGTCGCCATACACACCTTCCCGTACCGCTTATCGGAAAGGTATCCACAAAACGTGAACCTGTGTAGCCCCACGCGACAAAGCAGCCCCGCCATCGATCCCGGCGCCCACCTCGCCGCGGACCTGGGAGACCACAAGTCTCAACCGCCTGCACTTCCCATCCCCAAACGCTCCGTGCCCCATCCATTCGCGTTTTTTGCGAATGGGTGGGAAAACCGCGAACCCGACCCGGGGACCCCATCACCCCATGAACATCCCGCCGTTCACGTCCAGCACGTGGCCGGTAATATACCCTGCCGCATCGGAAGCCAGAAACACCACCGACTGCGCAATCTCCACATCCGTGCCCGCGCGCCCCAGCGGAATGGCCGCCATCATCGCTGTCCGCTGCTTCTCGTCCAGCACCGCCGTCATGGCCGTCTCAATGTAGCCGGGAGCGACGGCGTTCACGGTAATCCCCCGCGACGCCACCTCCCGCGCCAGCGAGCGCGTCAGTCCAATCAGCCCCGCCTTCGACGCCGCATAGTTCACCTGCCCGCCCTGCCCCGTCCGGCCCACCACGCTCGAAATGTTGATAATCCGTCCCCAGCGGTTCTTCAGCATGGGCCGCAGCACCGCCTGCGTCAGCAGGAACGCCCCGGTCAGATTCGTTCCCAGCACATCGTCCCAGTCGGCCCGCTTCATCGCCATGGCCAGCCCGTCGCGCGTAATCCCGGCATTGTTCACCAGTATCTCCACCTTGCCGAACCGCTCAAGCACCGCCTTGGCGCCGGCCTTGATCGATTCCTCGCTGGCCACATCCAGCGCAAACGCCGCCGCCTGGCCGCCCGCCGCCTCAATCTCCTTGACCGCCTCGGCCAGCTTCGCCTCGTTGCGCGCAGCCAATGCCACCGTCGCCCCGGCCCGCGCCAACTCCAGCGCGCACGCCCTCCCGATCCCCTGCGAAGCCCCCGTCACCAGCGCAATCCGTCCCTGCAAATTCCCCATGGCTCTCTTTTCCCTCGTCCGGCGCCAGAAGAGAATCCGCGCCCGTTCGTTCCTCATTATAGGGGCGCACAACTCCAACCTCGCAGACGGCGGGTTACAGACGACAGATGACCGTCGGTGCATGTGCTGGTCTTCGAGTTGCAATCTGACTTCTGGAAATTGCCGGCCAACAAAGAAGCGCCGGAGCCGCTTCTCGCAGCCCCGGCGCAATGCTTCCCGCAGACGACTGATCACCGGTCGCTGACCACTGATCACTGTCGGCTTGTCATTTCAGCTCATCCACATAGCGAGCTGCAAGCACTGTACTGCCATCGATCGGGCTCTTGATCAGCAGCCCAACCACGCGCACATTCTCACCGCCGGTCAGATCGCCCACTCCGTTCAGGCCGTCGCGGAAGCCTGTCCCGCCCGCCGTGTAGACCGTCACTGTCTGCGGCACCAGCTGCCCGGCGAACCCGTTGATCTGCACCTGGAAGGTTCCGTTGGATGTGTTCACGCTGTTGGCCACAACCGTGGTGTTGAAGCCCCAGTCGCGCAGCACCACGCGCTTCACCATCACCGCGCTGGCATTGCTGGCGCCGCTCGCCGGTCCGCCCACCGAGACGTGCTGGCCCGGCAGCAGCAGGCTCTCGTTGAACACAAACTGCGTCAGCGGATTGTGGAACCAGTAGATGAAGAACTTCTCGTTGCCGCTCAGGTCCACGGTGGCAATCTGGCCCAGCGTCAGCCCGGTGGTAGTGGGCAGCAGCCCGCGCACATACAGGTCGAAGCTGTTTGCCGGTCCCGTTGCCGGGTTCACATAAGTGATCTGTCCGCCCGCGTAGAACCCATTCTGGGAGAGAATCGCCACGTCGTCCGCGTCGATGGTCGCGTCGGCCC
>JARLGE010000339.1 GCA_031296215.1 Occallatibacter sp.
CTCGAAACAGTTCACCGACGCGTGTCCGGACTCCAGCGCCGAGGCCGCCTCGTGGTAGGCCCGCAGAAGCTCGATCGATTGCTGGTGCAGGCTGCTGATGCCAATCCTGGCCAGGGGGAATCCCTGCGCCCGTGCAATCCGAAGCACGGCCTGCGCCATCTCCTCCAGCAGCATCCTCTCGTTGCCCGGCGCGCGCGACTTCTGCGCCGTAAAAATACACATCTCGCCCGGGGTCACCACCGTGGCCAGGGTGTTCGGCCAGCTATGACAGCGGTCCTCGATCATGTGCGCCACGCGAGCCAGCGTCAAATTTCCCCCGATCGCGCTGGTCGCGACCGGCTCCGCGGTCTCTTCCATGGACGCCTGCAAGCGCAACACCAGTACCCGGTCGGGATACCGCTCCAAGCCCACATTCCGCGCCAGTTGCCGCGCCGATTCCAGGTTTCCCGCCGGCCCGTTCCCTACCTGGCCCGAGAGCAGCATCTCGGCCAGTTCGCGCCGGTCCAGCGCCAGCTCCCGCTCCCGCATCCGCTGGAATTCGCTCATGATCTCCAGCCGCTTCCAAGCATTGCCCAGATAACGGGCGAATACCTCCATCATGCGCAGCATCTCCGCAAGCTGCGCCGTGGTCACCACCGGCACGCGATAGTACGCATCTTCAAGCCGCGCCATGTCGATGTGTGGCTGTTCCCCGAGCGCTTCTTTCACCTGCTGAAAGCCCTCTGCCGTGGGCGGCACAGACAGCACCTGGCCGCTGAACAAAGTGCCCAGGTAGCGCCCCTCGCAAACCACCGGCACGGCCATGTCGGTGAGCCCCACATGGCAGGGATAAACCTGGCTCTTGCCGGTGGCGCGGCAGCGTTCCTTGGCCGGCTTGTCGCTGCGCGCGCAGGTCGTCTCCTCTTGCGCCCCAAACCCATGCACCAGGTCGCAGAAGTGTGTGCTCGGGCTGGGCGAAGTCCGCCCCGGCGCGTCGGCGCCCGCCGGATGCAACTGCACCAGCGCGTCCCCTGTATTCACCCGCGGGCCTTGGCTTGGATCGAACAACTCCAGATCGTCGGCCCACATCAACTCCACGTTGCGGATGGGGCTCGAGTCATTGAGCAGCACAAGAAAATACTCAAACAGCTCCAGGTCTTTCTTGAACTCCCTTTTGAGCGTTTCGCTCAGGTCCACTTTTTGCGTTTTCATTTCCAGTCGTCTCCGCAGACAAGAGAAGGTCGCAGCCATCTTAAGCTTTGGAACTCCGACTTGAATATCAATAATCCGGCACAAACTATCGTTTAATTGCGCGCAGCACGGAATATTTCGGCCCGTACCCCCAATACCGCTTCCCAGTCCCCTTTGCCGATCACGGATGAGCCCGAATGGTAAGCCCACCATCCACAACCAGATGCGTGCCCGTGACCCAGGCCGCCCCGGGACCGGCCAGGTAAGCCACCGCCGCGGCCACATCGGCGGGGAGTCCGCGCCTGCCGAGCGGGTGCAGGGCCGTGGTCTCAGCCGCCAGCGCCTGCGGATCGGGAGCCGTCCGCAGCCATGCATCCCACATAGGCGTATCGATGTATCCGGGGCAGACCGCATTCACTCGGATGTGCCGGGCGGCGAGTTCCAGCGCCAGGTTGCGCGTCAGCGCCATCAGTCCCGCCTTGGAGCAGGCATAGGGAATGGCGTTCGGAAACGCATGGCTGGCATGGATAGAGCCGATGTTCACAATCGCTCCGCCGCCGACTGGAAACTGGGCGGCGAGCGCCTGGCTAAGGAGAAAGGGGGCGCGCAGGTTGACCGCAATCACGCGGTCGAACACCTGGGCGGTGACCTGGTGGAAGGACAAATCGTTTTCGATGCCCGCGTTGTTGACCAGCACATCCACCTTGGTCACCAGAGCCGCAATCTGCGCCGCCAGCGCCGCAATCGCCGCCGGCTCAGCCAAATCGGCAACCCTGAAATCCACGTCTGCCCGGCCCGCCTTGCGCAGCGCCGCCGCGGTTGCTTGAACTCCCTCCGCATTGCAGTCCACCAGCACCAGATGCGCCCCGCGGCCGTGCAACTCCTCCGCGATGGCGCGCCCAATCCCCTGGCAGGCTCCGGTGACAACCGCAACCAGCCCTGCAAACTCGCCTCGCAACCCGAGTTTTTCCTGCTTCATTCAGTGGCCCTCCTCAATTCTGCGCCTTGCCGCGTCCGCCATCGACCCACCCGCACGGCAAAGCGCAATGTACGCGGCCATGGCATCGCGTGCGAGGCTGGGCACTCTCCAGTGTTTCAGCATCTTCTCGACGCCCGGCAAGATTCGGCATACGAATATCCACAACCAGGAAAGGTTTTTCGGACTGGAGCAAAGAAAAGGCCGCCGACAAGGAGCAGCCGGCAATGAGGTTTCCGAGCCGGAGCCGGCGATGGAGCGTTGAACTCGCCATCGCCGGTTCCGGATTGCGGCATCCCGATCTAGAAGAAGAACCGGAGGCCGGCCTGCATCACGCGCTGGCCGGTTTTGCCGTTTATGCCGCCGAAAGTGGCGTCGTACGGGTCTGCAACGATCCCGCCGAAGACCGGGTGGTTGAGAATGTTCTCCGCTTCAAGCCGCAGCTCGAAGTTCCGCACCCTGTCGTCGCTCAGATAGAACTTCTTCAGGATGCTGGCGTCGGTGTAGAAGCCGCCCGGATTGCGCAAGTTTGCGAAGATGACCGGCGAGTTGGCCAGCGAATAGTCCGGGGTGCGCGAGAACGATGCCTTGTTCAGCACGCCTGCTCCACTCTGCGTTGCCCAGGCTCCGTTGATCACCAGCGCATCCTGGTAGCTGACGCCGGACTTCCTGAAGTTCTTGTTCAGAAACGACCAGCGCAGCGCAGCGCCCGGAACCTGGTTGCCGCCGGAGGATACCTGCGGCACAAACACCGGCGTGCCCTTGGGGTACCAGGTGGAGATGCCGGCCACGGCCCATCCGCCAACGACTGCGTCGAGAATTTGGCCGCCGACTCCATCGGGCGTGGCGAGGAACTGCCGCCCGCGCCCAAACGGCAGGTCGTAGGAGTAGTTCAGCTTCAGTGTCTGCGGCATCTCAGACGCCGAAACCGCATAGCCTTCCATCAGGTTGTGCGGATTCTGCAACTGTGAGCCCGCGATCCCGCCGTAGACGTTGATGTCCGTGCTGGCGGCATCAGTCAGCGTCTTCCGGATCGCGTAGGAAGCCATCAGCTCCAGGCCGTTGAAGTTACGCGACTGTAGTTGGAAGTTGGCGAAGTGCGCCATCGACCGGCCCCACGTGACCTGGCCCGGCGTGGTCGAGTTGGTCCCCGCGTACTGCGGCGAAAGCCCCAGCAACTGGCTCAGAGACACCGTGGGATCCTCCGTAAAGCTCTGCGACTGGTTGTTGAACGGATTGGGAACCTGGTCGTTGAGGTGCGAGCCCAGTTTGTAGTAGTTCAGTGGCACGTTGTTGAGGCTCCAGCCACCGTTGATGTGGGTCAGCAGGTGAATGCCGCGGATGCCGTCGTACTCGGCCGTCGCCACCCAGTCTTTGCCCAGTTGGCGCTGGATGTTCAAGCCCCACATGTAGTCCATGGGCGTGTCGTAGTGGCCGATGGTGGTGCCTTGCCCGTTGTAATTGGCGCCGGTGCCGTAGGTCGAGTAGAAGAACTGCGTGTTGTTGGCCACCGGCGGAATCCAGCCGCGGTTGCCCCCGCCCGTTAGCGCCGGGAACGAGGCCAAGCCGTGATCGCACGAGCACAGTTCGCTCACCCAGTTCATCCCGTCCAGCGAACTCACCTGGTTGAACTCCGCCGTGTTGTAGTAGAAGCTCATCCAGTCTGTCGACAGCCCGTTCAGCCCCTGGTCGATCATGCCCGCGCTGAGGTGGATCACTGTCTTGTCGTCGTAGGCATAGCTGACCCCAATCCTGGGCTGCAGGTTCACCATGTTGGTGGCGTAAAGGTTCTTCTGCGGATACTCAGGTGTGTTGATCAGGGCCACCCGCCCGGTCGCGCCCTGGGTCACCCAGGCAGGCGCGGGAAGTCCGGAAAGCAGTCCAGCCGGCTCGGCAGCGGCCACCGAGTCCCAGCTCCATCCGCTATTGGCAGACAGCACGTTCTTGGCGTTCATGTCGTAGATCAGCCCGCCAAAGGGATGGCGCCCCTGCTTGGCGCCGTCATGATCCCAGCGCAAGCCAATCTGCACCGTCAGCTTGCTGTTCACCTTCCAGTCGTCCATGATGTAGGCCGCCTGGTTCCAGCCGTAGGGCGTAATGTCCCAACTGCTGCCCCAGGAGTTCAGATTCGACGAGCCCATCATCAACTCGGCCAGCGGGCTGCCGGTCAGGCCGTCGTTTTGGTTCCAATACTGGTTGGATCCGCCGCCCGAGCCCAGCCCGATGACTCCGGTCTTGTCGCCGCCCTGCTCGGTAAACCGCATGAAATACTGCTCATAGCCAGCCTTCAGCGTATGCCGCCCCAGCAGCCGGGTAATCGAGATGACGCCGTTGTCGGTCTGAGTCAGGAAGGAGTCGTACTGGTCGCCGCCCACGTGCGTGTAGCCGTTCAGGTTGACCACCGGGGCAATCTGCTTGGTCACGTTGGCCGGGTTGCTCACGACCAGCGGATCGAAGCCCCACGTCGAGGTGTCGAGGCTAGGATCGGGCAAGGAGCCGTCACCGGAAACTCCGGTGCTCACCAGCGCCGTCACGCCTATGCCCAGGTGGAGGTTGACCACCGTCTTCGGCCCCGGCGTCCAGCTGTAGAGAAAGCTCCCCGTCCAGTCTTCGTCGGTGGTGAGCGCGGTGGCCGCGTGCTTGAACGGCGCCGGAACGATCGAGGTGATCATCGACCGGCTCATGCTGCCCTGCATGTGCTGATTGGCCCGCAGCGCCTCGTCCACCCGGACAAAGTACTTGTCGATGGGAGTCTTGAGCTGGACCGGATCGTAGCGGTTGTTCAAGTGGTCGTTGTTGGCGGCCGGGTCATGGTTCGGCGCCGGCCACAATGCCATGTAGTGGGCAAACAGCTTGCTCTGGCCAGAGAGCCCTCCGGCAGCGGTGGCTGGAATCTTGCTGCCGGGAAATTGCGGACGCACCCAGCACGGCGCCGAGCCGGTCGGCGTTCCCGCGCAGTCGGCGGCGTTGTTGTCCATCGCCCCGTTGAACGGGTCGTAGATCTTCGCGGTGATGGGATTGTTATTGGAGTCGCTGCCGATCACCGTCTGCGAGAAGTCGCCTGCCTGATTCAGCACCGTCGGTATGCTGCTCTCGACGATCTGCCCCTGTGTGAACCGCTGGCCCTCCCACGCACCGTAAAAGAAGGTATGGTCTGTACCGTTGTACACATGCGGGATGCGAATCGGGCCGCCTACGGCCACGCCGTAGTTCCTCTGCTGGAAGTCCTGCCGCTTGTTGCCCAGCGAGTTGTCGGTCCAGTCGTTGCTGTTCAGATTCTGGTTGCGCATGTAGAGGAACGCGCGGCCATGGAAGCTGTTGGTGCCGCTCTGCGTCTGCATGGAGATGATGCCGCCCGCGTACCGGCCCTTGTCGGCCGTCAGCACGCCGCTCTCCACCCGGAACTCGGCCACCGAGTCAGGAGTCGGAATCGCCCGGTTGGTGTTGTTGAACTCCGCCTCCTGCACCGGGTTGCCGTCCACGCTGATGTTGGTGCCGTTCACCTGACCGCCGGAGATCGAATAGCTGTTGCCGGAGTTGGCGATCGCATACGCCGCGTTGCCCTGCGAAAGAGCCTGAAGGTTGTCCACCTGTGGCCCCGCGCCCTGCACCGACGGAATAGTCGCCGTGAGGTCCAGAGCGTTGCGGTTCAACTGCGGCAGCTCGGTAATCATCTTGTTGTCGATTACGTCGGAGGTGGCTGCCTCATCGGACGCGATCAGCACCTGGCCGCTGGTCACCGTGACCGAGACCTCCACCGCGCCCGGCTTCAGCTCGAAGTTCTGCGCCAGATGGTCGCCGGTACTCAGCACCAGCCCGGCACGCTTGACGTCGCCGAATCCCTGCATGGTCACCGTCATCGCGTACGGGCCCGGCAGAAGCTCCGGCAGCACATAGATGCCCGCGCCGTTCGAAATGGCGGTATAGGGGACATTGGTGTCGATGTTGACCGCCTTGATCTCCGCTCCGGCAATCACGGCCCCGGTCGGGTCGGTGATCAGCCCACTCAGTTGCGCGTTGGACGTCTGCGCTCGCAGCGCCGGACTCAGCCCCATGGCCGCTACCAGGAGCGTTACGCCCAGAATTGCGCCCAGGACCGATCCCATCCACTGCGCGGCTCCTCTACCCTTTGAATTCATGGCCTTCTGCGCCTCCAAAACTGCCGGCTCCGCGCAGAAACTTACGCGCAGCATCGGCTCTCTCTAGCCACCATTGATATTCCTTACTTGAAAGCACCGTCTATGCGCGCTGGCGATATTTCTTGTGTTTTAAGGGCTTCCTTGCAGAATTCAGTCTTTTGAGATTCCGTTCGGCCACTGCGGGGCCTTCACCCTGCTGGTTCCGTCACATTCAGCCTCTGATCCGCCGCCACCTCACCCAAGGCCTGCACCACCCCCGACGGCCAGCGAATCTGCACGGCGGCCCTCGCCGCCTCTCCCAGCCCGAAATGCACCGTCAGATCGCTCGACGACGCATAGCCCACGCTGGATGAAACCGTTCTGATCTGCCCGCGTCCGCCCGCCTGGCAGCGAACCTCCGCGCCGATGGCGGAACGGTTGCTTTTGCTGCCCGCGAGGCGGAGCTGGAGCCAGTGGCGGGCGGGATTCTCGCGCGGGCTGCGGTTCCACCACAGCTCGATAGGCGCATTCAACGCCGTCACCGCCGCATCGATGCGGCCATCGCGGTCGAAGTCGGCAAACACGACGCCGCGATGCAGAGCGGGTTGGGCAAAGTCCGGTCCGACCCCGGCCGAGACGTCCTCAAAGCGGCCGCCCCTCCGGCGGGCGGCGAAGCCCTCCGCGCCGCGATTGCGAAAGATGCGGTTGGACTGCGCGTCCTGGACGTCGAGGCCGCCGCCGGCCACAAACAGGTCCAGCCAGCCGTCGTTGTCCAGGTCCACCAGCCCGCATCCCCAGCCATTCCACATCCGGCTCAGGTTCAACAGGCCCGATTGCGCGCTGCCATCCTCGAACTGGCCCTTTCCCTGGTTGAGAAACACCTCGTAGGTCTCGTTCTTCAGGCCGGTCATCACGATGTCGAAGCGGCCGTCTCCGTCGATGTCGCCAAAGTCCGCGCCCATGCCGGAGATGTTGCGCCCATCGCCGTTAAAGGCCACGCCCGCCTCCAACCCAACCTCTTCAAAACCCTTGCCGCGATTGCGCAGCAGCAGGTTGCGGGCGTTGTCGTTGGCCACAAAGATCCCTGGGCGGCCATCCCCGGCAAAATCCGCCATGGCCAGCCCCATCCCCTTGCCCAGCAGGTCGGGCAGGCCGTCTTTGCGCGCGATCTCGGTAAATGTGCCGTCCCCGTTGTTGTGGTAAAGCTGCATGGGCTGGGCGTGATACTTGTCGGGATGGCAGTAGGCGCGCATCTCAGCCTCCAGGCCCCCGCAAATCGGGTCGATTCCAGGCGCCCAGTCGCAATAGTTGGAAACAAACAGATCCAGCCGCCCATCGTTGTCGTAGTCGATCCAGCACGCCGCCACCGACCACACGGGCCTGCCAAGCGACCCTGGCCCGGCCAGTCCCGCCGCCCGCGTTACATCGGTGAAGGTGGAGTCGCCGTTGTTGCGATACAGACGATTCCCATGTACCCCGGCCACAAACAGGTCCTCATGGCCGTCGTCGTTGTAGTCGCCCACGGCCACGCCCATCGCGTATCCCTCGCCCTGGAGGCCCGCCTTCGCTGTCACGTCGCTGAAGGTGCCGTCGCGATTGTTGCGGTAGAGGCGGTTCCAATACTCCGGCCCGGGCTTGGTCAGATCGGGAAGGGAAGCGCCGTTGGTGCAGAAGAGGTCGGGCCAGCCGTCGCCGTCGAAGTCGATGACGCCGAGGCCGCCGGGCAGCGTCTCCACCTGGTACTTGCGGCCCATCGCCCCGTTGCGCAGAACAAAATCGAGGCCCGCCGTCCTTGCGCCGTTGACCATGCGGATCGGCGGCGTTCCCGCTCCCCCCAGCGCCACCTGCGCTAGCGTTCTGGGCGCCCATCCGCATGCCACAGCCTCGGCCGCCAGTCCGCCAGCGGTGCGCAGGACACTCCGCCTACTGATTCGCATCGGAGCTCTCGTGCGCGGCCTGCGCCTGGAAAGCGTCGGAGAGCTGCCGCGCCTCGGCCTCAACCTTCGCCGCTTCGGCCTCGCGCCCCAGCTTGCGCAGCGCCCGGCCCAGCAGCGCGTGCAACGCGCCTTTCTCATCGGGATAACCCGCGGCCAAAGCCGGCCCCAGCAAGCTGACCGCTTCCTCTGCCGCGCCCGTCTGCGCCAGCGCTTTTCCCAATTCCACCTGCACGGTGCGATCGCCCGGAGCCTCCTGGGCGAGCTGGCGCAGGACCGGCAATGCCTGGTCGTAATCGCGATTGTTCATGGCCAGCGAGGCCAGCGTGCGAAGCGCCTCGCGCCGGTGGGGATCGATGGCCAGCGCAGCCTGCGCCGATTGCCGCGCGCCCTCGGTGTCTCCGGCGGTCAACTGGGCCTCGGCCAGGCGCTCCAGAAGCGCCGGATCGCCGCCGCGGACCGCGAGCGCCTGGCGATACTCTGCTTCGGCTGCCGGTGCGTCGCCCTTCAAGCGGAGCAGAACATCGCCGCGCAGACGGTGTACCGCGCCTGGGTCGTCCTGCGCGGCCCCAAGCTCTGTAGCCGCTTCCCCCGCCGTCACGGCATAACAGCGGGAGAGCTGGAAAGCGGCCTCAATTTCCGCGGCTGGCGCCTTGCTCGCCGTCTGCCCGGCAGCGAGCTGCCGCTCCAGGGCCGGAATGGAGCTCTGACAGCCTGTGCCGGTTGCCGGCTTCCCTGCTGCTTCGGCCAAACGCCGGGCTGCGGCAACACCGGCCGCCGAGGCGCGCAGGTCCACGCCGAGTGAGCGAAATCGCTCCAGCGCAAAGCCCGCCCAGGCTTCCAGAGCCTGCTCGGATTTGTGCCCCCGCTGCACGGCTCGCCGATAGGCCTCGGCCGCCAGTGCGTAGTGGCCCAGGCCGGCTTGGGCCTCGCCCAGGTAATCTTCCGGAAACTCCTCCCCCGGCCTGGTGTGCGCAGCCAACTGCAGGTGGGGTATAGACGCGGCGGCTTTGCCGGTGCGGAGGAGATCGATGCCGAGCAGTAGATTGGCGAAGTAGTCTGTGGGCTGGAGCCGGCAGGCATGCTCAAGCACGGGAATGGCCTCACCGAAGCGCGCCTGCTGGTGGAGTTGAAAGCCCTGCTCGAGGAGGGACGGAAAGTCGTCGGCAGCGGCCGATTGCGCCCGGCCCGCGATGGAGATCCATCCGGAAAGCATCATCGCCATCAACAAACGCATTCCGATCGGGTTGGCTGCACGCGCCACGAAGTCACCATAGAGCCTGATGGCATTCGTCTGCAAATGGCTGGCGCAACCCGGAACGGTCTGCTCCCACTATCCGGCATGTGTCCACTTTGGCTACCGGGGCGGATTGAATTCGATGATCGCCTTGGTTGAACGATAAGGGACGGAAGGGGATGCACCGGGGCTGGCGGCAAACGTGACCCCTAGAAGCCCATCGGAGATCGTGGCAACGCGGGCGCCCTCCGCCCTGGCGACTGCCCAGCTCGTCTGAAGCTGAAGGTGCGAGGCGCGGTCCGACGGAACATCCGCCAGGATGGTGAGCACATTGCCTTGCAGAATGGCGCTGACGATGCGGACGCCTGCGCTCTGCATGCCCAACTGGGGCATGGGCGAGTCTGCGATAACGGAAACACCGCCCTCGAAGTCGATCTTCAGCTCGCTGCTTCCCCGCGGAGCGTCGAGCGAGACGCGGGCGACGGTCTCCTGTGGATGGGTTTCGCTTTCCACGGTGATTGGCTGGTGGTTGAACACGCCGCCTTGAACGCGCGCGCCGAGAGGGAGTTCCGGAGCGAAGATGAAGTTGCAAGGCGGGCCGGGATTGTCAATCTGCAGTTTGAGACCATGAGAAGTGCGTTGCAGAACGAGTGCTAGGGAGGTATTCGCCAGCCTGATGCGTTCCACGGAGACCTGGCGCCAGGCTGCAGGCAGGTGGGGCGCGAATGCTATGCGATTGGCAACCGAGTCGACCTCGAGGCCGAGCAACCCGTGAATTGTGGCGTCGAGGAAGCCCGCGGAGGACCAGGTCTGCTCGGGCACGGACTCGGCCTGCGGGCGGTAGTTATCTCCTGCCAACACTTCGTGCATGTGGCCGGGAGAATCCAGCGACGCCCAAGGCAGCAGTGCGTTCCAGAGCGCGAACCCGGTGGCGGGGCGATGCTCGGACCAGAAGGCCTGAGCAAGCGAGGCTGTGCCCACTGCCCATACGCTGCCCTTGGCGTAGGAGCCGGCATCGTAGCCGGGCGATCCCGCCCCGACTCCGCGGGTTCCCCAATCGGTCTGAAAGGAAGACGACGCAAGCTGGTCGAGCAGCAGTGCGCCCTGTTCAGGGCTGAAGACGTGCAGGCTGAGGGCCGAGGCGGGACCGCTGCGCCGCTCCGGGGCATCCTGCCCGGAAGGCGTGTGCCCGGCTACCCAGAAGTTTTTCTCAGCATTCCAATAGCGGCCTGCAATGGACGCGGCGGCTCGATCGGCGGCCTGGGCTGCTTCCTCGGCCAGGGCCGCGTGGCCGGTGAGCCGGGCCATTTGCGCAAACGCCGCCGCCGCCTGCACCCAACTGGTGGAGAGGCCGAGGTCGTCGGAGATGCGGTCCTGTTCGTCTCCGCCCTCCTTGTCCGCGGGAATGCGAGGGAGCCCACTTACCGGATCGATGAGGGAGCGGCAGTAACGATAGGCGGATTCGAGCGACTCCCAGCGATCGCGGAGGAAGGCGGTGTCTCCGCTGGCGGTCGCGTAGCGATTGACTGTGGAAAGGAACTGGAAGGTGATGTCTACATGGACAAACATGTAGGGGAATTTGCCCTCCCAGTCGATCAGCCCGGCGCTCTGGGAAAGCTCGTGCCAGATCATGCCTGTCTTCTTATCCTGATAACGAAGAATGAACTCCAGCTCCTGGCGCGCGCGGGCGGTATCGCCGGCAGCGATGGCTGCCTCGGTGGCGACGAGCCCGTCCCCGGCGAAAAACCAGTCGTATTGCGGCCGCCGCGCGGTTCGGGAGGGGCCGTAGCCGGCGACGAATCCACAGCCTAGATGGGGATTGCAAACCCAGGCCTGATCCAGAGCGATCTCTGCCCACTGAATGGCCTGGTTGACCTGAGGGTCGGGCGTTTCCACGTGCAATGCGGCGCCGAGAACTTCGTCCGCATGGGCCGCGGCCTGCGCTTCGAGTGCCTGCCGGTCGCGGATGAGCTGCTTGAACAGAGCGCCGTGATCGGCCGCATGGGGCGGATTCAGAGCGAGGAAGACGTGGGCGATGCCGTCGCTGCCTGGACGGAGAGTGAACCCAAGGGCGGTGGGGCTTTCGCCATTTTGGGCAAGATTGACGATGTCGTCGTGGGCCACGATTTGCGGCGAGCCTACGGCCGCGGTGTAACCATCGGCCGGCTCTGCGAGCACGAAGGCCGAGAGTGCGGCATTCCACTCCACGCTTTGCCCGCCCAAGGCTCCGGGCCACATCAGGTCGAGCACCGGCGTGGCGTGGACTTCGATGTCCACTTCATGGGTGCTCTCTACCTGATAGGTGATGATGACGCCGGGTTGATCGAGCGGTACAAGAAGCTTCTCGCGGACGATGAAATCCGGACCGAGATAGGTGCGCATCACGAAATTGGGTTCATAGGTGACACGGCTGAGGATGTCCTCAGCCGGGATGGAGGTCGTGGCCCCGGAGGAATGGAAGGCGAGCCGATACCCGCGCAGGATTTGAAACGGATAGGCCCAGACCTCGAGGCCGCCCCTGGCAGAACCGTCAATCATGGCCCGCCGGCCATGGACAGCAAGGAAGCGGAAAGGCCCCAGGCCATCGGTTTCGATCGCCAGCCCAGCCTCCGGCCGGGTTCCCGGTGTGCTCTCTTGGCCAGGGTTGGGTGAAACCCGCGTGCCCAGGCAATTCGCCGTTCCGGCAACAAGCAGGAACAGCGCTGCAACGAGCATTCGGCTTCTCTTTAGTATCGGCGCCTGGCTAGTGATCATGGAGCGACTAGTCCAATGCGCTGACCGCGGGTTAGGCGGAGATTCAGGTCGGAAGCACAGCCCAGAGCCAATCGGAAAGGAACCGGTCATGAAGGGAAAGGTACGATGTCTGGTCATGGATGTCCATTCCCGGACCATTTCGGTAGCGATTGCAGAGCCCTTTGACCACGCCGCAACTGGATGCTAGCAGGCGAAGCCAGCACCGCTCGGGCGCACAGGGCGACTTGCTGACGGGGCTTTTCGAGCAGGCAGCGAAGCAGTCTTGAGACATCGTGTTGGAGTGATCACAGGTAAATCACGGATGAACCCATATGCGGTGAGGCTCCTCCAGCGGAGCCGGGGGAACTCCCGTTTGATTACAGCGGGTTCGATTCTGCTTTTTACAGAAGCCTCGATGCCGAGTGGCATTTCCCTCAAGAAAATGCCACCTCGCACGATCTCAAGATGACAACATGGCTATCGAAACCGCTCTGGAATCAGTTCGGATCTCTTGCTGATCGTGGCTGCTCTGAGACTTGGAACTCACAGTGCCCGAAGTTGAGATTTGGGCTGATTGTGGTGGCTGTTCCGGTGGCTGATTGCTCCGTACTTCTGTGTCACAGGCGCCTTTAAGTCAACACTGTGTCAACAGTCTGGCAGGTCATCAGCACCTTACCTCATTGACTGCTAGTTCGGCCAACTCTGCTGAGCTTGGCGTACCTTCGATGGAAGGCCTTTGCGGCCTTGCCGCTATCCATCAGCCCCGGAGAAGATGCAGATGAAACTGAGGATCTTTGTTCAGCGCCCAAACCTTCAGCCTTGCGGAAACAGGGACTTTCAGGATTTCCCGAATGGATGTGAGGTTCACGTTCCGAATTTTGGGGACACAGTTCAACCTCAGGCGATGGGCGATCCCGAGGGCTTGAAGGTGCGTCGCTATAAGTTCCTTGACCAAGACACCTCGGAAGTTCGCCCCGAAACTTAGCTCTTGGCCGCCGTGCTTTAGATAGCATTTCGAGCACGCTGACTGTCATTCTCGAGCATGCTGACCGTTCTTCTAAGGTTGCTTGAGTGAGTAGGCCACAACCTCGTTGGTCCCTGGGTCTCTTTGCAAATTGACTGCCGCACCATTCGCAAGTTCCCCAACCGGTTCGCGCTCGCGCACTCAGTGTCATTGACTCGGGCCCATGCAGCAGAAGCGCAGCGATAGGATCGCGGGGAGTGAGAATCACAACAAGTATTCCCCCTCGTCGAAAGCGAGTTTTGTATCGATACCATCGATGGCGTTGGGTTCGAGCAACTGCCTAAAAACGTCGTCGGGGTAAGGCGCCTCCGGGTAGTCGATCTCGGGCATCGGTGCATATCCTGGCATCTTTTCTGGTGGCATTCGGCTTTTTCACTTAAACCATCTTCGGCACGACTGAGGTCGAGCCCTGATGCAGAGCGAGTTTTTCAAACACGGCATAGTCGCGTTGCGGCGGCGGAAGCTGATGATCGGTACCCCAACTGCAGAGCCATTCGATTATCTTCTCGCCTGAAAAAATCCGGCCAGCTTCGATTTCGGCGAGTCCGGCCTCTATCTCCCCACGTGCCCTCGCTTCGTAGCTTTCTTCGAGTGTGTCGGCATGATTGTTTTCGGCGTCGCGCAGGACCATTGGCTGCTCCCAACCTCTGAATGGTAGCGCTGGATCGGCTCCGGCGGGGCGTTAAGACGAATCGCGTTTGGGGTGCTGCCGAACGGATTTCTCGATGGCGTTACCTTTGGCGCGGGTCTCTTTGGCCAGGCGGGGGTTGGTTCTGCGTTCGAGATGGGCCAGCTCTTTCTGCATCTTCTTGAAGTTGGCCAGGCGGGCCGGATCGAGGGCGGCGGCGGTGACGGCGCAGCCGGGCTCGGCCGTGTGGGTGCAGTCGCGGAAGCGGCAGCTCCCGGCGAGGGCTTGGATATCGTCGAAGCTGGCTTCGAGGTTCTGCCTGGGCTGCTCGGAGTTTGACATGTTGGACCATAGCTGCACTTCGCGCAGGCCGGGCAGGTCCATGAGCAGCCAGCCGCCGGGCATGCGGAAGAGCTGGCGGGTGGTGGTGGTGTGGCGTCCGCGGCTGTCCGAGGCGCGGACGGCGGTGGTGCGCTGCCGTTCATCCCCGAGCAGGCGATTCAGGATGGTGGACTTGCCGACGCCGGAGGAGCCGATCAGCGCCGCGGTTTGGCCCGGCGCAAGCTGGGCCGGCAGGGCGTCGAGGTCATGATCGGAAGAACCGGTTATCGGCCGCGCACTGATGGGGAGCACCGTGATCGCCGGGCTGAGCTGCTGCACGCTGGCGACGATCCCGGCCAGGTCCAGCTTCAATGGAGGAGCCAGGTCCGCCTTGTTGAGCAGCACCACGGGCCGTGCGCCGCTCTCGTTGGCCATGACCAGAAACCGCTCGATGCGGCGAGGGTTGTAGTTGCGGTCGAGTCCGCTGACGATGAATAGGACATCGACGTTGGCGGCCAACACCTGTTCGCGGATTTCGCGCTCCGGTTGCTTACGGGAGACGCAGGTCTTGCGGGTGAGCACGCGGTCGATGACGGCCTCGTCCGTGCGCAGAATGGCCCAGTCGCCGACGGCGGGCCACAGCGCGCCGGACTTGCGCAGTACGCCTGAGACGCCGGCATCCACTTCGCATGCCTCCGTCCAGACCAGGAAGCGCCCATGGTTGGCCGATGCCACGCGGCCGGGAATGCCCGCGGGCGCGCCGGCCAACTGGCTCTCAAAGAAATCGTTCCATCCAAATTGGTGAAGAAGCACGGCGGGTCATCCTCTTTGGGTTGATGCAAAGAAACACACCCCAACTACCCTCAGGCGGCGGGGCAAGGTGTGAGAGGACGAATTAGACAAGGACGTTCAGCGGCACTCCGTGTAGAGCCACTTTATCAAATGGGGGCTTATTCTGCCTGGCCGAGGGCTGAGGTGCAATGGTCTGAATCGAGATCTGCCGCTCGGGCATCTGCTGTTCACAGAGGGTTTGCCCTGCTTCCCATGGGTGCGCCGTCGCGCGGCCCACGCCGTTTCAAGTTCAGCCCACGATCGAAAGGAGTGTCTCCATGAAGATTGTTGCGATGATTGCGCGGTATCTGCTTGGCCTAATGTTTTTCGTCTTCGGAATCAACAGCTTCCTCCACTTCATCCCGCAGGGCCCCCCGCAGCCCGGCAACGCCGGCGTGTTCGTCGGCGTGCTCATGGCCACCCATTACTTCTACGCTGTGGGCGCGGTCATGGCCATCGCCGGCCTGCTCCTGTTGATTGGCCGCTTCGTTGCCCTGGCGCTCACGTTCCTGGGGCCAATCCTGTTCAACATCCTCCTCTTCCACATCTCCATGGCGCCCGGCTCCATCGGCTTGGGATTGTTTGCCACGTTGCTTTGGTTCCTGGTCTTCTGGCAGCATCGCGCCGTCTTTGCAGGGCTCTTCAAGGCCAGCCCGGATGCCTGAGCAGGCTCCCGCTCTACAATCGGAAGCAGCCATGATTCAGTCGCTCTATCTGGGCCGCGTGGACTACGTCGAGGGCCTCCAGTTGCAAGCCGAGATCGCCGCACTGGTGGCCGAGGGCCGCCTCGACAACGTGCTCCTGCTCCTGGAGCATCCGCCCGTGCTCACCCTGGGCCGCAATGCGAACCGCGCCAACGTTCTGGCTTCCCATGAGTTGCTCGACCGCCGCGGGGTCACGCTGCACGAGATCAACCGGGGCGGCGATGTGACCTATCACGGCCCTGGCCAACTGGTCGGCTACCCCATCTTCGATCTGCGGACTCTCAAGAATCCCAGTGGCGGACGGATGGGCCCTGTGGACTTTGTGCGCGGCATGGAAGAAGCGCTGATCAGGCTGTGCGCCGGCTACGGAGTGGCGGCCGGGCGGATGGAAGGACTGACGGGCGTGTGGTGCGGCGAGCTGGGACCAGGGACTGGGAAAGGATCAGCCGGTCCGGAGCGGAAGATCGGTGCAATCGGGATTCATGTGGCCAAGGGCATCACCTCGCACGGATTCGCGTTCAACGTCACGACCGACCTACGAGACTTCGAGCTGATCGTTCCTTGCGGCATCCCCGGCCATGCGGTGACCAGCCTGGCGCAAGAGGTGGGCCACCCGGACGAATTGCCCGCACTGGAGGCCGTTGCCCACCAGGCGGCGCGGCAGTTTGCTCTGGTCTTCGACCAGCAGATGCTGGCCGTGGAGAGCCTTGCCGCTCTGCGCGCCCAGGCGGCCGAGGTCTTGCCCGCATTTCCAGCAGAGGACACGCCGCTTAAAGTTCCCGCCGAGTTGGAACGGCTGCTCGGCGCACCCGAGGCCACGATCCGGGCCTGACGGCTGGGCCGCGATTTATAATCCGGCAGGAACGAGGGCGCGCGCTTCAAGTGCCACAGGCCGGAGAGGAATCCATGGCAACCGATGTCGTCATGCCGCAGATGGGCGAGTCCATCTTCGAGGGCACCATCACCAAGTGGCTCAAGAAAGCCGGCGATCGTGTGCAGAAGGACGAGCCGCTCTTCGAGATCTCTACCGACAAGGTGGACGCGGAGATTCCCTCGCCGGTGGCGGGGGTGCTGAGCGAGATCAAGATTCCTGAAGGCCAGACGGTCGAGATCAATACGGTGGTCGCGGTAGTGACGGAAGAACAGGGTTCAGGTTTCAGGGTTCAGGGTTCAGCCCCCGCAGTCGCGGCGGATGTTGCCGAGCTGGCCAAGGTTGAGGTTGCCACCGGTCCGGCAACCACGGGCACCGAGGTGGTGATGCCGCAGATGGGCGAGTCCATCTTTGAGGGCACCATCACCAAATGGCTCAAAAAGGCCGGCGATGCGGTGCAGAAGGACGAGCCGCTGTTTGAAATCTCGACCGACAAGGTGGACGCGGAGATTCCCGCCCCGGTTGCGGGCGTGCTCACCGAGATCAGGATTCCCGTTGGTGCGACCGTCGAGATCAATACGGTGGTCGCGGTCATCGGCGGCACCTGCGGTGCGGCAGCCGCCTTCGGCGCGACGGTTCCAGCTGCGGTTGCTGCGCCTGCAAGTTCTGCACAAGCGCCGGCAGCGGCAACCGTGCCTGAACCCGCGGCGGCTCCTGGCAGCGGCGGACCGGTGCGGTCGTCGCCGCTGGTGCGGCGCATCGCGCGGGAGAACAACCTTGACCTCGGCCTCGTTGCAGGCGCCGTTGCCGGATCGGGCGCGGGCGGGCGCCTCACCAAGGACGATGTGCTCGGCTACCTGGGCCAGCATGGGCCAGGCGGCGCAGGCGCGGCTGCCGCGGCGCAACCGGCACAGCAGCCGGCATCGTCGCTGGCGGGCACGGTCGTCCCGCTGAGCCGGATGCGGGCCATCATTGCCGAGCGGATGGTGGAGAGCGTGGCCATCAGCCCGCATGTCTACACCGTCTACAAGATCGACATGACGCGCATCGTGCGGCTGCGCGAGCGGGAACGCGCCCGGTTCGAGCAGAAGCACGGCGTGAAGCTCACCTTCATGCCGTTCATTGCCGCGGCAGCCGTCGAGGCGCTGCGGCGGCACCCGATCGTCAACGCGTCTCTAAAGGACGGCTTGATCCACTACCACGCCAACGTCCACCTGGGCATCGCCGTGGCGCTGGAGTGGGGGCTGATTGTGCCGGTGGTCAAGCAGGCGGAGACGCTGAGCTTTGCGGCGCTGGCGCGGACGATGGCCGACCTGGCCGAACGGGCGCGGACCAAGAAGCTGAAGCCGGAGGAGGCGACGGGATCGACCTTCACGCTGACCAACTCGGGCGTCTTCGGCGGGGAGTTCGGCACGCCCATCATCAACCAGCCGGAGTCGGCGATTCTGGCGATCGGGGGCCTCAAGAAGGAAGCAGTGGTGATGAGCGACGCCGACGGCAACGACGCGATCGCCATCCGCGGGATGCAGAGCTACTGCCTGGGCTTCGACCACCGGCTGATCGACGGCGCCGACGGCGGCAAGTTCATGAGCACGTTCAAGCGGACACTCGAGACCTGGGAGCGGGAGATCGGCTGAAGGCAGCGTCCTGACCGGCTGACCGATGCGTCTGCGGCTGCTCCGCGGGGTGGAAATTGGGGCAAACGTGCGGATTTCTGAAGATTCTGCGCAGCATAAGTCCTCTGTTTCGGTGCCAAAAATGACTTTTATGGGTCTAACTTTATTGTTTTCTGGGGGCTAGGACGAAAACCGGGGGGGTACCCCCCTATGTAGCAACTTTC
>JARLGE010000087.1 GCA_031296215.1 Occallatibacter sp.
AAGAGGTAGCCACAGCCGTATTGGAACTCCGGGACGAGGATGGTGCGATGGACCATCGCGCTGTTCGCATCATCGCCCAGAGTTCGTGCGTCGCACGGGCTCCGTGGTCCCTGGCCCCCGGCGCTCCCAAAGACGCGCACGTCTTTGCCGGCTACGCCAACCTGCGCTACGTGCTGCCTTGATCCATGGCCCGCCACCTACCAGGCGACCGGCCAACTCGCCGACCCTCTCCCTGTGGGACTACACTAGAGGCGCTATGGTTACCGCAACGTTTTCCACCCGGATTCAGCCGCGCACCCCCCGGGGCGGCTTCGCAAACGAGCCTTTCACCAATTTCAAAACCGCTGAAAACATCCGCGCCATGAAAGACGCGCTGGCGCACGTCGGCAGCGAGTTGGGCCGCGAATACGATCTGGTCGTCGGCAGCCGGCGGTTGCGCACCGAGAGCAAAATCCGCTCCCTCAATCCGGCGCGCCCCGCCCAGGTAGTCGGCATCCACCAGAAGGCCGGGGCGGAGCACGCCGAAGACGCCATGGCCGCGGCCCTCCACGCCTTCGAGTCCTGGAGCCGGACCCCGGTCGGAACAAGGGTGTCTCTGCTGCTCAAAGCGGCGGAGATCATCCGCAGCCGTCACTTCGAGTTCTGCGCCTGGCTCACCTATGAAGTGGGCAAGAACTGGGCCGAGGCCGACGCCGACGTGGGCGAGACCATCGACTTCCTCGAGTTCTATTCCCGCGAGGCCCTGCGCCTGGCCGCCGCCACCCCCCCCATCCAGTACCCCGGCGAACGCGACCGGCTGGTCTATATCCCGTTGGGCGTGGGCGCGGTCATTCCCCCGTGGAACTTCCCCTTCGCCATCATGGCCGGCATGACCGCGGCCTCCATCGTTGCCGGCAACACCGTCATCCTCAAACCCTCCAGCGACTCGCCAACGATAGCCGCCAAGTTTGTCGAGGTGTTAGAAGAGGCGGGCATGCCCGGCGGCGTGGTCAACTTCTGCCCCGGCTCCGGCTCGACCTTCGGCAACGCCATCGTCGAACACCCCAAGACACGGTTCATCGCCTTCACCGGCTCCAAGTCTGTTGGGTTGGAGATTCACGAGCGCGCCGCCCGAGCCCGGCCCGGCCAGATCTGGATCAAGCGCACCATCCTCGAAATGGGCGGCAAAGACTCGATCCTGGTCTGCGCCGACGCCGATCTCGACGCCGCCGTCGACGGGGTTGTAGCCGCGGCCTTCGGCTTCAGCGGCCAGAAGTGCTCCGCCTGCTCCCGCGCCATTGTTGAAGCGCCGCTCTACGACGTGTTTGTCGAGCGCGTTCGCGAGAAGGTCGCCAAACTCACCGTCGGCGACCCGGCGGAGAACCACAACCTGGGCCCGGTCATCAACAAGGCCGCGCTCGACTCCATGCTTGCCTATATCGAAACCGGCAAGCAGGAGGGGCGCCTCATCTGCGGCGGGTCGCCGCGGCGACCGGCCGAGAACGCGGACGGCGGCTTCTACCTGGAGCCCACCGTCTTCGCCGACATCGCCCCGGACGCGGTGCTGGCCCAGGAAGAGATCTTCGGCCCCGTCCTCGCCATCATTCAGGTGAGAGGTTTCCAGGAGGGCCTGGCGGTGGCCAACAACACCGAGTACGGCCTCACCGGCGCCATCTACTCCGCCAACCGCGCACAACTGGACCACGCGGCCCGCGAGTTCCATGTCGGCAATCTCTATCTCAACCGCAAGTGCACCGGCGCCATGGTCGGCGCACATCCTTTCGGCGGCTTCAACATGAGCGGCACCGACTCCAAAGCCGGCGGGCCGGATTATCTCTACCTCTTCACCCAGGCCAAAAGCGTGGCAGAAAAACTCTAGGGTGGCAGAATTCTCCGCTAGTTAGCCTGAGCGGCCCTTCACTCTCCGCGCCTAAGCACATGCAGCGGTGTCTCTTCTGTCGCAATGTCAGCTTCAACCTTCCAGGTTCCGTCCGCCTGCTTTTTATAGACCTCGACATAGTTGCCCGCCTGGCCTACACGCTTCTTGGTCTTGGGATCGGTAGTCGTGTATTTGAACGTACCTTGTGAATACGCAATGTCTCTCGATTTTGAGATTTCCACCTTGGTCGGCGCAAACACCAGTGAGAAGTTCGGGTCGCCCAACTCGGGTTTCATCCCGGCGACGATCGCCTTTCTGCTTGTCATCAGCGGTGTGTCGGGGAGCATCGAAGCGGCATCGTCTGCATAAAAGGCGGCCGCCTTCTCGGGCTCTTTCGTCGCGAAAGCCTTTACCCAGGCTGCTTCGCTATCGCGGATGGCTTTTTCGTCGAGAGCGCGGGTATCGGGCATTGCCGTCGCGGCTGACGGAGTCCGCATGCACCCCGATTGCAGCACGGCGAACAGCACACCTGCGACGAGAAACAGAGCGGTCCTGGGTCTGAGCATGAGCAATTCTCCTTTTAGTCGGCTGGAGCGAAAATGTAGTATTACCCGAAATCCATCCCTGGAGAAGCCTCTGGCGACAAAACCGATTGTCGGCCGCAGGCTTCCCAGTTACGACTCGGCAACAGAACCCCTAGAAAGAAGGGCAGTTTTGGGCTCAAGAGCCAGCCGCTTCGCCTGATCTTGAGTGGAAAGCGCCCACAAAGAGTGTGCTATATTTTCCCACTCTTCTCTGCGAGCGCGGCATCGGGACCAGACGGTTCAGCCTCCGGTAGCAGCCATCCTGGAAACGCCTGAGCCCCGCAAAGAGCCTTCGGCGTTCGTCTGCAGGCTGTCTTCCACTTCGCCCGCGTCCAGTCCCAGGAACTCCTGGAAGACATCGTTAGAGAGCAGTTGCCCCTGCGCCGTCAACCGGACCATTCTCCCGTCCGACTGCAACAAGCCAACCGCGACGAGCCGCTTCACCACTTCCATGGCCCGCGCGACAGGCGCGCAGCCAAATTCCCGCTCCAGCGCAGGCCCTTCGACCCCGCGATTCAGCCGCAGTCCCAGGAACCAGGCTTCCTCGTGCTGCCGCGAGGGTGAAAGCCACGCCGTCTCCACCGGCTCCGGCCCGGCAAGATACTCGGCCAAGTCGCTGGTCGTCGTCGAACGCAGCACATAGCCGGCGTCGCCAGCGCCCCCGCGATGCGGAAAACAGTCCGCTGCATGCAATGCGCCCGCTGCATGCAATGCTGCTTCGCGGAGCATAGAGGACGCATCGAGGCCAAGCCCGAGGTAAGGCCGCCGCTGCCAGTAGCGCAGATTATGGCGCGAGACGAACCCCGGGCGGCAGAAGTTCGAGATCTCGTACTGCTTGAGGCCGGCTTCAGCCAGGCGCTCAATGGCCCGCGTATACATCCCGGCAATCGCGTCGTCTATGGGAACCAGTCCGGCGGAGTAGCGCGCGCCGCCGGAGAGCATCTCGCGGCCCAGCCGCGAATCCTCATCCACCTCGAGCATGTACACGCTGGCGTGGGGAACGCCGCAGTCAACCAGCGCCGTCAGCGACTGCTCCCAGGTGGCCGCGGTCTGCCCGGCCAGTCCCGCGATCAGGTCCACGTTGAGGTTGGCAATGCCGGTCGCGCGCAGCCGGACCAGATCCTGCTCGACCACGGCGCGCGAGTGCAGACGACCGCTGACCTGCGCCTCGCGGTCGACGAACGACTGCACCCCCAGGCTCACGCGATTCACGCCCACCGCCTGAAACGCGTCGAGGGTTGCGTCCGCAATCTGGCCCGGCGCGCATTCCGCCGTGATCTCCGCGTCCGGCTCCAGGTCGAATGCGGCCCGCATGGCTGCGAACAACCGCTCCACCAACTCCGGCTCCAGCAGGCTGGGTGTCCCCCCGCCCAGGTAAACCGTGTCGACGCGACGGAGCAGCTCCAAACCCATCCGCTCCGCCCACGCCCCGGCGGCGCGCAGGTCCTCGATCAGCCTCTCCACATAGCGCGCATGTTCGCTGGCCGGATAAACCCCGGAGGCGAAGTTGCAATAGGTGCACTTCGACCGGCAAAAAGGGATCGATAGATAAAGCCCGAGCGCGTTGTCTGCCTGAGAACCCATCAGGGCCATTGTTTCATGCAGCAGCCACCCCGTCGCCGGTCTTGCGATCCGCCGTTCATGCAAGAATTGAAGGAAGGAGCTTCCGGTTTGAAAGCCTGGCCTGTCCTGGGAATTGCCTTCATCCAATGCACTTTTCTGCTGGAAAATTGGTTTCTCTATAAAGCCTGGGTTGCCTTTTGCGGTCACCCCCCGCCGCATGAGGACCTGGCGCTGCGCGCTGCGCTGCTGCTGCTGGCTTGCAGCTTTGTTGTGGCCGCGCTGCTCAGCTTTTACTCGGCAAGCCTGCTCGTCAAGGTCATTTACCGGGTTGCGGCGGTCTGGCTGGGATTCCTCACGTTTCTCTTTTGCGCCGCCTGCCTGAGCTGGCTGGTCTGGGGTGCGCTGCTGCTGAGCCGGCTCGACCCGGCGGCGGCGCAGCACCGCCCGCTGATCGCCTGGTTCTTCCTGGACGTTGCGCTGGCCGTCGGCTTCTACGGCCTGCTCAACGCGCGCCGGGTGCGCATCCGCCGCGTCTCCATCCGCCTTGCCAACCTGCCGCTGTCGTGGCGCGGACGCCGGGCGCTGCTGGTCAGCGACCTCCATCTGGGCCACGTTAACGCGCTGCGCTTCAGCCGCCGCATCGCCACTCTCGCCGCCGGACTCGAGCCGGACGCGATCTTCATTCCCGGCGACTTCTTTGACGGCGCCAAAGCCGATCCCGACCGGCTGGCCGCGCCTTTCAAGCGGCTTTCCCCGCCCTTCGGCATGTACTTCTCCACGGGCAACCACGACGAGTTTGGCGACACCGCGCGCTTTCTCGCCGCCCTCACCCGCGCCGGCGTGCGCGTGCTGGCCAACGAGAAAGTCGTCGTCGACGGCCTGCAAATTCTGGGTGTCCCGTACCACGACACCACCTTCCCCATCCGCCTGCGCGCCTCGCTCGAAGCAATGAAGCTTGACCGTGGCAGCGCCAGCATTCTGCTCAACCACGTGCCCAACCGCCTGCCCATCGTGGAGGAAGCCGGCGTCAGCCTGCAGCTCTCCGGCCACACCCACGGCGGGCAGATATTCCCCTTCACCTGGCTCACCCGGCGCGTCTTCGGCAAGTTCACCCACGGGCTCAACATGTTCGGTGCGCTCCAGGTTTACACCTCCTACGGCGCCGGAACCTGGGGCCCTCCCATGCGGGTTGGAACAACTCCGGAGATGGTTTTGCTGACGTTTGAATAGATGGAATCCGTGCTAGAATGTAGCTACGTTGCTACATCGGAGGTGTGCCTTGGCCATAACCACCCTTTCCAGCAGAGAGTTCAATCAGAACAGAAGCCGCGCCAAGAAGGCTGTCCTTAAAGGGCCGGTGTTCATCACCGACCGCGGACGCCCAGCCATGGTGCTTCTGTCGATTGGTGAATACCAGAAGATGACTGGCAAATCCCAGAGCATCGCGGACTTGCTTGCCATGCCCGAAGCAGCAGAGATCGAATTCGATCCGCCGCGGATGGGCGACATCCTTCGCTACCCAGTTGACCTGTCATGATGTATTTGCTGGATACAAACGTGGTTTCGGAGTTGCGCAAGTCTCCGGTAAAGCAAGGCGTGCCTTCCAAGGTGGACCGCAACGTTCTTGCCTGGTCAAAGAGCGTTCTGGAAGCCAGCCAGTTTCTTTCCGTGGTCACCATTCTCGAACTGGAATACGGCACCCTTCTGATGCAGGCCCGCGATCCGCGGCAGGGCGCCGTTCTGCGTCAATGGCTTGATAAGCACGTACTCACCGCTTTTGCCGGTCGCGTGTTGCCGGTCGACACCCAGATCGCGTTGAAGTGTGCGGCTCTTCACGTGCCAAATCTTCGCCCGGAGCGGGATGTCTTGATCGCCGCAACGGCGCTCATTCATGGCTTGACTGTTGTCACACGCAACGTCGCTCATTTCCAGACTACAGGCGTATCGCTTCTGAATCCCTGGGAAAACTGATTGACTTCTGCGATAGTCTTCCTGGTATAGACTTGCCTTTCGATTCAAAAGAGGAAGAGGACAGATGATGCACTTCCAAAGGGAACGCTTTCTCGCCTTCGCAGCCATCGCCATTTTTGCAAGTTCCATCCCAGCCCTCGCGCAAGCCCCGCCGCCCGCCTCCGCCGGCCCCGACCTCAGCTTTCCCACCGTGCTCTACGGCGCGGCCTACTACAACGAATACATGCCCGGCGACGACGCGGACCATGCCGCGCGGCTGGTCAAGGACGTGGCTCTGATGAAAGCCGCCGGCCTCAATGTGGTGCGCATGGGCGAATCGACCTGGAGCCTATGGGAGCCGGAGGACGGCCGCTTCGAATACGCCTGGATGGACCGCGTGGTCGACGCCATGGGCAAGGCCGGCATCAAGGTCATTCTCGGCACGCCCACCTACTCCATCCCGGCGTGGATGGCGCATCAGCATCCTGAGATCTTCGCCGACCGCATTCCTCCAGGCATGTTCGGCGGCAAGCCGGCGCCCAGCGTCTACGGCATCCGCCAGAACATGGACACCGATTCGCCCGCCTACCGCTTCTACGCCGAGCGCCTCATCCGCCACATCGTCGCCCACTACAAGGACAACCCCACCGTGATCGGCTGGCAGCTCGACAACGAGACCGGCAGCTACGACGCCGCCAATCCCGACGTGTTTATCGGCTTCCAGCATTACCTGGAAAGGAAATTCGTTACGCCCGAGGCGCTCTCCAAGGCCTGGTTCCTCAACTATTGGGGGGAAAACCTGCACACCTGGGAAGACCTGCCGCGGCGCGACGGGACGATCTCAACAGGCTACAAGCTGGAGTGGACGCGCTGGAGCCAGATGCGCGTGACGGATTTTCTCCACTGGCAGGCGGCGCTGGTGCGCGAGTGCGCGGCCGCGAGCCAGTTCATCACCACCGATTACGGCGGCATGATGAAGCGCGACGTGAATGAAGAGGCGATCGCCGGCTCGCTCGACATCGTCGCCGACAACATCTATCACGGCACGCAGGACGAATACGGCGGCTCCTTCCAGGCGATGCAGAGCGACTTCTCGCGCTCCCTGCGGCACTCGAACTTTCTGGTCACCGAGACCAACGCTCAGACCATTGGCTGGACTTCCGGCGGCCAGTTTCCGCCTTACGACGGACAGATTCGCGAGGATGTCTACACCTACCTGGCCAACGGCGCCAACATGGTGGAGTACTGGCACTGGGCGTCAATACACGGCAACCAGGAAACCTATTGGAAGGGAGTGCTCTCGCACGATCTCGAGCCCAATCGCGTCTACAACGAGGTGAGCCGCACGGCGCATGAGCTGGAAAAGATTGGCCCGCACCTGGTGGGTTTGCAGATTAAGAACCCGGTGGCGATTCTGTGGAGCCGCGACTCGGCCAATGCGATCGGCTTTATGCCATATGGCGGCGGGGTGCCGGCCAGGAGCTGGACCGGAGAGCCCGATGGGTACGGCTCGCTGGTGCAGCAGATGCACAAGGCGCTCTACGATCTGAACGTTGGCGCGGACTTCGTCTTTCCGGAGACGCAGGATTTCTCCCAGTACAACCTGCTCCTCGTTCCCGCGCTCTACATCGCCGACGACGCGTTGCTGCAGCGCATTGCGGACTATGTAAAGAACGGCGGCCACGTGGTGATGACCTTCAAGAGTGGCTTTGCCAACGAGAACTCCGCAGTGCGTTGGGTGCGCGCGCCTGGGCCGCTCCGTGAAGCGGCCGGCTTCAGCTACCAGGAGTTTTCCAGCCTCGAGCGCCCGCTCGCCCTCAAGGGCGATCCCTTTCACTTGGGCGCCGACAACAAAGTCTCTTACTGGGCCGAGTTCCTGATGCCCGAGCACGCCAAAGCCATCGCCTTCTATGACCACCCCTTCTTCGGCAAGTGGCCGGCCATCACCGAAAACGAGTTCGGTTCCGGAAGATTGCTCTACGAGGGAACTTATCTTTCCGACAAGCTGCAGACCGCGGTGTTGAAGGGGGAACTCGACAAGCTCGGACTCACCGGTCGCGACCAGCAGGCGCCCGCATCGGTCCACGTGCAGCACGGCGTCAACCGCCTGGGCAAGCGGCTGCATTACTACTTCAACTACTCCGGCGACGAAGTGAAACTCACTTACGCCTATGCTAACGGCGCCAATCTGCTTGACGGAAAACCCGTGGCGCACGGCGCCAATCTCACGCTTGCGCCGTGGGATTTGGCTATCATTGAGGAGCCATAATCGATCTGGATGGGGCAGAGCGATAGCTGCGTGGCGGGGCGTTCTTGATTTCCCGCCGCTCTCGCATGTCTTGACCGGGACCAACTTACTACCAGGGGACACATATGAGCCGGGAATTCCAATCACCCATCCAGATCGAAGAGAGAATCGTTCGCACCCGCCTTCATGGAATTGAGCTGCTGCTGAACGCCCGCCTCAACAAGGGCACCGCTTTCACGGCGGAAGAGCGCGACGCCTTCGGGCTGCATGGCCTGCTGCCGCCGCACATCGGCACCCTGGAAGACCAGCGCGCGCGCCGCATGCGGGTGCTGGCCGGCCGCGATACCGCGTTCGGCAAATACAGCAACATGCGCGACCTGCAGGACAACGACGAGACGCTCTTTTACTCCCTCATCGCCGAGCACACCGAAGAGCTGCTGCCGGTGGTTTACACTCCCGCGGTCGGCGAGGGCTGCCAGCGTTTTTCTGAAATTTGGCGCAAGCCGCGCGGGCTTTTCATCAGCTATCCCAACCGCGACCGCATCGATCGGATCCTTGCGGACCCGCGCTACGACAACATCCGCTGCATCGTGGTCTCGGACGGCGAACGCATCCTCGGGCTGGGCGACCAGGGAGCCGGCGGCATGGGCATTCCCATCGGCAAGATGGCGCTCTACACGGCCCTGGCCGGCATCCCGCCCGAGCACTGCCTGCCGGTTCTGCTGGACGTGGGCACCGACAACGAGAAGCTGCTCAACGATCCGATCTACATCGGCTGGCAGCACCACCGCGTGCGCGGCCAGGAATACGACGATTTTGTCGAGGCGTTTGTGCAGGCGGTGATGCGGCGCTGGCCGCACATTCTGCTGCAGTGGGAGGACTTTGCCGGCACCAACGCGGCCATGCTGCTGGAGCGCTACCGGGACCGCCTCTGCACCTTCAACGACGACATTCAGGGCACCGCCGCCGTTACCACCGCGACCCTGCTGGCCGCCGTCAACGCGACCGGTGTTCCGCTCAAGGAACAGACCATCGCGCTGTTCGGCTCAGGCGGTGCGGGCGTGGGCATCGCCGACCTGCTGCTCACCGCCATGCAGGAAGAGGGCCTGACCGAAGCCGAAGCCCGCGGCCGCATCTATGCCTTCAATCGCTACGGATTGCTGGTCGAAGGCGGACGCGGCATTCGCGACACCCAGCAGCCCTGGGTGCGTCCGAGGGCCGATGTCGCAGGCTGGCAGCTCTCCGGTGGAGAAGATGTTTCGCTGCTCGACGTGGCGCGCAACGCCGGAATCACGGCCCTGGTGGGCACCTCGGCGCAGGCCGGCGCGTTTACCGAAGAGATTGTGCGCGCCCTGGCCAGCCACACGCCGCGCCCCATCATCTTCCCCCTCTCCAACCCGACCTCCTGCGCCGAAGCCACGCCCGCCGATCTGCTGCGCTGGACCGAAGGCCGCGCCATCGTCGGCACCGGCAGCCCCTTTGCACCGGTCGAGGTCAACGGCCGGCTGGTCCCCATCGCCCAGACCAACAACTCCTACATCTTTCCCGGCCTCGCCCTGGGCATCCTGGTCTCGCGTGCGCGGCGCGTCACCGACGCCATGATCATGGCCGCGGCCAAGGCCCTGGCGCAGCTCTCCCCGGCGCGTGAAGACCCCAACGGCCGGCTGCTGCCGCCTATCGGAGAGTCGCGCAAGGTGGGGATGATTGTGGCGGAGGCCGTGGGCAGGCAGGCCATTGCCGAAGGCGTATCCGAGCTCGCCGATGAAGCCACGCTCAAAGACCAGCTCCGCGCCTACGTCTGGGAGCCGGTCTACCTGCCCTACGAACGGATTCCCTAGCCGCCCGCCGGTGCGCGAATTGTCTCCAGGGCTGCCTTCAGGTCGGCGGCCAGGGTCTTCTGGATTTCCGCGGGAAGCTTCTGGTCGCCATGGGTCAGGTAAAAGACGTCGATTGCGGTTTCGCCTTCGGTGTCGATCAGCGCCACTTTGATGTCGCAGTGGTGGGTGCTGAGGGTGAGCGCGATTTGGCGCAGCAGGCCGGGCACGTCCTGCGAGATAACCTGCAAGAGCGTCGAGTGGGTGGAGGAATCGGAGTCGAATTCGAGGCGCGTGGCGACTTCGACCTTGAGGTTGCCGGGGTGGTTCATGTGGCGGCGTGCTTCAAGCAACTGCTGGACTGAGACCTTCTGCGCCACTACGTCGTGAAGGTTGGCCAGGAAGCGGTCTTTCTCGCTGGGGTTCAGCTCCAGGGTGTGAAACACGTCGGTGAAGTGGAAGCTATCGACGATGACGCCGGCATCGTTGGAGAAGGCGCCGGCCTTGACGATGTTCATGCCCCAGGCGGCCAGGGTTCCGGCCACGTCGGCGAAAAGGCGGGTTCGGTCGCGCGTAATCACAGTCAGGTCGAAGAGCTGGCGATTGGGGCGGAGGTCGAGCTGAACGGGGGCACTGGCGAGATTGAGAGCCATCTGGAAGTGATGGCGAATCTGCTCCGGCAGCCGGGTCTGAAGGTAGCGTTGCGGCAGGCCTTCCAGGAACAGGCGGAGCGATTCGTGCTGGGCGGCCGGAACCATCGAGCGAATGCGGTTGAGCAGGGTGGGATCGATGGAGGCGTGATAGCGTACCTCGTCGACCGAGCGGTCCATGAAGTTGGCCGTGGACATGTAGAACTGCCACAGGTTCTCGGCCTTCCAGGGGGTGAGCGCATCGGGGTTGACGGCCTTGATGTCGGCAAAGGTCATGATGGTGAGCATCTTGAGCAACTGCGGGCTGCCGATCTTCTCGGAAAAGCCGCGCACGTTTTCCGGGTCGAATATGTCGCGGCGCAAGGCAAGCGACATCTCCAGATGGAGCCGGATCAGCTTGAGGATCGACTCGCGCTCTTCGGCGTCGAAGTCCAGACGGGCCAGGAATGCGTCGGCTAATTCGACACTCTGGCTGGCGTGTTCGCCGGTGCGGCGGGCCTTGCCGGTGTCGTGCAGCAGCAGCGCCAGCAGGAACAGGTCGAGGCGATCGATCTCCGGCAGCAGTTGCGCCAGGCGCTGTTCGTAGTCGTGGGCCGGGGTGCGCAGGCCATGCACGTTGTCGATGGTGAGGAAGGTGTGCTCGTCGACGGTGTAGCGATGATAAGAGTCCCGAATGACCAGGGCGTCGATGCCGTGGAACTCGGGGATCAGCATCTCCAACACGCCGAGGGCGTGCATGGTGCGGAGGGAATGCGCCGCATGCGGCCCCAGCAGGACTTCGCGCAATGCGTTCCACAGGTAAGGGCCTTCGGGAATGTGGATGGCGAGAGCCGGCAGCGCGTCGGTGATGCGGTCTTCGGCAGCCTGCGAAAGCGTGTAGCCGTGGGTGGCCATCATGGAGAAGATGCGCAGGATGGCGGCGGTGTCGTTGAACTGCGCGCCGGGAACGATGTCGATGCGGCCCTGGTCGAGCAGGAAGTCGGTTCCGGCGATGGGAGTGCGGCGGCGGCGGAATTGCTTGTAGAAGCTGACCGGCGCGGGCAGGTGCTCCATCAAGAGGGCGGCGCGGCGGTAGATGATGCGGGCGTGGCGATAGTAGGTCCGCATCCAGTAACTGGGGTCCGCGGTGCCGCGGGTTTCCAGGCCGATGGAGTTGGCGGCGGCCTCGTCCTGCGACTGCCAGTCCAGCGTGTTGTCGTCGCGGCCGTGGCGGAAGTGGAGAAAACAGCGCGCGGCGGCGAGAAAGTCGAAGGCCGCCTCGGCGTCGCCGCGCGCCGACTGGAAGACGCCGCCGCGCTGGCGGGGCCACTCCTTGGTCTCCTTCAGGTGAAAGAGCAGCGCGAACCAGACCGCCAGGTGATAGTCGCGCAGCCCGCCCGGACAGTCCTTGAGGTTGGGCTCCAGATGAAAGATCGTATTGCCGAACTTGGCGTGCCGTGCGCGGGCGATCTCGCCCAGCTTCTGGGTGATGGTGTTCCACTCGCTCAACACCAGGCCGGGAAGCACTGTTTGGTGCAGTTGCTGGTAGAGAGGGAACTGGCCGGCCAGGAAGCGGCGGTCCAGCGTAGCCAGGGTGAACTCGAGGTTATCCGGATCGAATCGCCCGGCTTCCTTCACCGTGCGGGAACTGGGACTGGCGCGCAGGCCTATGTCCCACATGCCCTGGATGATGCCGCGGACCGCCTCCTTGGCCAGGTCTTCCGTCTTTTCGTCGGCAAACGCGAACAGAACGTCGATGTCCGAGTAGGGGAACAGATCCTTGCGTCCGTAGCCGCCCAGAGCGAGAAGGGAGACGTTGAGGGCGGGCTGGCCGGCGAAGGCCCGGCGCCACATTTCAATGAGTATCCGGTCGACCACGGCGGAGCGGCGGCGGATGGCGGCGGTGCCGTCCCCGGTGCGCTCACAGGTGAGGCGGACAAGCGCCATCTCCCGCATATACTGCTCCCGAAGATCGTCAACCGCCAAAGCGACTGGATTCATGAGGGTTTTGGTCGTGGCCTGCCGAAGCAAGAAGGAATTGTTAACAGAATAAGCGATTTTCTTGCCGGTGTGGGCTTTTACTCTTGCCCAGGGGAAGATGAGCACCAGCTGGGGATGTGATTCCAGCGCAAGATGAGCCTGAAAGAGTCTGAGCTGCTATAGCACTTTCGGAATTACTGAAGCCCGAATGCACGCACTCAAGTGGCTTTTTCCTCAAGAAAAAGCCACCCTGCACGATTCCGCACACTCCAAGTCAACCGGAGAACCGCTCTAGGCGGGGGGG
>JARLGE010000340.1 GCA_031296215.1 Occallatibacter sp.
CCAACGCGCGCACCATGGTTCCATGCGCATCCCCTATTCAACCGAGCGCCTCACCCACCGAAGGCTACCCCCCCAAAGCAGCCCTGACCCCCACCCCCCTCCCGTTTCGTTGATAACAAGGAACTTAGCCAAATATCACTTCAAGGATCTAAGAAAACAAAGCACTTACGGAATGCGTAAGGTCGCAAAACACCGCAAAAACGTCGCAAACTGGCCCATTTTGCGCCCAAAACGTCCCAGGAAATACGAATCCTTTCGCCCTGCTTTCCCCCAGGAGCCGCGGCCGCGGCGGATTCTGAGTGACTGTGTTCGGGATCGATTGGCCTCCAGGGATGTTTCCTCCGGGGCGGAGGCAAAAGCCACGTGTTGCTATTTCGATAAAGACACACAAATTCGAATCCGCTCGAACCGAGAACTGCCGCATCGCCCTGTGTACAACCACTCTGGGAATCTCACACGGGCAAAGGACACCGCCCAGGGGACAGATGCTTTAGCATCCAAATTGTGCCCGGCCTCGATACTCCTGTCATGTATGTGCGCGGCGTTGGTCCCAAGGTGGCGGAGATGCTCGCCGCCAAGGACATCCAGACCGCCGAGGACCTGCTCTACCACCTGCCCTTCCGCTATGAGGACCGGCAGAACCCGCGCAGCCTGGACGAGCTGAAGACCGGCGAGATGGCCTCGGTCATCGCTGAAGTTCGCGGCTCCATCCTCTTGCGCACCCGCAAGGCCCCCATCTTCGAGCTCACCGTCGGCCAGGGCCGCTGCGCGATGAAATGCGTCTGGTTCAACGGCAGCTATCTGAGCGGAAAATTCCACGCCGGCCAGACGGTGGCCGTCTACGGACGCGTCGAGCCGTCGCGCTCCAGCAGTAATCTAAAAATGATCCAGCCGCAGTTCGAGCTGCTGCCCGACGAGGGCGCCGATGCCGAGACCCGCCTCTTGGAAGTGGGCCGCATCACCCCCGTCTACGAGTCGCTGGGCGGCGCGCGTCTGGCCTCGCGCTGGCAGCGCAGGACCATCTTCCATCTCCTCGAAGCGGTGCGCGGCGCGGTCCCCGAGTGCCTGCCCCGCGCGATGCTGGCGCGGCTCGACCTGCCGGACCGCGAGACCTCGCTGCGCGAGGTCCACTTCCCGCCCGAAGGCACGCCGTTTGCCCAGTTGCAGGCCTCTGCAACTCCGGCCCATCGCCGCCTTATCTTCGAAGAGCTCTTCTTCCTGGAACTGGGCCTGGAGCTGAAGCGCCGCCGCATGAGGGAGCGCGCCGGCATCGCCTTCGCCACCAACGACAAGGTCCGCGAGGCCATCCGCGAGGTGCTGCCGTTTCACCCCACTGCGGCGCAGAAGCGCGCCCTGGGTGAGATTGTGGGCGACATGCGACAGCCGAACCCCATGCGCCGCCTGCTGCAAGGCGATGTGGGCTCGGGCAAGACCATCGTGGCGCTGCAGGCCATGCTGGTGGCCCTGGAAAACGGCTACCAGGCGGCGCTGATGGCGCCCACCGAGATTCTGGCCACGCAGCACTTCCTGGCCGCGCGCAAGCTGCTCGAGCGCTCCAGCCGCAAACCGCGCATTGTGCTGCTGACCGGCTCGCTCGACGAGGACCGCAAGCGCCGCACCCGCGGAGAAATCAATCGCGGCGAGGCGCAACTGGTCATCGGCACGCACGCGCTGATCGAAGAGAAGGTCGAGTTCGACCGCCTGGGCCTGGTGGTGGTGGACGAGCAGCACCGTTTCGGCGTGCTGCAACGGTTCAAGCTGATGAAGAAACCGGGGCCCGATGGAGCCCCAGGGGCCGAGCCGGACATGCTGGTGATGACCGCCACCCCCATCCCGCGCACCCTGGCCCTCTCGCTCTACGGCGATCTGGACGTGAGCGTGCTGGACGAGATGCCGCCGGGACGCACGCCCATCGTCACGCGCCGCGTTCCGGGCGAGGAAGCGGAAAAAGTGTGGGATTTTGTGCGCAAGCAGGTTGGGCAGGGCCGCCAGGCGTACATCGTCTACCCGGTCATCGAGGGCAGCAAGGACGACCAGCCGGAGCTCGATTTCTCACACGACGATCCGGAAATCGGGATCGAAACCCCGCCAGCTCCGGGAAGATCTGTCCGAAAAGGTAAAACAGCGGAGCTGTTCCCGAAAACTGCCCTTGAGGCAAATCCGTCTGCCAAATCCGGCCTCAAGTCCGCCGTCGAGATGCACCAGAAGCTGCGCGCGGGGCCGCTCGCCGGGCTGCGCGTGGGCTTGTTGCACGGCCGCCTCGACGCCGACGAAAAGGAGATAGTCATGCGCCGCTTCCAGCGCGGCGAGATCGACGTGCTGGTGGCCACCACGGTGATCGAAGTGGGCGTCGATGTACCGAACGCGACGGTCATGGTGGTCGAGCACGCGGAACGGTTCGGGCTGGCGCAACTGCACCAGTTGCGCGGGCGCGTGGGCCGCGGGGCTGCAAAAAGCTATTGCATCCTGATGACCGGAGCGCGGGTCTCGGAACAGGGCGAGGAACGCCTCAACGCGATGGTCCGCACCCAGGATGGATTTGAGCTGGCCGAGTTGGACCTCAACCTGCGCGGCCCCGGCGAGTTCTTCGGGACCCGCCAGGCCGGGATGCCGGAGTTCCGCGTGGCCAATCTTTTGCGCGATCGCCAACTGCTAGAACTGGCCAAGATCGAGGCCTCGCGCTTTGCAAATCCGCCGGCTCCGGGCCGCGGCGCGCCCGAGGGAACCGAAGCCGAGCGCGCCCGCGTCTGGGCGCGGCTCAAAGAGGCCTGGCAGCGCCGTTACGGGCTGGTTGAGGCAGGTTGACGGCGGGGCCGGCTCTGCTAGCATTGCCGGCACGCTTCCTCGAAGATCGGAGGCACCGAGTGTTGCGTTTCGTTCTCTTCTGCGCCGCATCCTTCGCGATTCTTCCACTTTCCTGGCGATCTTTGAGGGATTTCCGCACCCACGGCTTCTATCGATTCTTCGCGTTTGAACTGCTGCTGGCCCTCATCCTTCTCAACGCACCCCTCTGGTTTCGCCATCCGCTCTCGCTGCGTCAGCTTGCAGCCTGGCTGTGCGGAGTGGTTTCGATTGGATTGGCGATTGAAGGCTTCCGCCTGCTGCGCGTCATTGGCCGCCCTGCGCCCACCGCGCAACAGGGCGCCAACCTTGCCTTTGAAAACACCACCACGCTGGTCACCGTGGGCGCCTATCGATGGATTCGGCATCCGTTGTATGCGTCGTTGCTCTTCCTCGGCTGGGGAGCCTGGCTCAAACAGCCCCTTGGCCTGGCCTCGATTGCGCTGGTGTTGGGGACAACCGGCTTTCTTTTCGCCACCGCCGTGGCTGAGGAACAGGAAAACCGGAAGCGATTCGGCACAGTGTACGCCGACTACATGAGAAAGACGCGACGCTTTCTCCCGTTCCTTTTTTAAGCTTGAACGCCGCTATGGAGCCTCGATCGGACGTTGCTCTCAGGCCGCTTCATGAATACTGGATCGGCGCGCCACTTCCACGGGAAACGTCTGAATCTCCAAATCGACACTGGCAATCTCCGTGCCGCACTCTTTCTGCTGGCTGCGTGTGCACTGGCACAGCTCGGTAAAGCGGATGTGCCCGGACTGGCTCAATTCCAGGCCGGCTGCGATCAGCAGGCTGTAAATCTCGACACAGGCCTGGCGCTCGAACTCGAACAGCATACTTACCGTGCCGGTATCGTTGGCGCCGCGGCTCAGCACCCACCCGCCGCAGCCGAGAATGGCGCCGGTGAGATTCTGCACCAGGCGGGACGGCTCTTCAATCGAGATCGCCTTCATCTCCATTGCCCACGGGATGCTGATGACTCTCCCGGCTTCCTGTTCTCGTATGGTCAGCCTCATACCGCTGTTATCGGAGCCGGGCTGCGCCGCATAACCACTGTCCCGGAGTCGCACGGCATTTGACCCCCGATGGACATCTCTGGCCAGCGCGTACCGTGTAGTGGTAATTGGGGCCGTCTCCTGCCCTCTGTGGCGGGGCCGGGATGGCCGCGGGGTGGAAGAGGTATCGGAATCGAACCGGGCCTCAGTCCTGGGCTCGATTCCGCGCCCATCACGGATTCTTGACCGACGATTCCGGTTGAGCGGCTTCTTCCTGGTGGCGCAAGCTGCGCAGCATGGTCAGCACCAGCGCCTCCAGTTGCTGCGGCTGGACGCGGGCCTTGGTCAGGAACTGGGTGGGCCCCAGGGTGAGCTTGCGGCAGTCGTCGGGCGAGAGATCGCGGCCGGAGTAGACCACCAGAGGCAGGCGGGCAAGGCTCTCATGCTTGCGCAGCCAGTCCACCACGTTGAAGCCGTCGCCGTCAGGCAGGCCGATGTCCAGCACCAGCAGGTGCGGCCGGAAAGCGGAACAGGCGTCCAGCGCCTGCTGCAGCGAATGGGCCAGCCTCACCTCGATGGCGTCGCGCAGAAACACCTCGCCGATGACGCGGGCCAGGTCCGCGTCGTCCTCGACGACCAGGATACGGGCGTTCTCGCCGGGGCCGCAGAGCACGCGGGCCAGTTCGTTCAGCAGGGCGTCGTCGCTGTGCCGGTTGGCCACCCACCCCTCCGCATCGGCAGGCAGGGCGGCGGGGTCCTGGCGCATCTCCACGCTGAGCAGCACGATGGGGGTGCGTGCGTCGGGGAGCAGGCGGCGCAGCAGGGGCAGAATCTCCCAGGCGTTCATCCCGTCGAGCGAGGTGTCCAGCAGGATGGCTTCGACGCCCTCGCGTGCCGCGGCCAGCGTCTCTTCCACGGTTGTGGTCTCAAGCACCCGGTAGCCGTGGTTCTGGAGCATGGCGGCGATGCGGGCGCGGGATGCGGGATTGGAGTCGGCCAGCAGGACGGAGCCGTAGCCGGGCTCCAGGTCGAAGACGGCGTTGGGCGCTTCCACGGGCGCAGGCTGGTAAGGGAGAAACACGCGGAACGTGGAACCGCGAACAGGATTGCGCTCGGCCCAGATGCGGCCGGAGTGCTGTTGAACGATTGTGCGGCAGATGGCCAGGCCCAGGCCGCTGCCGCCCTTCTGGCGGGAGTCCGAGGCGTTCACCTGCTGGAACCGGCCGAAGATGGCTTCCAGCTTGTCGGCGGGAATGCCGCGGCCCTGGTCGATGATCGAGAGCGTGACCCCGCTTACGCCGGGGTGCAGCAGCATTGAGATGGTGGAGCCGGGCGGAGAGAACTTGACAGCGTTGGAGAGCAGGTTGGTTAGCACTTGCAGCAGGCGGTCGGGATCGGCGGCGATCTCCACTTCGGTGGTGTCGTGGATCAACTGCACGCCGGCGGCTTCGGCCACCGGGGTCATGCCGTCGATGGCCTGGCGCACGATCTGGGCTAGCTGCACGGGCCGGAAGGTGAGCGGCTCCTTGCCGCTCTGCATGCGCTCCAGGTCTAGGATGTCGTTGATCAGGCGGACCAGCCGGTCGGAGTTGGTGAGCGCAATCCGGAGCAGGTTGGAAGCCTTGTCGTTGACTTCGCCGAGAGTGCCGGAAGCGAGCAGCCCGAGCGCTCCGCGGATGGATGTGAGCGGAGTGCGCAGCTCGTGGCTTACGGTGGAGATGAACTCGTCTTTGAGTCGGTCCAGGGCGTAGCGCTGGCTGATGTCGCGGAAACTGAGCACGGAGCCGGAGAAGCGGCCCTGGCCGGCGATGGGGGTTAGCGCGAACTCGGCGGGGAAGGAGCTGCCGTCGGCGCGAAAGATGGTGTCCTCGCCCGCGGCGGTCTTCTGGCGGCCCTGGGTCTCGCGCAGCGGGCACTCGTCGCCGCACTGGCGATGGGCCGGCGCGGCGCCGTGCAGCAGCTCGTGCACGGGTGTGCCGGCCAGCGTGGCGGCATCCGCGCCCAGCAGGCGCGCGGCAGCTGGGTTGACAAAGCTGGTCAAGCCGTCCCCGTCCACCCCGCAGATTCCGTCGGTCACCGAATCGAGCAGGATCTGCTGCTGTAGGTACAGTTCCTCGGCGCGAGAGCTCTCCAGGGACTCGCGCTGCGCCAGGTCCTGGGGCAGGCTCTCGCCAGCGATGCCGGCCATTCCCGCGCCGCTCGCCTCGAACTGGTCCCTGTGCGGTTCAGCGGCAGGGAATAAGACAAGCTGCTGTGGAGCGCTTTCGCGCATCAGCAGGCGCAGCCCAAGCACCGCGGCTGCGGCTCCGGCAGCAACCATCAGGAATCCATCGAACCGCGGGCCTGCTGCCAGCCGCGCCGTAACCGCCGCGACGGCCAGAGCCAGAGACAAGCCTGCCAGAGCCCGCCACAGCAGGGGATTGGCGCTCCCTGCCGCCGGCGCGGGCTGCTCGAGTGGGTTCGTCTTATTGGCGCTGGCGCCGTCTTGCATGAAACCCCCAAGGCCATCGCGGCGCCAGAGTGAATCGATCCCGCAAGCACGCTCGCTGGACGGCTTCTTCCACGGAGAGTTCCGGCGACGGTTTCGTCGCTGCAGTGGAGGAAGGAACCGCCCTGGCAACCGTGGATGAAAACACCCTTGATCTGGTTCCGCTCTGGAATCCTGCAAATCGGCCGTTGTGCAGCAGCTTGAACGCCGCACCCAGGCCGCAGATGTTCAAAAAACCCAATTCGCCCACCTTCGACCGCTCCATGCCGGCTCCAGGGCAATTTGGACGTAGTATAAGCGTTTGATTTCAGACTCTCTAGGCAATTCCGCGCCAGTTGCCTGGGGACGAAGCGCCAAAGGTACAGGTGTCGCCGGAGGCAGGTCATTAGCGAAATTCAATCTCAGCCTCCGCAACCTTATACTTGCTCCATGGTGCGCGCCTTGTTTCATCCTGCCCGTTTGTCCTTCCCGGCTCTGGCCCTGGCCGGGCTGCTTTGCCTCGTCGCCCAGCCCCCGGCCGCACGCGCCTGGGGCAACGGCGGCCATCGCCTCGTCAATCGCCTCGCGGCCAAGACTCTGCCGGCCAGTGTGCCGGAGTTTCTCCGCTCCGAGGCCGCTGTCTACGAGATCGAGTACCTGGGTCCGGAGCCGGACCGCTGGCGGTCGTCCGCGGAGCCCGAGCTGAACGCGGCGCAGGCGCCCGAGCACTTCATCGACCTGGAGCCGGCCGATGCCCTGGGCCCCCTGCCGCGCCACCGCCTGGACTTCGAGGCCAAGGTCTTTGCCGCCGGCCAGCGTCCAGAGAAGATCGGCCTCCAGCCCTGGGAGGCAACCGAGATCTGGGAGCGGCTGAAGGCCGCGCTGCGCGAGTACCGCGCGCTCCAGACCGCACACCAGGACACGCGCGGTGTGGAAGCGGCAGCGATCTTCTACACCGGCTGGCTGGGCCACTACGTTGGCGACGCCTCGCAGCCCTTGCACACCACCATCCAGTACAACGGGTGGGTCGGACCCAATCCCAACGGCTACACTACCGGCCACCAGATCCACTGGCAGTTCGAAGGCCCGTTTGTCGATGCCAATCTGCACGATCCCGAGGTGCGGGCCAAGATGACGGAGCCCAGAGCCATCGAAGGAGACATCTTTGACAACTATGTGGCCTACCTGCGCGACACCAAGACCCAAGTCGAAAAGGTCTACCAGATTGAGAAGGCGGGCGGATTTACGGGCGCGGGAACGGCGGAGTCGCGTGCATTCACCGCAGAGCGGCTGGCCGCTGGAGCCTCCATGCTGCGCGACATGATCTTCACGGCCTGGCTGGAAAGCGCAAAACCTGTGCCCGATCCCTACGCGGGGAAATAAGTTGTGGGGCCCCGCCGGTTCAGTCGCCTGCCTCGGCCATCGCAACCGCTGGAATCCGTCGCAGTAGCCGCGTGAGCGTGAAGGTGAGCAGCAGGACAGCGGGGGTGGCGATGACCACCCAGGCCAGCAGCGCCTGTCCAGCCAGCGAGCCGATCCCGGCCGCCAGGCGCAGCGGCGAGGCGTGGAGCAGCGCACCGGCTGCGAGCGCCTGCTTGTTGCCGGAGCCGCCCAGCCAGCCGCCCAGCCGGACAAAGGGCACAATCAGCATCAGTTGCAGCGGCATCACCGCGTAGTTCGCCGCCTGGATGGCAGGCAGGTTGAGCTTGAGCGCCAGGGCCAGCGCGGCGCATAGCACCGTGGGAACGCCGACCACCGGAATGCAGCCGATGGCCAATCCCAGCGCCAGGGTCAGCGCCAGGCGGCGCGGCGAAGTGCCTTGCCGCAGCCACAACGCCGCATTCCTCTTGATCGCCTCAAGGGTCGGCAAGCGCTTGTCCGGCTGCTTCGACTGGCTGGTGGTCGTAGATCGGCTCATCGTCACTCTCAAATTGCCGGCGTCGTCACCCCAATCTTGCTGGTCCGGAGGAACGCCCTCAATGGATTTGACTTGAAAATCGGGAGAAAGAACCGAAATGGTCAGTAGAAATTTGAATTTTCCCATCCTGAGGTAACCGCCACTGGAGCCGCTCAAGCGTCCTGGATCTGAAGTTCGTTTTAGATAAAGCAGTCATCCCGAGTGGAGGTCGCCGCGGCGACCGGAGTCGAAAGCCTGCCCTGAGCGCAGTCGAAGGGGACCCGCTGTTCGGGGCCTGAACTTTTGCTATGAACTTCGGGCCCACCGCTCTAGCTTGCTCCCCGGAGCAGCCCGCGCGTCCGCATCTCGGCCATCACCCGCTCCACCTTCCAGTCAAGCGCCCCGCTGCCGTCCACGTGGATGTCGGCGTGGACGGCCGAGGGCCGCACGTACGCCAGGCTGGCTGGGCGCACAGTCAGGTCGTACTGGCGCTTGACCGACTCCGCCGTGCGGCCGCGCTCCTCCATATCGCGCTTCAGCCGCCGCTCAAAGCACAGCTCGTCTGGCGTATCGATGTAGACGCGCAGTTGGTAGAGCGGCAACAACTCCGGGAAGTAGAGCGCAAACAGCCCCTCGACCAGCAGACAGGGGCCGGGACGAAAGGTCTCTGTCCGGCCGGGAATGCGGATGTAGCGCGAGAAGTCGTAGAGCGGCCGCTCGATGGCCTCGCCCCGGGACAGCGCGGCCACGTGCTCGATCAGCAGCGGGCTCTCGATCAGCGCCGGGTCGTCGAAGTTCTGCTCGGCGCGCGTGGCCAGCGGCAAGTGAACCAGGTCGCGGTAGTAGTTGTCGAAGTGGAAGTGCACCCCGCCCAGCGTGCGAGCCAGTTCTGCGGCCAGTGTGGTCTTGCCCGAGCCCGAGCAGCCGGCAATGGCCAGCACCACCGGCGGAAACGGCAGGTACTTCGTTCTTTCCTCGTCTTGGACGCTGTTCGCGGCAGACGTTTGGTTCAAAGTGTCGCTCATGCCGTCTCGCTCACGGTTCCGTCTCCAGATAGGCGACGATCCGCGGCACCAGCCGCTCGAAGAGCCGCGCCAGCCGATGCTCCACCTGGCGGCCGGCCTCGAAGACCTCTTCATGGCTCAGTGCGGTTACGCCCAGTCCTGCGGCCAGGTTGGTCACGCAGGAGATGCCCAGCACCTCCATCCCCATGTGCCGCGCCACGATCGTCTCCGGAACGGTCGACATCCCCACCAGGGTCGCGCCCAGAGAGCGGAATGCGCGGATCTCGGCCGGCGTCTCGAAGCTGGGGCCGCTGACGGCGAGATAAACCCCCTCGGCCAGCGGAAATCCTTCCTCCTCGGCGGCCGCACTGGCCAGGGCGCGAAGCTTTTTCGAGTAAGCCTCCGTCATGTCGAAAAAGCGCAGCCCCGCACCGGGCCGCACGGCGAAGCGCGGCTCGTTGGGACCAACGAGGGGATTGAAGCCCATCAGGTTGATGTGGTCGGCGAGAGCGACCAGTTGGCCGATCCGGTAGCCCGCGGCAATGCCGCCCGCCGCGTTGGTCAGCACCACCGCCCTCAGCCCCAGCGCGCCCAGCACCCGGATGGGGAATGTCACCTCCAGCGGCGTGTAGCCCTCGTAGAAATGCACCCGCCCCTGCATCAAGATGACCGGCACCCCGCCCAGCAGCCCCGCAACCATGCGCCCTGAGTGGCCCACCACGGTCGATTGCGGGAAGTGCGGAATCTCCCCGTAGGGCACGACGACGGGTTCGGCGACCGCGTCGGCCACCGCACCCAGGCCGGACCCCAGCACGAGGCCCATCTTCGGCACGAGCTGGCCGAGCCTGCTGCGGAGGAACGCGGCGGCTTCGGAGACTTGATCGAAATAGGTCATGGTTTGGCCTTGGATACGCTTCTCGGAATTCTACAGGGAGCGGCGGAGCGCTGAAACAGGCGATGATGGAGTGGACCGGTTTCAGCTGAGGAGGCCTCAAGCCATGTGTCGCAACATCAAAATGCTTTTCAACTTCGATCCGCCGGTGACGGACGAGGAGATTCGGGCGGCCAGCCTGCAATTCGTCCGCAAGGTTAGCGGGTTTAATAAGCCGTCGAAGGCCAATGAGGCGGCGTTTCTGACAGCGGTCGATGAGATCGCCGTGGTTTCGGCGCGGCTGCTTGGCTCGCTTGAAACCAATGCGCCCCCGCGCAGCCGCGAGGAAGAGGCGGCGCGGGCGAAGGTGCGCAATGCGGCGCGGTTTGGAACAGGGACCAGGGACTGAGGGACTGAGGGACTAGGGACTAAGGGAATAAGGTGAGGTTTGGATGAAAGAGATTGTCGCGGTGATTTTCGGGCTGGGTCTGGGCTGCAACGCGCTGCTGTTTGTGCCACAGGTGCTAGCCGTCTGGCGCAAGAAGACCGACGAGGGCATTTCGCTGATCACCTTCGGCGGCTTCAGCGTGCTCCAGGCCATCGGCATCGTGCATGGCGCCTATCAGCGCGACTGGTCGCTGATCCTGGGCATGGCCGCCAGCCTGCTGACCTGCGGATCGGTGACCGGGCTGACGGTCTTCTATCGCGCGAAGCGGCTGCGGGGCGGGAGAGCGGCCGGGTAATATGTGTGTTTTCCCAAGTCTCAGAATCGGGCCCTGGGGCACCTGCCTATGCGTGGGGCTTGCCCAGCAGGTTCGCCCGCATTGGCTGATTTTGGGGGTGAATTCGGAAGTCCCCATACAGGAGTTCTCTCAGCACAGGATTCGGCCGTCCGTACCAGCTTGCCCACGAGAGCGGCGTATCGCCGTTGGCATCTTTGGCGTCGATCCTGGCGCCGGCATCGATCAGCAGACGGATGGTCTCCACTTCGCCGAAGGCAGCGGCGCGGTGCAGCGGCGTCTCACCCTTGGTGCGGCAATCGCGCATGAAGCCGCCTGTCTCCGCTCCCGGAATGGTCGCGGCATTCGGATTGGCTCCGTGCGATAGAAGGACCAGGAGGATGCGGTCATAGACCATGCGATCGGTCTTGCACAGGGCGGCGTGAAGAGGTGTCTCCCCGGTGTCGAGCAAAGGGTAGTTGGCATCCGCACCCTGCTCCAAAAGGAATTTGCAAAGGCGCCAATGGCCGTGAAAGGCCGCGCCGTTGAGGTCGAAGTTTTCGCCCAGCGAGTGCATGGATTCGCCATGCGCCAGCAGGAAGCGGATGGCGCTGACATCCCCGTAATAGGCACAATGCCGGATCAGAGAGACGCCGTCTTCGTCTTTGTGGTCCGCAGGGAGGCCTCCGGCGAGAAGGTCGAAGACTAATTCCGTGCGGCCGTCTACCAGTTCGGCAAACATCGTTTCGAATGGAGCGTTGCTCATGGGGAAGCCCTCTGAGCAAATCTTAGCCGAGAAACATCCCCGCAATCGAAGCCGAGATCAGGTTAGCCATGGTGCCGGCCAGCATCGCCCGCACGCCTAACCTTGCCAAGTCGTTCCGCCGCTCGGGCACCAGGGCGCCGATGCCTCCGATTTGCATCCCGATGGAGCCCAGATTCGCGAAGCCGCATAAGGCAAACGTGGCAATGGTGAACGAGCGCGGCGCCAGGGTGGCCTTCTCGGCGCCGAGGGCGATGTAGGCGATCACTTCGTTGAGCGCCATGCGCGTGCCCAGCAGGTTGCCGATGGCCATCGAGTCGTGCCAGGGCACGCCGATCAACCACGCGACCGGCGCGAAAACGTAGCCGAGTATCTGCCCCAGCGATCCGGGAACCCAGTGCATGTAGGCCAGCCCATGCGTCCAGAGCAGCAGGCTGTCAAGCAGCGCGACGAGCGCCAGGAAGCTGATCAACATGATGGCCACGTTCATGGCCAGCTTGCCGCCGTCGATGGTGCCGCGCGCGATCGCCCCGATCAGGTTCTCTTCCTTGTGCAGTTCGTCCTTGGGGATGACGACGCGGCCCTCGGTGGCGGGGACTCCGGTTTCGGGCACCAGCATCTTGGAGATGAGAATGGTGCCGGGCGAAGTCATGATGACGGCCGAGAGCAAGTGGCGCGCCTCGATGCCCTGCGAGATGTACATGGCCATGATGCCGCCCGAGACGTGGGCCATGCCGCTGGTCATGATGGTCATCAGCTCGGAGCGTGTGGCGCCTTTCAGAAACGGCCGGATGGTGAGCGGAGCCTCGGTCTGTCCCATGAAGATGCTGGCCGCCACGTTCATGCTCTCGGCGCCCGAGATGCGCATGGTCTTCAGCATCACCCAGGCCATGCCGCGAATGACGATCTGCATCAGGCCGATGTGGTAGAGCACCGCGAAAAACGCGGAGATGAAGATGATGGTGGGCAAAACTTGAAAGGCAAAGATAGACCCCAGCGACGTATTCGGTGTCCCCAGCGCGCCGAACAGCACCTTGGTGCCAGCCGCGGTCGAGCCCAGCATGGCGTTGACCACGCCGCCGGCCCAGGTCATGGCCATCTGGCCGTAGTCGAAGCGGAGCACGAGGAAGGCGAAGCAGACCTGCAGGCCAAGGCCCCAGGCCACGGTGCGCCAGCGGATGTGTTTGCGATCGGTCGATCCCAAGTAGGCCGCCAGCAGCACGGCCAGAATTCCCAGCACTCCGGTAAATCGATCCAAGGTTCCTCCTTGAGGAACAGTTCTCAGTTTTCAGTTCTCAGTTGTCAGTTCGCGGTCCTTGGGGGTCCATGAGCGACGCCGGGGCTCCTGAGAACTGAAACCAGACCATTGGCAACTGTACACTGACAACTTCAAATTACCTTACAGCATTGCCGAGATGGGCTTCAGCATTTTCGCGGGTGAAGATGCGGCTGACTAATGGCACAAAGTCGAGCGGGGTGGCAGAGATGGTGATTGCCTCTCTGAGCAGTTCGATCGGTTCCGGCAGCATCGCCTCGGTTGTGGCGTAGAGCGTGGCGATGGGCCAGCCGGCTTCGACGCGTGCGCCTCGTCGGGCGTGAAAGAGGATGCCGGCTTGGGGATCGACCGGCTCTCCTGCCCTTTCGCGTCCCGCCCCGGTTCGCTGCACGGCCCAGCCGATGGCGGTCGTGTCCATCTCTGAGATATACCCGCTCTGCCATGCGTTGAGGACCTGCGTAGCGCCCGGCTTGTGAAATGCGGCGGGCGAGTCAAAGACACTGGTGTCCCCGCCCTGGGCCTCGATCATCTTGAAGAAGACGGCCAAGGCGGAGCCGTCTTCGAGGGCTGCTTCCGCAAACTGGCGGCCGATTTCCGGGGTGGGGGCCGCGCCGCCCAGGTGGATCATCCACCCGGAGAGAATCAGCGAGAGTTCGCGCAGGTCTTCGCTCTCTGGCGGCCGCTGGTTGCGCAGAAGCTCGACCGACTCGACCAGTTCGATGAAGTTCCCCGCCATGCGTCCCAGCGGCTGGCCCATGTCGGTAAGCAGCGCGACGGTGCGGGTCCCCGCGGCTTCAGCCGTGGCCACCATCAATGCGGCGAGATACTCGGCGTCCTCCTGGGTGCGCAGGAACGCGCCGGAGCCTGTCTTTACGTCGAGGACCAGGGCGTCCAAACCCGCCGCCAGTTTTTTGCTCAAGATCGACGCGCAGATCAGTCCCGGGCTCTCCACCGTCGCCGTGCGGTCACGCAGTGCATAAAGGACGCGGTCGGCGGGGACCAGTGCCGGGGTCTGGCTGACGATGGAGGCGCCGCAGTGGGCCAGCACAGTTTCAAATTCTTGCAGTGTGAGGGCGGTTCGGTAGCCGGGGATGGATTCCAGCTTGTCCAGCGTCCCGCCGGTGTGGCCCAGCGCGCGCCCGCTGATCATGGGCACAGCCAGGCCGCAGGCCGCGGCGATGGGCGCAACCAGGAAGCTGGTCTTGTCGCCCACGCCACCAGTGGAGTGCTTGTCGACCGCCGTCTTGCCCAGCCGCGAGGAATCGAACTTCTCCCCGGAGTCGCGCATGGCGAGAGTGAGCGCGCGGGTTTCGTCCTGCGATAGCCCGCGCAGCCACGCGGCCATGAGCCATGCGGAGAGCTGCTCGATAGGAATGGACCCCGAAGCCGCGCCGGAAACGAGAAACCCAATTTCCCGCGGATCGAGGGCAAGGCCGTCGCGCTTTTTGCGGATCAGATCGATGGTGTGGAGTGGAGTCTGGTTGGTGTCCGTCTGCATGGGGTGGCGCAGCTTCATCCTTTCAACTTCATATCGAATGCCAGTGGCAGAATTTCGGAGAAGGGCATCGTGCGGATCCCGTCGGCAGCGGGGAAGACGACCGGGGCGTCGGGCAGGATGAATTCGGACAGCATCTGGCGGCAAGCCCCGCAGGGGGGGCTGGGGGCTCCATTGAGGTTGGCCACGGCGACGGCTTCAATGCGAATGCCGGGACCAAATTGGGAAACGGCGGCCACCAGCGCGGAACGCTCCGCGCAAATGGTCAGCCCATAGCTGACGTTTTCCACATTGGTCCCCGTGACCACCGCGCCGTTGGAGAGCCGGAGCGCCGCTCCCACGCGGAAGCCGGAGTAGGGCGAATAGGAGTGGAGAGCGGCCTGGCGCGCCTGTTCCAGCAGGGCGTCCAGTGCGGTCAGGGCCGGGTTCGGTTCCGGATTCGACATCGAGATTGAGGCTAAAGCATTTCTCTGCCTCCTGTACACCCGCCCGCCCGCGGTGAGGTCCAGGCCTGCTGCACGCCTTCATTCCATCCCCAACCCGCGATCATAATCGGCTTCACAGCCTGCTATCTCAAGTTGAGCGGCTTCTTTCCGATAAAGGGCATGAGTGCTTGTCGTGCAGGGATGTGAGCCTGCGCGGACGGGTGAGTGGACGCGATGGCATTGGATGAATTGACAAGGGAATTCCTCATCGAAAGCCAGGAAGGCCTGGACCGCATGGAGCGATGCCTGACCGAACTGGAGGCGCGGCCCGAGGATGCGGCTCTGATCGGAGATATCTTCCGTTCGGTGCACACCATCAAAGGGACGACCGGGTTTCTTGGCTTCAAGCGTCTGGAGAAACTGGCCCATTCGGGCGAGAACCTGCTGGGCCTGGTGCGCGAAGGCAAGCTCATTGCCGACCGGCCGACAACGACCGGACTTCTGCAACTGCTGGATGGGCTGCGGTCGATCCTGAAGTCAATCGAGTGCGAAGGTAGCGAGGGCGACGGCGAGGACACGGCGTTGATTGCGCGGCTGGAGGAGTTGCAGGCCCCGGCACATACGCATGCCAAGCCGGCTCATGCGAAGGCCGGCGTTCATGCAGCGGTCGCGGTCGCGGACCAGTCCCAGGAACTGCACGCCGTGGCCGGGCAGGCGGCGCAGGACAAACCGCCCGCCGAGCCGGACCCCGAGGCCGGAAAGGCGCGCGTGCAGGCGGTGGGATCGGCTGCGGAGAGCACGCTCCGCGTGGACGTGACGCTTCTCAACCGCATGATGAACCTGGTAGGCGAACTGGTGCTGACCCGCAACCAGGTGCTCCAGGCCACGGCCAGCGATCCCAACCTCACGCTGCTTTCGCGGCGGCTGGACATGGTGACGGCCGATCTGCGGGAGAGCGTGATGAAGGCGCGCATGCAGCCCGTTTCCAACATCTTTTCCAAGATGCCGCGCATCGTGCGCGATCTTTCCCAATCGCTGGGCCGCAAGGTGCGGCTACAGATGGAAGGCCAGGACACGGAGCTGGACAAGAGCCTCCTGGAGGCCATCAAGGACCCGCTGACGCACGCGGTGCGCAACTCGCTGGACCACGGCATCGAGCCGCCGGATGTGCGCCAGGCCGCCGGCAAGGATCCCGAGGGAACGCTCAAGCTGCGGGCGGTGCAGGAAGGCAGCCACGTAGTTGTCGAGGTCTCCGACGACGGGGCCGGGATCGGCGTGGAAAGGGTGCGGCAGAAGGCCGTCGAGCGCGGGCTGATTACCGCCGAACGGGCTTCCCAGCTGGTCGAGCGCGAGCTGCTGCAACTGATCTTTCTGCCCGGCTTCTCCACCGCCGCCGCGGTCACCAACGTCAGCGGTCGCGGCGTCGGCATGGATGTGGTCAGGACCAACGTCGAGAAGATCGGCGGCAAGGTCGAAATCGAATCGCGTCCCGGCCAGGGAACCACGCTCAGAATGCGGATTCCGCTCACCCTGGCGATTATTCCCGCTCTGATTGTGCGCAGCCTGGAGCAGAGCTTTGCCCTGCCGCAGGGCGCATTGTCGGAGCTGGTGCATGTGCCGCCCGAGAAGGCCTCGACGGCCATTGAATGGCTGGAGGGCGCGCCCCTCTACCGGCTGCGCGGCAAGCTCCTCCCGCTGGTCTTCCTGGACCGCCTGCTGATGCCCGCAAGCGAACACAAGGGCTCCACCGAGCGCGACAATTTTATCGCGGTGCTCAACGCCGACGGTCGCCAGTTCGGCCTCGTCGTCGACGGGCTGGCCGATCCGGAAGAGATTGTGGTCAAGCCGCTCAGCGCGGTGCTCAAGAACATCGGGTTGTATTCCGGGGCCACGGTGCTGGGCAATGCTGATCTGGCGCTGATTCTGGACCCCGGATCGATCGCGTTGAGGGCGGGAGTCACCATGAGCAGCAATGAGGAGGCCGGACGCGGGGCCCAGGAGGAAGCCGAAGCCGGCAATAACCAGGAGTACCTGTTGGTCGAGGTTGCCGACCGCCGGGCAGCGGTGCCGCTCGCCGACGTGCTGCGCATCGAGCAGCTCAAGGTCTCGCGCATCGAGTACATCGGCTACCGCCCCGTCCTCAACTTCGAAGGCCAACTGTTGCCGGTTGAGGATTCCGGCGGTGTGCTGGCTGGCATGGCCGGCAATCCCGAGGCGCAGATCGTCGTGGTGGTTTGCCGCGAGGGCTCGCGTCAGGTTGGCATTGCGGTTTCCCACGTGCTGGATGTAGCTTCGGGCGGCGATCTGTTCGAGGCCGGAACCACCGCGCGTGCCGGCGGCGTGACCCTGTTGAAGAACCGCGTGACCGGTGTTGTGGACCTGGGTGGCGTGCCCGCGCTGCCGGTCGCGGAGAGCGCGCCGGCCGAGTGGGATCAGTATGCCAACGGAACGGCGGAGGCGGTGCGATGAGCAGTGCGGTTTCGGCTTTACATCGAAAGGAAAAGGCGGCGGTGTCGCTGGCGGAGATGTGTTCGGTGAGGCTGGGCAAGACCCTGTTCGGCGTCCCCATCACGCACATTCTGGAGATCGTGGGCGGGGCCCGCCCGCAGCCGGTTCCACTGGCTCCCAGCTACGTCGGCGGCCTGATTCACTATCGCGGCGATGTGCTCACCACGGTCAGCCTGCGCCAGCTACTCGACTTGCCCCCCCGCGATGGTCCGCAGGACATCCTGGTGCTGGAAAGCTCGGGCGGATGTTTCGGACTCCTGGTCGATTCGGTGGGCGAGGTGCTGACCGTCTCCTCGGCCGACTTCGAGCCCAACCCGTCGATTCTGGATGAGCGCAGACGCGCTTTGTTTGTCGGCGCTTACAAGCTGAAGGACAGCCTGCTGGTCATGCTCGACCCCGAGCGGCTGGACCCGATGCGCCTGGGCGAGGCGCAACCGGCCTGAAGGCGCGAGGCGTGAATCCGGTTCTGGTTGGAGGTGATCATGCGGGCACTGATTGTCGATGACTCCCGTTTTGTCAGGGGTTTTCTGCGCGGCATGCTGGAAGAAAAGGGAATCGATTGCGCCGAAGCGGGCGACGGCCGAGCCGGCCTCGACCAGCTCCATGCGGGCGCGCCGTTCGATCTGGCGCTGGTGGACTGGAACATGCCGGTAATGAATGGCCTGGAGATGCTGAAACAGTTGCGCGCTGAAGGCTTCAGCGACGTGAAGGTGATGATGGTCACCACCGAGGCGGAGAACGACTTCATTATCCGCGCCCTGGATGCGGGCGCCGATGAGTACCTGATGAAACCCTTCGACGACGAGGCCTTGAGCGAAAAGCTGGCCATGCTCGGCCTGGCGGGGGCCTGAGCGATGGCCCCTGGCCGCCGTACCAGAATTCTGATTGTGGACGACTCCGCAGTCATGCGCAGCCTGCTGCGCTCCGTCGTGTCCGCCGACCCTGCTCTGGAAGTGGCCGGCACCGCGGCGGACGGCGCATCGGCGCTGAGCACCCTGGCGAGCTTGAGTCCGGACCTGATCCTGCTGGATGTGGAGATGCCGGTCATGGACGGATTGCTGACGCTGCGGGAGCTGCGCCGGCGCGGCCACAAGATGCCGGTCATCATGTGCAGTGCGGTCACGCAGCGGGGCGCCAAAGTCACCCTCGAGGCTCTGGCCAGCGGCGCTTCCGATTACGTAGCCAAGCCCTCCGGACAGGCCAACCGCGAGGCCGCCACCCGAGCCCTGTCCCAGGACCTTGGCCCCAAGATCCACGCCCTCACCTGTCAGTACCCGTCTCCGCTTCCCGGTCCGCTCCCCGGTTCACAACAGGGTCCGCAGCTATCGGGAGTCTTTCCCGGTCTGCCGCAGCGGTCCCCGCTCGTTCCGGCCCTCGCGCCTTTCCTGCGGCAGCAGGCCATTTCCATCAGTCCGGCGGTTCTGGCCATCGGCGTTTCCACTGGCGGCCCAGCGGCGCTCGATGCGCTGCTGCCGCTCCTTCCGGCGAACTTTCCCTTGCCGGTGCTCATTGTCCAGCACATGCCCGAGTTGTTTACGCGGATCTTCGCCGAGCGCCTCAATGGCCGCTGCAAACTGCGCGTGCGCGAGGCCGCGGAAGGCGAACCGGTTTGCCCCGGAACCATCGCCATAGCGCGCGGCAACTGGCACATGGAGGTGCTCGCGGCGGCCCGCATCGGCGCGCCGCCCACTTTGCATCTCACCCAGGGCCCCCTGGAGAACCATTGCCGTCCCGCCGTCGACGTGCTGTTCCGTTCCGTGGCAGCCGTCTATGGGAAGGGCGCCCTGGCTGTGGTGCTCACCGGCATGGGCTCGGACGGCTTGCTCGGTTGCCGCATCGTTCGCGAACACGGCGGCGCGGTGCTGGCCCAGGACCAGGCAAGCAGCACCGTGTGGGGCATGCCCGGCGCCGTCACCAATGCCGGGCTGGCCCACAAGGTGCTCGCCCTCAACGATATTGCCCCGGAAATCCTTCGGCTGGTAAGCCGGACGCGCAGCGAAGCCCGAGAGCTTCGGGAATCGGTGGTCTAGTCATGGAAACCTCCCCAAGCGCCGACTACGGCTATCTTCGCACCCTCGTTTTCGGGCTCTCGCAGAACGTGCTTGACCCCTCGCGCGACTATCTGTTCGAGACGCGCCTCACCAAGATCCTGCGCAACCAGGGCATGACCCACCTGGAAGAGCTGGTCCGGCACCTCAAGGTCCGAAAGAACCCGGTCCTCGAGCGCTCCATCGCCGAAGCCATGACCATCAACGAAACCAGCTTCTTCCGCGACAGCCGCCCCTTCGAGCTGCTGCGCACCGAACTGCTGCCCAAGCTGATCGAGGCGCGGCGTCACCTGCGCTGCCTGCGCTTCTGGAGCGGTGCCTGCTCCACCGGCCAGGAGGCTTACAGCCTGGGCATGCTCATGTTCGAGCACTTTCCCCTGCTCACCGGCTGGAACCTGAAGATCGAAGGCACCGACATCTGCGCCGAGGTGGTGGCCCGCGCCCAGGCTGGCTGCTATCACCGCATCGAAATGAATCGCGGCCTGCCCGCCCGCTTTTTGGTGCGCTATTTCGATCACCAGGGCGAGAACTGGGTGGTCAAGCCGGAGGTCAGGAAGATGACCAACTTCCGCCAGGCCAACCTGTGCGGGCCTGCGCTGCCCTTCAACCGCGTCGAGGACCGCTTCGACGTCATCTTCCTGCGCAACGTAATGCTCTACTTCTCCCAGGAGACGCGCAAGGTGCTGCTGGCCGGGATTCACAGGGTGCTGGCGCCCGATGGGATTCTGTTCCTCGGTTCCAGCGAGCAGCCCGCCGACCCCTCCCTCTGGACCTCGGTCCTGGCCGGCGGAACCTGCTACTTCCGGCCGAGGAGGCCGAGTTGAAATAGCAGGGAACAGGGAACAGGGAACAGGGAACAGGGATCAGGGATCAGGGCCAATCGACAGAGTACACGGCAAAGATGCGATATGGCCCCGGCTCACCCCCCGTGAACCTTCCAGAGATGAGACCTGCTTCGGCCTCGCTGAAGGAATCAAAGAGACAGTGCGAATTAGCGCAGAGGTCCTCGGCCAAGCCGTTGCACGAGAGCGGAGAACATTCCGGCGAATTTCCCGCAGAAAAGGTAACCACGTCAAAACCTTCTAGACTCTTACAGGAGGGCAAAACGATATGCGTCGGAAAGGACGGTTCGGGTGAAAATGATCGCCAGCCTTCCTTGGTAAACTCCATTTCATGCGCTTCATAATAAAAGAGCATCGTGCCTTGAAGTTCAATGGAGTTTTCCTGGGCAACGGCGCGTATAACTTCGGGCGAGTCGAATAGCCAGTAGCCGTTATGTTTCCAGTAATTGATATAGTCTGCAAAATCGTCGTTGACGCAACTGCCAACGGAGTAAATATCAACGACGTTCGGCAGCCCGAATGCTTCAGGCTTCTTACAGCTGCGCTTTGCCATATAGCCGACGGGAATCATCTTGTCCTCATTCGATTCCAAATGCGGGTTCTGTTCCCTACTCCCTACTCCCTGTTCCCTGTTCTTTCAGCAGCCTCTCCACTTCCGCGTGCAGCCGCGCGGTAATGTTCCCCTCGCTCTCCCCCGGCCTGAACCGCATCCGCTCGCCAATCCGCACTTCCACAGTCCCGGACCGGAACCACCCGCGCTCACGCATCTTCAGCTCGCCCAGCCCACGAATGGCCACGGGCAGCACCGCCGCCGAGGACTGCTTGACCAGCAGCCCGATGCCCGGCCGAAACTCAGCCAGCCTTCCCTCGGCGGAGCGCGTCCCTTCCGGAAACAAGAGCACATGCATGCCCTTGTCCAGCGCCTCGCCGGCATGCGCGAAGCTGCGCTGGAAGTCGCGCTGTCTGGGCATTGGAAACACGTTGAACAGCGCCGTCAGCAGGAAATAAAACAGCGGGCCGGGAAGAAAGAACCTTGCCTCCGCGGTCTTCCGGTTGGCATTGCGGAAGTGGCGATATTCCTCCAGCATTTCGCCGGACATGGCCACCGCCATGCGCCTGCGAATCGCCCTCGGCAGCGCGTATGCGAGCAGCGGCCCGTCGAAGCTGGTCACGTGGTTGGCCACAATCAGCATGGGCTCGGCGGCGTCCATCGGACCGGACACGACGACCTTGGGCTTGCTCAGCAGCCAAACCAGCGGCCGCAGGACGGCCTCCTGGAAGGCCATGCGCAGCCAGCAGAACGGCGTCCACCACGGCCAGTAGGGGTAAACGAAGTTGCCGGGGCGCGGCGGGACAAGCGCCGGCAGGGTTTGTTTGTCTCCCTCGGCTTCATCGTGAAGCCGCAAGGATGAGGGGCGAAGCGGTTGCAAGGCCTGTGCGCTCTCCGGCTCTGAGTTGAGCAGCCGGCGGAGCTCGCCTAGGGTCTGCACGCGATCCAACAGTCCGTTCTCGGGGGCAATGCCAACCCGCTCCTCGATAGCGGCGGCCAGTTGCACGCGTCCCAGGCTGTCCAGGCGCAGATCCTCGGTAAGGTGCAGTTCGTCGCCCACGCCAGGCGGGGCCTCGCCACTCACTTGCGCGATGAGATTGAGCAGCCAGTCCGAGGAAGCGCCAAAGATCCCGTTGCCTTGATTGTTTCTGTAGCCGTTGCCGTTGCCGTTGCCGCCGTGGCCGGCGGCCGCGGCCTGGATCTGGCCCAGCCAAGACGCCACCGCTTTGCGCCGGACCTTGCCCGTCGAAGTGCGCGGCAGGTCGGGCTCGGGCCACAGCACCCAGCAACGCAAACGCTGAAACTCCGCCAGCCGGGTATTGGCGTGCTCGATCGCCGCGGCGGCCTGGCCGCGCTGGCCGCGCATGGCCAGCACCGCACAGGGCTCCGGGCCGTCGGCTGTCTCCATCGCCACCACCGCGCATGCCGCCACGCCCGGCTCCTGCTCCACGGCCGCTTCCAGGTCTTCGGGGTGCAGGTTGAGCCCCGCGGCCGTCACGATCACCTCGCTCTTGCGCCCCAGAAAGCGCAATTCCCCGGTGGGCTCGGTGCGGGCCAGGTCGCCGGTGGCCAGCCATTCCGCGGTGCGCGGGTGGAGTCGGCCGCCTGACCAAGTGGCGTGCGAGACGGCCGCGCCGCGCACCAGCACCTCGCCGTCCGCGCCCAGCTTCACCTCGCGGCCGGGCAGCGGCTTGCCCAGGGTTCCCTCCGCCACGTGGAAGGGGTGGTTGAGGGTAATGATCGCCGTGGTTTCGGTCATCCCGTAGCCCTGCACCAGCACCAGTCCCATCGCATTCCAGAATTTTTCCAGCGGACCGGGCAGAGCGCCGCCGCCCGAGATCAGCGCCCAGAACTTCAGCCCGAAGGCGCGGTGCACATCGCGAAACCGCCACCAGCGCCGCGCCACGCCCACGCCCTTTGCGCTCCCCCACGGGCCTTGGGCACGCTCGGTCAGACCTGGCAGGGTGGATTCGAGATAGGTCTTCAGCAGCGCATGCACCCGCGGCACCGCGGCCAAGACGGAGATGCGTTCGCGGCGAATCGTCTCCACAATCCGCGGCGCAACCAGACGGCTCTCAAAGTGCAGCTCGGCGCGGTAGATGGGCGGAACCCACAACCCCATGGTTTGCCCAAACACGTGGCTCAGCGGCAGCGTGTGCAGAATGCGCAGCGGGTGAATCAGAGGCTCGTAGCGCAGATAGCGCTGCGACGCCTGCTCGATGGGTCCCACGCTGGCCAGCACGTTTCCGTGCGTCAGCACGATGCCTTTGGGGTCGCCGGTCGTCCCCGAGGTGAACAGAATCTCGAGCGGCGTCTCCGCCGAAAGCCCTTGAATAGCGCCGGCCTCCTCTTCAGGCAGCGCGCCCGGCCAATCCTCGAAGGCCATTCTCGCCACGCGGGCCGGCAAATGGCCAAGCAGTTGCGCATCGCCAACGGCCAATTCGGGAGTCACGTCGGCGGCCACGCGCGCGGCAAACTCCGCCGTCCCGTTTGCGTCCAGCGGAACTGCCAGAACGCCGCGCAACAGGCAGCCGTGGAACGCAGCGATCCACTCCGCGCTGTTCTCAGCCCACACCAGCACCCGGTCGCCCCGCCCGATGCCGCGCTTCTCCAGCAACGCCGCAAACCGCCCCGCCAGCCGCGCAATCTCCCCGTAGGTCGTAACCCGCCGCCGGATGCCCCGGTAGCGAACCACCGCGACCTCCCGGCCATACCGCCGAAAGTCGTCAACCAGGTTTCCCAAATGGTCGCGCATGGCTGGCTCGCTCGGAATCAGCTGGTTCGATGCTGATTCGGTTCCGTTGGTCCTGATAAAAGCAGAGGCGCCGGGACGATTGACGTGGCATTGTGACACTATTTGGGTCCGCAGAAACCGGCACTTTGACGGAACGGATTGATCTGATCCCTGCCCCATGCTCTTTCGCTTCCTCTTCGCCGTCCCATGCGTTATTCTCAAAACACCGTGTCTCCCGGCAAACCCAACCCGGATGCGCCATCGGACCCAAGTCCTGCCGCCGATCCATTCGCCTGCTTTCACCCCGTCACGGCGGAGTGGTTTCAGGCGGTCTTCGACGCGCCAACCGCGCCCCAGCGCATGGGCTGGCCCGTCATCGCGCGCGGCGAAAGCGCGCTGATTCTGGCTCCGACAGGGACGGGCAAGACGCTCACCGCGTTCTTGTGGTGCTTGGACCGCTTGATGCTGCATGCGAACCCGGCAGGGAACAGGCCCGGCTGCCGGATCGTCTACGTATCGCCGCTCAAAGCCCTGGCCGTCGACGTGGAGCGCAACCTGCGCTCGCCGCTGGCCGGCATGGCCAACATGGCGCGGCGCAGAGGCGTTGCGTTCCATGAGCCCACCATCAGCGTCCGCACCGGCGACACGCCGCAGCGCGAGCGCGCTCGCTTTGCCCGGCATCCAGCGGAGATTCTGATCACCACGCCGGAGTCGCTCTACCTGCTTCTGACCTCCCAGGCCTCCGAAGCTCTGCGCACCGTGGACACGGTCATCGTCGACGAAATTCACGCGCTCGTTCCCACCAAACGCGGCGCGCATCTGGCGCTCACCCTGGAACGCCTGGAAGCGCTGACTCGCCGCCGCCTGCAGCGCATCGGCCTTTCCGCCACGCAGCGCCCACTCGAAGAGGTGGCGCGCTTCTTGGGCGGCGTTGAGGAGCAGGGAACAGGGAACAGGGATCAGGGATCAGGAAACGGGGCACTGGCGCCAGAATCGGCTGTTGAAGGAGCATTCCCGGATCAAGCCTCCGCCGACGGCTATCCCCCCCCGCCCGAACTGAACCCTGATCCCTGTTCCCTGTACCCTGGCTCGCCCGCAGGCGAGCTTCGCTATCGCCCCGTCACCATCGTCAACGCCAGCGCGCCCAAGCGCCTCAAGCTGCGCATCGAGGTTCCGGTCGAGGATATGGCCCGCCTCGGCGAGCAGGAATACATCCCCAGCGGTCCGGCCTCGCAGGCGCCCAAGCGCGTCTCCATCTGGAACGCCATCCATCCCCGCTTGCTTGAAATCATCCGCGCCCGCAACTCGACCATTTTGTTTGTCAACAGCCGGCAGGTGGCCGAGCGGCTGGCCGGCGCGCTCAACGAGTTGGCCGGCGAAGCCATTGCGCGCGCCCATCACGGCTCCCTGGCCGCGGCGCAGCGATCGGTAATCGAGGAGCAGTTGAAGGCCGGACAAATTCGCGCCCTCTGCGCCACTTCAACGCTCGAGCTGGGCATCGACATGGGCGCAGTCGACCTGGTCATTCAGATTGAAGCCCCGCCCTCCGTTGCGAGTGGAATGCAGCGCATCGGCCGCGCCGGCCACCACGTCGACGCCATCAGCGAGGGCATTCTCTTTCCCAAGTATCGCGCCGATCTGGTGGCCTGCGCCGCCGTCACGCGCGCCATGCACGAGGGCCACATCGAGTCGACGCGTTTCCCGCGCAATCCGCTCGATGTGTTGGCCCAGCAGTTGGTGGCAATCGTCGCGCATCCGCCTTCAGCCCCTCCGCCTCCGCGCCGGACAACAGTCACAAAGAGTCTTCGGCATGAGAAAAAGCTGGGTGCCCCAGGTCTCGATTTTGAGACCTGGGAAGGCACTCCCCCCCCGAATTCCGCTAACTCAGCGAAGCCCGAAGTCAGCGTAGACGCGCTCTTCGAACTGGTCCGCCGCGCCGCGCCCTTTGGCGGCCTGAGCCGCGCGGCGTTCGAAGGCGTGCTCGATCTGCTCAGCGGCCGCTACCCTTCAGACGAATTCGCCGAACTGCGCCCGCGCCTCACCTGGGACCGCGTGCGGAACATCGTCACCGCGCGCGACGGCGCCGCTCGCCTCGCGATTCTGAATGCGGGCACCATTCCCGATCGCGGCCTGTACGGCGTCTTTCTTGCACACAGCGAAGGGTCGCCGCGGCAACCTGTGCGCGTAGGCGAACTTGACGAGGAGATGGTCTTCGAAAGCCATCCCGGCGAAACCTTCATTCTCGGCGCATCGACATGGCGCATCGAAGAGATCACGCACGACCGCGTCCTCGTCACGCCCGCGCCTGGCGAGCCCGGCAAAATGCCCTTCTGGAAGGGCGACGGGCCGGGCCGTCCGCTGGAGTTTGGCCGCCGCATCGGCGCCCTGGTGCGCGAGTTGCGAGCGTTGCCCAAGGCGGCTGCGCTGGCGCGGCTTGTGGCCGACCACGATCTCGATCCCGGCGCGGCGGAAAACCTGCTCTGCTTCCTCTCCGACCAGGCCGAAGCCACCGGCTCCGTGCCCGACGATCGCACCGTGGTCATCGAGCGCTGTCGCGATGAGCTGGGCGACTGGCGCGTCTGCGTGCTCACGCCCTTCGGCAGCCGCATCCACATTCCTTGGGCCATGGCGGTGAGCGCGCGCATCCGCGCCGCCGGCGGCCCTGAAGTCGAGATGCTGTGGGGCGACGACGGATTCGTTCTGCGCTTTCCCGACACCGATGAACCGCCGGATGCGAATTGGTTTCTGGTCGAAAGCGCCGAGGCCATGGCGCTCGTTCTTCGCCAGCTCGGAACCACTGCCTTGTTCGCAGGCCGTTTTCGCGAGGCCGCGGGACGCGCACTGCTGCTGCCGCGCCGTCGTGCCGATGCGCGATCCCCGCTCTGGCAATTGCGAAAGCGTTCGTATGATCTGTTGAGCGTGGCCTCGCGCTATCCGAAGTTTCCGTTGCTCCTCGAAGCCTATCGCGAATGCCTGCGCGATGTCTTCGACATGTCTTCCTTGGTGGAGATTCTCAAGGAGGTGGAAGAGCGGAAGCTCCGCGTGCACGTCGTCGACACGCGCAAGCCCTCGCCCTTCGCTGCATCGCTCCTGTTCAGCTACGTGGCCAATTTCCTCTACGACGGCGATGCGCCCCTGGCCGAGCGCCGCGCTCAGGCCCTCACCATCGATCAGGACCAGTTGCGCGAACTTCTCGGCGAGGCCGATCTGCGTGAGCTGCTCGATGCCGATGCCATCGCCGAAGTGGAAGAGAC
>JARLGE010000008.1 GCA_031296215.1 Occallatibacter sp.
ACTCCCCCGTGGCCTGCATCCATTCGACCAGGCGCGGCAAACGGTCGAGCGAGGCTTGCGACGGGGTTGGCTTGCGGTCGGAGCGGGGCATGAGGAAGTGCCGGGTGAGCACTGCGCGCGCAAGGTCGGTTGCCGGCTTGATCCATGAAGATTTGCGGCGCAGCGTGAAGAGGTTGCGCGCCAGCCTGACTGCCCAGCCCGGCGCTCTCCCGGCCGCACCGCCGTACTGCACGACCGTCATCCCCAGCGTGAGCAGTTCCATGGAATACTCGCCCAGGCTGCGCGGGGGCTCTCTTAATTGACTCTGGACAAAGCAGCTGTAAGCGCGGACGGTGGGTCCGGCGCGGAGATCGATCTGCTCGAGCAGCCGATCGGAGAACGCGGCAACCTCCTCATAGAAACGGTCGGATGAGCCATCCGGCTGGCGAAGGTCGTAAACCAGTTCCACCCGTTCTTTGCGGTGAGCCCTTTTGCCGTCGTTCGGGACGGCGTTGCGCCGTGCGGAGCGCATCTCAGCCGCCAGTTCTCGCCGGGATTGGATGGGCCGTTCCATCGCATGGCTCTTTCCGCGACTCCACGCTCGCACCCCTCGCGATGCGTGGATAACCACACAGGATGATACGCCTGGAGTGTTAAAAGGTTCCGAATTTCGGCGGCTCAGTTCGGCGGACCCGACAGTTTCTTCAGTTGTCCCCGCCTGAGTTCGAACTCCTCCCCGCGCCAGACGATGGTGTTGCCGGCGAAGCCGAAAGCCCAGACGGCCATGGCCACCAGGTCGCGCAGCGGCAGGAGCCAAAGCGTCGGCAGGGTCTGGTGGTCGGCCAGCACCTGGACGCCGACCGTCATGGCCAGGGAGAGGCGCAGGAAGAAACTCAGGGCCAGGAGCCACAAGCTTAACGGGCTCAGGCCGCTGGCTACCACGTTGAGCAGTGCCCAAGACAGGCCGTGGGTGAAGATGAGGCCCGCATAGCCCCAGGGCCGCGCCTCGCGGACGGTGCGGGCCCAGCGGAGCTGATGATCGAGGAAGCCGCGCCAGGTGTAGGCGGGGATAGCGGTTTCGACGACTTCGGCGCTGAGGGCGACGCGGTAGCCGGCCTTGTCGATGCGGGCGCCGAGTTCGTAGTCGTCGGCCAGGTGATCGACCAAAGTTTGCAAGCCGCCGATCTTGTCGAGCGCGGCGCGGCTGACGGCCAGCGTGGAGCCCAGGCCGTAGTGCAGGCCGCCCTCGATGAGACGCGACAGCAGCACGCCGGCCTGGAAATCGGTCGCGATGCCCAGAGCTTCAAGCCGCGAAGGGAGCGTGGAGTGGGCGCGGCCGCGGTAGAGGGCGGTGACCAGGCCGACCTCCCGCGAAGCCTTGCCAGCGTCCGAAGCTGTCCGGAGGAAGACGAAGCTACCCATGACGCGCTCCAGATAGCGGGGAGATACGGTGATGTCGGAGTCGTTGATGAGCAGAAAGTCGTAGCGGGCGTGGGCGGCCAACTGCACCAGGTTGCTGACCTTGCCGTTGGCGCCCAGGTTCGCCGGGCACTCCACAAGCCGGATGGAGAGCGAGGGAAACTCCTGCTTGAGCTGTTCGACGGCCGCAGCAGCCGGGTCGCCGGGCGAGGAGACGCCAAAGAGCAATTCGTACTCGCCCGCATAAGCCTGCCTGCAGTGGCTGCGGAAGGCTTCGATCATGCCGGGATCGAGCCCCTTGAGCGACTTGAGGATGCTCACGCCCGGAGCGAAGGCGGCGAGCCGCGCACGGCGGGCCGATAAGAACGCGCGGGCGGCAATCAGCGCGGCCAGAAAGTAGCCCATCCCCGCCACGGTGAGCACCGCGGTGAGTATCTCTACGGATTGGGCGATGGCGTGCGGCATGGCTGGGGTAAGTCTAGCAAGCCGGTTGTCAGCGGTCAGTTTTCAGTCTTCAGTTCGCAGCTCGCGGTCATGGCACGGGGCCGTTGCCGATTCCAAGCCGCACCTCAAAGTCCCTCATCTCACCAGCTATCCAGTCAAATACGCCGAAAGACCACCCCGGCCACAGACAACTGTGAACTGTGAACTGACAACTGTGAACTGCTTCACTCGTACCGCAGCGCCTCAATCGGGTCGAGGTTGGACGCCTTCCAGGCGGGGTAGATGCCGAAGATGAGGCCGATGGCGCAGGAGACGCCGAAGCCGATGGAAACCCACAGGGTGGAGAGCGTGGCGGGCAGGCCGATGGGAAGCAGATAGACAATCCAGGTGATGACCGCGCCGGTGAGCACGCCGAAGACGCCGCCCACGGCGCACAGAGTCACCGCCTCGGTGGTGAACTGGGCCAGGATGTTCCGCTTGGTGGCGCCCATCGCCTTGCGCACTCCGATCTCCCGCGTTCTCTCCGTCACCGAAACCAGCATGATGTTCATCACCCCCACGCCGCCGACCATCAGGCCGACCGAGGAGACGGCGATCATGAAGGCGACCAGGCCGCCGGTGAGCTGGCTCCACAGCTTGCTCAGCGAGTCGGGGCTCATGATCTCGAAGTTGTCGTCGGCTTCCACCTTGACCTTGCGCCGAATGCGCAGCCTCTCGCGGATCTCCTCTTCGACCAGGTCCTTGTTCTTCTGGTCGTCGTACTTCAAAGCGATGTACACGTCCTTGAGTTCGGGGTAGAGGTTGTGAAATGTGCCCAGGGGAAAGTAGACGCCATTGTCGGCAGGGTTTTTGCCCGAGCCGAAGGGCTGCTTGCGCTTGTCCACCACGCCGATCACCGTGTACAGACTGGGACCGACGTTCACGTCCTTACCGATGGGGTCCTCGTCGCCAAAAAGCAATTCGGCGGTGTCGTGGCCGACCAGACAGACGTGGGCGCGGCGCGCATCTTCGGCGTCGTTCCAGATGCGCCCCTGCTGGATGGAGAGGTTGGAGACAGCCTCAAGCTGGTCGGTGGCACCCACCAGGAATGCGCCGGCCACTTTCTTGCCGTTGTACTTGACGCTGACGTCGCCCACATGGAATTGCTCGTTGACATGGCGGATTTCGGCGTCCGCCGCCACCACGTGGGGCAGGTCGCGCATAGCCAGCGCGTCGTCGACAGTAAGCTTCCTGCGGGTAAGCATCTCCGTGGTGGGGTTGATGCTGATCAGGGGCATGTGGAAGACCCAGAAGACGTTGGAACCCATGGACGTAACCCAGTCGGAGACCCGGTTGTTGAGCCCGTTGATGACCGAGGAGATGGTAATCACGGTGGTCACGCCGATGACGATGCCGAGGATGGTCAGGCCGGAGCGCAGCTTGTTTGTGCGCAGCGTATCGAGCGCCATCTTGACCGATTCGTGGCTGTGTCCCTGGGGCATAGAAGAACAGGGGTCAGGGTTCAGGGATCAGGGGTCAGAGTTGCATTGCCGACTTCCTGTCCGCGATCGCCCTTGACCGGATTGTTCGCCCTCGATTCTAGCCTTAACTGGTCGACTTCTGCCGTGACGAGCGCCGCATCTCCCCTGAAGGCCACCCCTGACCCCTGACCCCTGACCCCTGACCCCTGCTTTACTCGTACCGCAGCGCCTCGATCGGATCCAGGTTGGCGGCTTTCCAGGCCGGATAAATGCCGAAGATGAGACCGATGGCGCAGGCAACCGCGAAGGCAATGAGGACCCAGGTTGTGGACAGAGCGGCGTGGAGGAACGACACGGCAAAATGCAGAATCAGGGTGAACAGGGCTCCGGCAAGGATGCCGATGACCCCGCCCACGGCGCAGAGAGTGACGGCTTCCAGCGTGAACTGCAGCAGGATGTTCTTCTTGGTTGCGCCAATGGCCTTGCGGATGCCGATCTCGCGGGTGCGCTCGGTCACCGAGACCAGCATGATGTTCATCACGCCCACTCCGCCCACAATAAGGCCGACGGAAGAGACACAAACCATAAACAGAAACAGTCCGCCGGTGAGTTGGTTCCACAGGCGGGTCAGCGAGTCGGGGCTGAAGATGGCGAAGTTGTCGTCCTGCTGGGTGCGAACGCCGCGGCGAATGCGCAGCAGTTCGCGGATCTCTTCGGTGACGATAGCCTTGTGGGAGGGGTCGTCGTACTTGATGGTGATCCAGAAGTCCTTGACCTCGGGATGGATTTTCTGGAAGGTCTCGACGGGGAAGTAGACGGCGTTGTCCTGGGTGTTGCGGCCGGTGCCGAAGGGCTGGGGCTGGAGATCGAGAACGCCGATCACGGTGAAGATGTCGCCTTCGCAATCGATATCCTTGCCCAGCGGAGAGCTGTCGGGGAACAGATCCTCGGCGGCATCGTGACCGAGGACAGCGACGTTGGCGCGGCGGGTCTCTTCGTCGTCGGTCCACATGCGGCCCTCCAACATTTCGATATCGTTGGTCTGCTTCACGGCCGAGGTGCTTCCGTTGAGGATGGTGTTGGAGATCTTGTGCGTGCCGGCCTTCACCGAGACGCTGCCCAGGCCAGTCTGGAAGTTCTGGTAGGTGAGTCCGGGGTCGACGGCGACGACGTAGGGGAGGCTGCGCATGGCTATGCCGTCTTCGAAGGTGAGTTTCTTGCGATTCAGTTCCTCGGTGGTGGGGCGCTGGCCGAAGGGCACGAATTGGAAGGCCCACAGGTCGTTGGTGCCGAGGGACTTCACGAAGGTGTCGATGTTGGTGTTGAGTCCGTTGATGGCCGAGGAGATGAGGATGACGGTGGAGATGCCAATGGAGATGCCGAGCACGGTGAGGCCGGAGCGCAGCTTGTTCTTGCGCAGAGTTTCCAGCGCCATGCGCACCGATTCTTTTGAGTTGCCGAGTCGCATGGCTTATAGCTCCGCTCTGAGGGCGACGATGGGATCGAGTTCCGCGGCCTTGTAAGCGGGGTAGACGCCGAAGAACAAACCGACTCCGGTGGCGACAAACAGGCTGACCAGGATGGACCAGATTTCCACCGCCGATGGGAACGAGATGGCCCAGGTAATGATTTGGGCCACGCCGACGCCCAGCACAACGCCGATGACGCCGCCCACCAGCGACATGGTAGCGGACTCGATGAGGAACTGGAGGAGGATATCGTTGCGGCGGGCGCCGAGCGCCTTGCGCACGCCGATTTCGCGAGTGCGCTCGGTCACGGAGACCAGCATGATGTTCATGATGACGATGCCGCCGATGACCAGGGAGATGCCGGCGATGGCGACCACCACGGCGCCGAAGTTGTTGAGCATCCGGGTGAGCAGGTTGCCGAAGGTGGCGCTGGTGTCGATCGAGAAGGCGTCGGGACCATTGGGGGCCAGGTGGCGGCGGGTGCGCATGATCATGCGCAGCTCGTCGAAGACCACGTCCATCACTTCGCCGCCGCCGCCGGCATTGACGTAGATGGTCAAGCTGCCTTGCGCGCCGTACGTGTGAAGGAAGGTCGTGAGCGGAATGGCCACCCAGTTATCCATGCTCATCCCCAGCATCTTGCCCTGGCGCTCGCCAACCCCGATGACCGTGTAGGGCGTGCCGTCGACGCGAATCTCCTTGCCCAGCGGGTCGCCGAAGCCGAGCACGTTGTCGACCACGTCGTAACCGATGATGGCGACGTGGGCCGAATGCTCGTCTTCGAGTTCGGTGAAGGACCGACCCTGGTCGATGTTGAGATTCGAGATGGGGGGCATGGTCCAGGTCCAACCGCGAATGCCGGTGTCGGTGGTGGACTTGGTCTGATAGACAACCTTGCCGTTGGAGTTGCGCTGCGCACCCACCGAGACGCAGGATTTGCATGCGGAAACGATCGCCTTGTAGTCGTCGTAGGTGACGTCCCTGCGCTTCTGAAAGGAAAGGTATTCGTCGATGGTCATGAAGGTCTGCGGCATCTTGCTGATGGTCACCACGCTGGCCCCGTAGGTGTTGATCTTGCTGGTGACGAATCCCTTGGCGCCGTTGGTCAGCGTGACCACAGTGATCACGGACGCAACCCCGATGACCACCCCGAGCAGCGTGAGGATGCTGCGGAGCTTGTTGGCCCAGAGCGATTGCAGTGCGAGTTGGAACGCTTCGGCGAGGAGCATGGGAACCAGTTTTCAGTTCAAAGTGCATTCTATGCCCATTGCCGGGCCCGATGCTGCGGTGCGGGACAACTGAGAACCGTGAACTTCGAGCTGTCTTTATTCGTAGCGCAAGGCTTCGATGGGGTCGAGGTTAGCGGCTTTCCAGGCGGGATAGATGCCGAAGAGGAGGCCGATGGCGCAGGAAACGCCAAACCCGATCGAGACCCAGAGCGTGGAGAGTGTGGCCGGGAGCCCGATCGGCAGGAAGTAGACAATCCAGGTGATCACGGCGCCCACCAGGACGCCGAAGACGCCGCCCACGGCGCAGAGGGTGACCGCCTCCATGGTGAACTGGGTAAGGATGGTGCGCCTGGTGGCGCCGATGGCCTTGCGGATGCCGATCTCCCGGGTGCGCTCGGTGACGGAGACGAGCATGATGTTCATGACCCCGACGCCGCCGACCATGAGGCCCACCGACGAGACGGCGATCATGAAGATGACCAGGCCGCCGGTAAGCTGGCCCCACAACTTGGTGAGCGAGTCCGGGCCGAAGATCTCGAAGTTGTCCTCGGCCTGCACCTTGACCTTGCGCCGGATACGCAGCAGCTCGCGAATCTCCTCCTGCACAAGCGCCTTGTTCTTGGGGTCGTCGTACTTCACGCTGACCCACATGTCCTTGTCCTCCGGATGCAGGTTGTGGAAGGTTCCCAGGGGGAAGTAGATCATGTTGTCGTTGGGGTTCTTACCGCCGCCGAATGGCTGCTTGCGCTTGTCGAGGACGCCGATCACGGTGTAGAGGCCGGTTTCCACTGCGACTTCCTTGCCGATCGGGGGCTCGGCGCCAAACAGCTCCTCGGCGGTGTCGTGGCCAATCACCACCACGTGCGCGGCGCGCTGGTCCTCGTCGTCGGTAAACAGGCGGCCCGCGGACAAGGTCAGGTCGGTCACTTCGCCGATCTCGGCCGTGGAGCCCTGCAAGATGGTGGAGGCGACCTTCTTGCCGTTGTACTTGACGCTGACGTCGCCCACGCGGAACATGGGCTTGACGTGCTGGTAACCGCCGTCGGCGGCCAGCACGTGGGGCAACTGGCGCAGGGCGTAGACGTCGTCGATGGTCAGCTTCTTGCGGGTCAGCTGCTCGGTCGTCGGCCGCACGCCGATGACCGGCAGGTGGAAGACCCAGATGACGTTGGAGCCGAGCGAGCTGACAAAGTCGGAGACGCGGTTGTTGAGGCCGTTGATGATCGACGAGATGGCGATCACGGTGGTGACGCCGATGACGATGCCGAGGATGGTAAGACCGGAGCGCAGCTTGTTCGCGCGCAGCGTATCGAGCGCCATCTTTACGGATTCGCGGGTTTGTCCTTGAGCCATGGAAACTCCGAGGGGCGACAGATGACAGGTTACAGATGACAGATGACAGTTTTGAGCGCGCTGACGGCTACTCCTTCAGGGAATCCAAAAATGCGTAGATCATTTTCCCGACTTCGTGCGATAGACCATCCGCTTCGTTCAGTAACTGAGGACCACCAAAGCCAAGAGCACGTGCAATCTCCAGTTGTGTTTGTAGCTCGCAATTTGAACCGCGTGCAATTCCCAGAAATTGTCTGAACTCGCCCAGGTTCAGCCTCCCTTGCCCTTCCGCGATATTACTCGGCACAGAAACCGCGGAGCGCCGCATTTGGCTAGACAAACCATAGAGCTCTTCGCGGGGGAAATCCCGCGTCAATCGATAAACTGCCACTGCCAGTTGCATCGACTTCTGCCATATCTGCAATTCTCGAAATGATTGGATCATTGAAATACTGCCTTTCAGGTTACAGACGACGGGTTACAGTTCGCGATTCCATCTATGTCAGATCATTCTTTACTACCGACAAACTCGTCATTCCTCACCCGTTCTTTGTAAGGCTGATTTCTTGCCCGAGCACTCTGAAGCTTTCATCTGCAATCTGCCATCTGCAATCTGCCATCTGTAACCTGTCATCTGCACTTCGGTGAAAACTGTCATCTGTCATCTGTAACCTGTCATCTGTAACCTGTCATCTGCTCTTCGGTGAAAACTGTCATCTGTCATCTGTAACCTGTCATCTGCTCTTACATTTCCGCCCTCAGTGCCGCCACCGGGTCCAGCTTGGCGGCTTTGCTGGCGGGGTAGACGCCGAAGAAGATGCCGGTGGCGGCGGCCACAAACAGGCCGAGAAACACGCTCCAGGCCTGAACGTTGGTGGGGAAGCCGACGATCATGGTGATGAGCTTGGCCACCAGCACGCCGAACAGAACGCCGATGGCGCCGCCGGCCAGAGACATGGTCGCGCTTTCGATCAGGAACTGGAGCAGCACGTCGCGCTGGCGCGCGCCCAGCGCCTTGCGCACGCCGATTTCGCGGGTCCGCTCGGTCACCGAGACCAGCATGATGTTCATGATGACGATGCCGCCCACCACCAGCGAGATGGAGGCGATGCCCAGCACGATCCATGTAAACAGGGCGCTGATCTGCTTCCAGATGTCGAGGAAGGTGTCGTTGGTCTCGATCTCGAAGTCTTCCGGCTGGCCGACGGCGTTGTGGCGGCGGGAGCGCATCAGCACGCGCACCTCATCCTTGGCGCGCTCCATCACCTCGGCGTTGCCGGCCGCGCGGGCGTAGATGTCCACCGAGTCGTTGTAGCCGTAGGTCTGCTGGAAGGTGGTGATGGGCACGGCGACCCAGTTGTCCTGCGACTGGCCCAGGGTCTTGCCCTGGCGATCTCCAACGCCGACCACGGTGTAGGGGATGCCGTCGACGCGAATCTCCTTGCCGAGAGGGTCGCCGTCCGGCATGAGGTTGTCCACAATGTCGTAGCCGATGACGGCGGCGTGGGTTCCCTTTTCGTCGTCGCCGGGGGTAAAGCCGCGGCCCAGGGCAATGTCGATGTTGTTCAGCGCCAGCATGGTCCAGGTGTAACCGCGCACCTCGGTGTTGTTGCTGGAGTGGCCGTTGTAGACCACATTGGTAGACCGGTCCAGCAGCGCGCCCACCTCGCTGCACTCGGTGCAGTTGTCGCGGATCGCCTCGTAGTCCTCGATGCGCAGGATCTTGCGCTTCTGATACCGGAAATAATCGTCGGCCGAGAAGATGACGCTGGACATGCGGGTGACGGTAAACACGTCGGCCCCATAGCCCGAGAGCTTGGTGGAGACGTACTTGTTGGCGCCGTTGACCAGCGTGATGACCATGATCACCGAGGCCACGCCCATCACCACGCCGATGAGCGTAAGGATGGTGCGGAGCTTGTTGGCCCACAGCGATTGCAGCGCGAGTTTGAAGGCCTCAAGGAATTGCATTGACCCGCTTTCGTTGACCGAGTTGTTAGGAAACCCGTGAACAAGCCGATGTTTTGAAAGGGCACGACTTCAGTCGTGCCGCAAATGTTGCTAAATCAACTTGGGCTTTTTAGCCCCTGAGGGCATACCCGGCGTTGATCAGGGCTTAATCAGAGGTTCCTCTTCTAGTTGAAAGCTGTTTGTTCGGTAAACCCTATCTCCCCGGCAGACCCTGCGCGGCCCCTGCCCCGTCTTCCTGATTTGCGAAAGGTCGGGCGCCAGTTCGTGCGGGATGGCTATTCCTATGGACGAGCCAGAACCCATTCTGGCCGCGTTCCGTGGTTGCGAAGGCGGGCCGACTCGTGCCGCTTTCCCCTGAATGAGGGCTGCTTTGCCCTGTTTGCGGGCAGTTTTGCCCTTGATTTCACTACGCAAAGGGACTTAAGACGGTTCCGGGAGGGCGGCAGACTCCGGAGAAACTCGTTCTGAGCCGCAAGAAGTGTCAGGGCAGGACTCAAACCGCCATTGAAAACATGTAACTTACTGATTCCCCAAGCTCCTGGAAGTCCCAAATATCCGGGATGCCCAACCCGGTAGCACAAATTAGCTCAAAATCCCGGAGCAGAAGCAGCTGAATGGATGGACCGAAACCTCCAATCAGCGACCACACAGACACTTCAGGTGGACTGGACCCAAGTTCCGAGACAGCACACCAGAGGCGCGCAGCTCAGCGCACTCCGTTGCAGATTATTTCCATCTCCCGGCGCACAATGGTTCCTGGAAGCCTGAACGGAACAGGGCCTTTTACTGTGAAAGGGCGTCCGGACCCCCACCCCTCCCTCCTTTTGTTGAAAACAGGACACTTAGCTGTTTGGGCCTCGCCTTTGTGAAGAAAACAAAGCAGTTACATTTAGCTTAAGGCTGCCAATCTGCGGGAGCCTCAGAAAAAATAAAGGACTTACGGGCAGCCAGACCGCGAACCGGGGTTGGATCCCGCCTCGGCGAAATCGACCGCGAAACCGGCCAAACCACCCCGGAGAAGAAAAAGCCGCTCTTCCCAGAGCCGCAAAGGACAGGCGAGTTGTGGACCGCTTTAGGTCCCCGAGCTGCCAAATCCCCTATCGGCGCGGGCGGAGTCTTCCAGGCTGTCCACGGTTTCCACGGCGCCGGTGAGCACGGGGACGGGAATCATCTGGGCGATCTTTTCGCCGGTCTTGAGCTCGAAGGGGGCTTTGCCGAGATTCGTCATCAGGATGAGAATCTCGCCGCGGTAGCCGGCATCGATGACGCCGGCGGTGGTGGCTATCCCCTTTGCCGCCATGGAGGAGCGGTCGCGCACCAGGAGGCCGAGCGGGACGCCGGTGGCCGGATGGCGCGCCTCGGCCGCGATGCCGGTGCGCACCCTGACGGTGGCGTGGGGCGTCAGCACCACACCCTCAAGAGCGAAAAGATCGTATCCGAGGTCTTCGCCGGGGTGGGCTACGACGGGGGCGCGGGCGCACGGGTCCAGCAATTTTACGCGCAGCATGCAACTATTTTACGGCCTGTTTTCCGCTGTAGGGCAGACGGCGGCTCCAGGCCGTCCTATTCCGTGTCGGACTCGGAGGCATTCTCTGCCTCGCCCTCGACAGAGATGCGGAGCGACTTGAGGAAACTCAGATCGGTCTGCGTGAAGGGGCCGGCTTCGGCGTTCCCATCCGTACCTTCTGTTCCGGCGGGCGTGCCCTCAAACCTTTCCCTGACCGACACTTCGTTCAGCCCGATGGTCGCTTCCAGCATCAGCAGCACGTCGAAGCCGTGGCGGCGAATGTCCTGCACCACCCCGGCGATCTGCTCGCTCTCAATCACCGACTCGTGGATCGCCTCTCCCAGTTGCTGAATCAACTCGCGCAGACGGGCTTTCATAGGTACCTCCCAACTTCCAAGATCGGCGTTCCTGGTTCGGCGTTCCCGGTTCGGCGGCCTGCGCCCGTTCGTAAAGCGCCGGTAGCTGTTCGCGATTCCTCTACCTTACTTGCAACGCAGCCGGAGAGCAACCGGGAACTGGGAGAACCATCCGCGCCGGAGGAGCAAAGCACGTCCGCGCTGATACCATCAAAGCGAAATGAAACCGCAATCCATCGGGCGAGCCCTTGGCATCGGGCTGCGCGTGGCCGGGCGCATCGCCGGCGAGCGCGTTGCGGCCCAAGCCCAGGCCGCCGCCAGCCCGCCGGCTGCTCCCGCTGTCCCCGGCCCCGCGCAAACACGGGCCGCCGGGCAGGTTGCCGGGCAGGCCACGCGCGGCGTTGCCGCCGGGGTGGGCGGCTTCCTGCGTCCCTTTCGCCGCGTGGGCGGAATCATCTGGCTTGAAGTCGTTGGGGTTTTCTTCTTTCTGCCGGTGGTGGTCTTCGGCCCCACAGTGTGGAAGACGCGCCTGAGCTGGGCGCACGGGCCCGACCACCGGACATTTCTGATCGCCGCTGGAATCGTGCTGCTGTTCCTTTACCTCAGCGTCTCGTCGTTCTGGCGGGCGCGGCGCAAATAGGGGACCTCCGCAGGCCGGAGGTGAGCGCCCATCCTGCGGCGGCAATGAACTGCATTCCCAAGGCAAGCTGTCGCCCGCTTCGCGCGGCGCCCATCAAACCCTGCGTCCATCCGCCGGCCGCGTCAGGTGCCAAACCGCCAGCGCCAGCGCCGCAGCCGCCAGGCCATAGGCCATCCAGGCGTGCGAGCCGGTATGAATCTTCCATCCCTTCCAGAGGGCAAACCCCGCCGCCAGCAGCATGACAAACCCGCGCACATGATTCAATCCTTCGGTCCTCTCTGCTTCAGTTTAGTGCGGCGAAGAGCCGGGCCTGAAGGCCGCGCAAAGTCGCGCTCTTTCCGGGGGCAGAAGCCCCCGGCTCCCTCCGAAGCATGCGACCTGCGGCTCTCTAGCCGGACGCGGGGTGCTCCAAGCAGGCGGTTGACCCCGCAAGCGCTCACTCCCTATCGTAAGCACAGTACCAAAGGAGCACACCATGACCACGCCCATCCCGCCCAGCGCAGCCGAACAGATTGCCGCTCCCGCAGCTTCCGAATTGAAGAAGACCGCCTTGAACGCCACACACCGCGCCCTGAAGGCCAAGATGGTGGACTTCGGCGGCTGGGACATGCCGGTCGAGTACCCTGGGCCCGGCGGCGGCCTGATGGCCGAGCATCTGGCCGTGCGCACCGGTGTCGGTCTGTTCGACGTGTCGCACATGGGCGAGATCCAGTTCCGGGGGCCGGGGGCGCTGGCCGCCGTGCAGCACATCACCATGAACGACGCCTCGCGATTGAAGGACGGCCAGGCACACTACTCCGCGCTGCTCACGCCGGAGGGAACATTCGTCGACGACATTCTGGTCCATCGGCTCAGCCCCAACGACTATCTGCTGGTGGTGAACGCGGGCACCAAGGACAAGGATTACGCCTGGATTCGCCGCCAGGTGGGCAGCTTCCCATCCATCCACATCTCCGACTACTCGGCGTACTATTCGCAACTGGCGGTGCAGGGGCCGCGCGCGCTTGAAACCCTGAAGAAACTTACCCAAACCGACCTTGCGGCGATCAAGAACTATTGGTTCACTTTCGGTACGGTTGCGGGCGTGGCCAACGTGCTGATTGCCCGCACCGGCTACTCCGGCGAAGACGGCTTTGAAGTCTATCTCGCGGCCGACGAGGCGACCACGACCAAGGTATGGGAGGAGCTTCTGCGTGCGGGAGCGGAGTTCGGCATCCGGCCCTGCGGCCTGGGCGCGCGCAACACCCTGCGCCTGGAGGCCGGCATGGCCCTCTACGGGCACGAAATCTCCGACACGATCAACGTCTTCGAGGCCAATCTCGACCACTGGCTGAAGCTGGACAATGCGGAGAAGGGGGAGTTCATCGGCAGGAAGGCCCTGGCCGGCATCCGGGCGGCGGGCGGCCCGGCGCGCAAGCTGATTGCCCTGGAGATGGTGGAGCGGGGCATTGCCCGCGACGGGTACTCCGTGCTTTCACTGGACGGAAGCTCGATCGGCGCAATCACCAGCGGGTCGCCGGCGCCCTTCCTCAAGACCAACATCGCCTTTGCGCTCGTTCCCAGTGCGGTGGCGCAATCAGGGGAAGACGTTCTGGTGCAGGTTCGCCCCACCCAAACCGCGCGCGCGAAACAGGTGCGGGCTCCTTTCTACAAGCGGCCCAAGCCTTAGCCCCGGCCAGCCGGTCCGCGATCCTCGATTCCTGCCCGAAAGAATCTTTGTTCTTTCGGTCTGAATCGAACTGGCAAACCCGATTCCGCTCAAGGAGCCTCTCCCCATGACCCTGTCGATCGACGAAGTCAATCGCGTCAAGCTCGCCCCGCCCGTCGAGGGTGTTCTGCTGCTGTTTCACTCCCGCTGGAGCCCGCGCTCCTTCTCTGAGCGCGAGGTCAGCCCAGCAGACCTGGAGAAGGCCTTTGAAGCCGCCCGGTGGGCGGCGTCGTCTTCGAATGAGCAGCCTTGGCTGTTCCTGGCAGGCGCACGCAACTCCGACACGTACAACAAGATATTCTCCACGCTGGTGGGCTTCAACCAGACCTGGGCGGGCGCCGCGCCGGTCCTCATCCTGGGCGTGGCCAGCGCCAAATTCGCCCACAACGGCCTTCCCAACGAGTACGCCCTCTACGACCTGGGCGCAGCAGCGTCTTACCTCACGCTGCAGGCCGCAGCCCTCGGCCTCGTCACCCACCAGATGGCCGGCTACAACCACGAAGCCGCCCGCCAGACCTTCGGAATCGCGGAGGATTACGTCCTCGGCTCCGTCATCGCCCTCGGCTATCAGGGTGAGCCCGCTGCCCTGGCCAACGAACAACTCCTCGGCCGCGAAGTTGCTCCCCGTCAGCGCAAGCCGCTGAAAGATTTTGTCCTCACCTCCTGGGGCGCCAACGAAGGCTCCTGAGCCGCGGGCCGCACAACCGGCTCTCCAGGCTCGATTAAAGTGAAGGCTGGAGGAGACTCACCTTGCGCCGCACCGCCAGCCCACCCAGCAGTCCCCCCCCAGGACCCCGCCGCAAGCCGCCCCGCCGCAAGGCCCGGCGCAAGCCGTTCGCCTGGAAGCTTCGGCTCGCTTTGGCAGCCGCGGCAGCCGTGCTGGCCATCCTGGCCTGGGCAGCCATCGCCCGCGGGCTTGCGCCCGCCGGGAACACCGCGCTCACCCGCTTCGACGCGATCGTCGTTCTCGGCAACCCGGCCGATGCGGACGGCAACCCCACCCCCACTCAACTGGCCCGCGTCACTGAGGCCGTGCGCGAGTACCAGCGTGGCGTTGCCCCGCGCCTTATCCTCAGCGGAGCCTCGGCCCACAACCGCTTTGTCGAAGCGGAGGTCATGGCCCGTTCCGCCGAGGCCCAGGGCATTCCCGCCTCTGCCATTGTGCTCGAAACGCAGTCCGAAGACACCATCCAGAACGCTTGCTACTCGGTGCGGATCATGAAGGCCCAAGGCTGGCAATCGGCCGAGGTCGTCTCCAGCACCTCGCACCTGGAGCGGGCCGGGCTGATCTTCAGTTCGCTGCCCGTGGAGTGGCGCACCCATGCGGCTCCGCCAATCGAGCCGGAGTCGGCGGCTACCCAGATGGCCCTGGCGAGCGTCGAAGTCCTCAAGACTGCACGCTACCTGACCTGGGCGCGCTGGCGGGAGCAATGCGAGCCATAGGGCCTGCTGAAGAAGATCGGCCCGTAAATGCGCCGGCTCGCGTTGTCCCACGCCGGTACGGTCCTGTAAGCTGGATAATGATGCGTTTCCAAGCAAGATTTTTCTCCTCACTCCTGGCCGTCGCCGCCCTGGCCCTGTGCGCCGGAACCCGTGCACAGGCCCAGAGCACTGCCGCCCAGACCGCAGGCAACGGCACCTATGTTGTCGTCGACCCTCTGGCCGGCGTGCGCTATAACAACCGCTACGACGTTTCACTCGGCATGGCCTACGACCACATGAAGGCCGGCCCCACGCTGCTACAGGGCTCGAACCTGGGCGGACTAGACATCAGCGGGACGTACTGGCTGACCAGGCATTGGGGCGTGGAGGCGAGCGGCCGCGGCTACCTGGGAACCAGCGGCGCGGGCATCAATCACGACGAACCGGGCGGGGGAGCGATCAAAGGGCCGTTCGTGTCGGAGTACTTCTTTGTCGGGGGCCCGGAGTGGCTGGGCCCGCACAACAAGCATGGAGCCCTCATCGCCCACGCACTGGTGGGCGGCGTCTACGGCAATTTTGAGAAGGACCTGCTGGGAAACCCGCCGTCGACGGTCGATTTCTATAACAACCAGGTTGCTCTTGCCGCCATCGTCGGCGGCCACATGGACCTGAACCGGTCGGCGCACTGGGTTTTTCGCATCACGCCCGACGCCGTGATGACCCACTACGGAATCAACTACGCCCCCAACACCAAGCAATTCGACGTGAACTTTGCCATCTCGGTGGGCGTGGAATACAAGTTCAAGAAGAAGCGCTGAAGCGGTCTCAAGACCAGGCAAGGCAAGAGCCATTCCCGGCCGGGGATGGCTCTTGCAGTCTGGAGTGTGTTATTCCTTTTCTGTCGATCGGGGAAAACGCCCCCCTCTGCCGCGGCAACCTCCCTTCAGGATTCGTCCCGGTGTTCGGGGCCGGAAAGAGACAGGCTGCCAAGTTCATCTGCGTGTGATATTCTCCACCGTTCAGGGACGGCGCTGTGAAAGATGCCGGCGGAAAAGACGCCGTCCCCAACTGCGGAGCCTATGATTTCCAGGTAAGCCTTTCAGAAAGGCAAAAGAAAAAGGCAGGTTCGAGCAACCATGAGAGACACACTTGGAGTACTGCTTGCCGGGGGTCAAGGGGAACGCCTCTTCCCCCTTACCCGCGATCGCGCCAAGCCGGCAGTTCCGTTTGGCGGACACTACCGGATCATCGACATCACCCTCTCCAACTGCATCAACTCGGGGCTGCGGAGGGTATACATACTCACCCAGTACAAGGCTCTCTCGCTCAACCGGCACATCCGCGAAGGCTGGACAGGGATCGTGGCCCAGGAGCTGGGCGAGTTCTTCGAGATTCTGCCGCCCATGCAGCGCACCGGCTCGGCCTGGTACATGGGGACCGCCGATGCAGTTTACCAGAACATCTACTCGATCGGCAGCGAGCAGCCCAAGTACATGATCATTCTCCAGGGGGACGCCATCTACAAGATGGACTACAGCCGGATGCTGGCCTACCACGAGGAGACCAAGGCCGAAATCACCCTGGCCACGCTGCCCATCGCGCCCGATGAGGTGAAGCGGTTCGGCGTCGTCGAAGTGGGCAAGGCCGGCGAAGTACTCGGCTTCCAGGAGAAGCCCGCGACGACCAGCATCCGCTCTCCCTTTAATCCCGGTTCCGTGGATGCGTCGATGGGCATCTATGTCTTCAATACGGAGATTCTGCTGAAGGCGCTGATCGCCGACGCCGAAGATCCCAACTCGAAGCACGACTTTGGCCACGACATTTTGCCCGGTCTGCTGGGCAAGAAGAAGATGATGGCCTACAACTTCGTCGACGAGAACAAGCAACAGGCGCTCTACTGGCGCGATGTGGGCACGCTGGACTCCTACTACGACGCCAACCTGGACCTATGCTCGGTTTCGCCGACCTTCAACCTCTACGACAAAAGCTGGCCCATTCGCACCCGCGTCCGCCAGTATCCGCCGGCCAAGTTCGTCTTCGGCGAGCCAGGCCGCACCGGCACGGCGGTCAACTCGGTGATTACCGCCGGCGTCATCATCTCCGGCGCCTCGGTCTCGAACTCCGTGCTCTCGCAGGATGTGCGCGTCAACTCCTACTCGGACGTGGACGCCAGCATTATCTTCTCGCACGTGAACATCGGGCGGCACTGCCGCATCCGGCGCGCCATCATCGACCGCGACGTCCACATTCCCGAAGGCACGGTAATCGGCTACGACCCGGTGGAAGACAAGCGCCGCTACTTCGTCACCCCGTCGGGCCTGACGATTGTCACCCGCGACGCCTCGCTGTTTGAAAACCCGGTCGACCCGGACTTCCTGCAACGCTACTAGAGCCTGTTAACACTTATAAGGCGGCAGAAGCGCCTCGCCTGATTGACTTTCAATCCGGGAGGGCGCTTTTGTGGGCTCGGCATGGAGTTTTCCTCGCCTTGCACAAGGGTTGAGGGCAGGTTGGTCGGCGGGGCGGCTCCAGTTCCGGTACCATACTTGAGGTGCCTATTGCCGAATGAGCCTTAAAGCCAAGCTTGAAGCTGTCATTTACGCCGCGGAGGAGCCGGTCACACTGGCCCAGCTCGCCGCATTGTTTGCCGCCGACGCGCTGGAGTGGAAGGCGGAGGAGGCGGCTCGGTCCGCCGCCGCCGAGGCTGAGAGGGCCGCGCAGGCGAGCGAGCCTCTGCCGCTGCTGAATGCGGCGTTCGATTATTTGGATCTGGAGCAGGCGGGCGAGCTGGTTGTGGCCGAAGCTGCGCAAGCGGAGGCGAGCGTGGAGCCTGCGACTCTGACGGATGGGGGAGCTGAAGCGGATCGCGAGGCGGCGGCTGAGGCTGCCGCGGCCGAGGGAGCGCCTGAGGCCGATACCGAGCCTTCCGCGGGCGATGAGGAAGCGGAGGCCAGGCGGCTGGCGCGGGTGCGCGACCGCGAGGTGCGGGTGGTGCTGCGGGGGCTGCTCGATGAGCTGATCGCGAGCTATGCCGGCGACAACCGGGGCATCGAGATCAAGGAGATTGCGGGCGGCTACCGGATGGCCACCAAGCCGGAGTGCCACGATGCGGCGCGGATGTTTGTGAAAACGCTGAAGCCGGCGCTGAAGCTGAGTTTGCCGGCTCTGGAAACGCTGGCGGTGATTGCCTACAAGCAGCCGGTGACGGCGCCGGAGGTGAACGAGATTCGCGGCGTGGATTCGAGCGGCGTGTTCGGATCGCTGCTGGCGCGGAAGTTGATTGCGACGGCGGGACGCAAGCAGGTGATCGGCAGGCCGATCCTATACAAGACCACCAAGGAGTTTCTGCTGCGGTTTGGGCTGAAGGACGTGACGGAGCTGCCCTCGATGGAGGAGTTCGAGAAGATGGCGCAGTTGGAGTTCGACGAGGCGGAGATGGCCGGCGGGGGCGAAACGGCCCCGGCGGAGAGCGAGAATCTGCTTCCCGAAGTGGACGAAGACCTGGACGAGCAGGGTGAGGAAACGACCGAGGAGACCCAGCAAGAGACAGAGCAGGAAAAAGAGACCGCCGTGACGGTGGACAGCGAAGTGAGCCCGGCGGATGCACTGCCTGTGGCCACGGAACAACCTGCCGGCCGACCGGCAGACGAAGCGGCGTCAACCCCCGCAGAGGCCGCGCCTGCTGCGCCTCCTCCCCCAGAGCAGGCAGAAACCGAGATTGTCTCCCATGAGCGATGACGAGCGCCCCTATGCGAACGAAGCGGAGTTGAGCGACACACCCGAATCCGAAAAGGAAGACCCGATCGAAGCCGCGGCTGCTGCTGAAGCCGATGACCAGGCTGATGCTGCGAGCGAAGCCGAAGAAGAGGCGGAGACGGAAGCCCAGGAAGAAGCGGGCGGCGACGAGGGCGATGAGACGGAACCGGAGTTCCAGCCCAAGGCGCGTCCGCCGGTCAAGCTGGAGCGGCTGCAGAAGATACTTGCACAAGCAGGCGTGGCCAGCCGGCGCAAGGCCGAGGAGATGATCGAACAGGGCCGGGTGCAGGTAAACGGCAAGGTGGTGACGGAGCTAGGCACCAAGGCCGACGCGGGCCGGGACCACATCCGCGTGGACGGCAAGCTGCTGCAAGGGGCGGAGCGGCACCGCTACTTTGTGCTCAACAAGCCCAGGGGCTTTGTGACCACGGTGAAGGATCCTGAGGGCCGGCCCACGGTGATGCAGTTTTTCGACAAGATGCGGGAGCGGCTCTACCCTGTGGGGCGGCTGGACTACATTAGCGAAGGGCTGTTGCTGGTGACCAACGACGGCGAGCTGGCCAACAAGTTGACGCGCGCGTCGGCGGGGGTGGAGAAGACCTACCTGGTGAAGGTGGCCGGGATTCCCTCGGAAGCCGAGCTCGATATTCTGCGCGCGGGCGTGGCCATCGAGAAGGGCAAGCCGGGTTCGGCCAAGGTGCGGACGTCGCCGGCGCGGATCAGGCAGGTGCGGCAGGGCGATAACCCCTGGTACGAAGTGGTGCTGATCGAGGGCCGCAACCGCGAGCTGCGCAAGATGTTCGAAGAGGTTGGGCACTTTGTGGAGAAGATTCGCCGCGTAGGCTACGGGCCGCTGATTCTGGACCAGGAGCCGGGCCATCTGCGCGAGCTGGATGCGCAGGAGCTGGAGCTGCTGCGCAAGGCTGCCGACGGGAAGCTGAAGACGCCCAAGGCCAAGGAGATTCGGCGCCGGAACCTGGTGGACTCGCTGCCGCCGGAAAAGCCGGCTTTCAAGGCGCGGAGAGAGAAGCCTGCCGCGGGACCGAAAGACTACAAGCCCAAGAAGGCGTTTGGGACGGACAGGCCGGTTCGGAGCGGGCCGGGTCCGGCGAAGTTCGGGGCGGGACCAGCAAAATTCGGCGCTGGACGGCCGGCGGGCGGGCCTCCGGCTTGGCCGGCGTGGAAGAAGGATGAGCGGGTTGGACGGCCACCGGCACGGTTTGGGGCAGGAGCGGCGGGCGAAGGCCGTCCGGCGGCTGGGCGGAGCTATGACGGCAAGCCGGTGGCCGGACGTACTTATGGGGACAAGCCAGCGGGACGGACGTATGGGGCCAAGCCGGGAGCCGGAAAGCCCTTTGGGGATCGGCCCGCTGCTGGGCGGAGCTTTCCGTCCAAGCCGGCATGGAAAAAGCCGCAGGCTGGGGAACGGCCGCCGTTCAAGAAGCCGTTTGCGCCAAGGCCGGAGACGACGCGGCGTCCAGCGCCGGAGCCGATGGAGGAAATGGGTCCGAAGAAGCCTTCGCGTCTGCACATCGAGCCGGTTCAGGATTTTGGGCGCTCGGAAAGGCCCCTGACCGACCGTCCCGTCTCAGGCCGGCCTCCAGCACCGCGTGGGGGATTTGGCCGTGCGGGGGCGGAGCGCTCGAGTGGCGGCCGTTCCAGTTCAGCCCGGCCATTCCGCAGTGAGGGCGGGTTGGCGCGGCCCTTCACCACCAGCAGCGGCAAGCCGCGGGCGGGGGGGCCGAGGCCCAGCAGCAAACCGGGCAAGCCCGCTGGACGCTCGTACGGCGCGGGCGCCGGGGCTGGACGCAGCGGACCACGCGCAGGCGCGGATGCACGGCCCGCTTTGGGCGGAAGGCGTCCGTATGAGAGCACTGGCCCAGGACGCAGCTCGGCCGGCCCGGCGAAGCGGCCTTTCGGGCGCGATGAGGGGGGAGAGTCGTCCGCAAGCCGTCCGTCGCGGCCTTCCACGCCCCGCAGCGAAGGCGCTGAGGGATTCCGGCCAGAGCGGAAGACCGTCTCGGGATGGAAGCCCAAGCCGAACTTCGATCGAAAGGCCGAGGGTGGCAAGAGCAAGCCCGGTTCCGTGGGCAGGTCCAAAGCGGGCGGGTTCTCGAGGTCCGGCTTCAAGGGCAAGCCGGGAGGCTCAGGAGACAAGCGCGGCGGGGCGCGGCCTGGGGGAAAGCGGCCCGGCGGCAAGCGCCCTTAGCTGCGGTGGAAGATATGCGCGGCGAACTCTAGCTCTCGCCCCTTGCCAAGGGCGCCCGCGAAAAGCGCTTTGAGCGGTTCGACTTTGCTTCTCATTATCTCAGAACACAAATGGAATCAGCCGCCATGTGCGTCCCATGTACTCGTTGTACCTGGAGCCGAGCCCTTGCAGGAGCGCTCGCTCTTCAACCCGGATGCGGTACGCGAACGCGGCTCCAAGGCAGAGTGCAGGCAGGAAGATAGCCAGCCAGTTCGTAAGCGTCATGCCGAAACCGATGTAGGCCACCAGCGAACCCAGATAGGACGGGTGGCGAAGCCAGCGATAGGGACCGTGCTCGATCAGGTTCTGCCCGGTCGAAATTGCCACGTCGTAGGTAAAAAACCTTCCCAGCGTGCGCATGGAATAAAAACGGAAGAATGCGCCGCTCAACCAGACCGCAATTCCCGCGTCAAAAGAAATCTTCCAGCCGGCATCGATGGAAAATCCCGGGAAGGCAAAGGCTACGAAGAATCCAATCAAGACGGCCATGTTGGCTGCCAGAATCACAAGAAACATTGAACCCTGATCGGATTTCTGAGCAGATTTTCTCGAACGCAGCTTCACGGAAAGAACAATCTCGGGCATGAAGCAAAGCCAATACGCGACAATCCAAATCGCCAGGTATGCAGGATGACCGTGAAAGGCGTCGGGGGATCGCATGTGGCTATCGTAGTCCGCGTGTTCAAGTCATCAACAAAAATCTCAAAAAGGGCTCGGGATTCGCGGTGGTTTCTCAGATCTCAGAATCGAGACATGGGGCACCCGGCGGCGCGGGGCCGGGCGGAAAGAGGCGCGGGCAGACGGACCTCCTTTGCGCAGCGGCAGCACCCCAACAGCCTGCAGGGATTTCCCCTTCACGCTGTTGTTGCGTCTGCCCGGTTCTCTCCCTGCCCCGCCGTTGTTTCGAGAGCCCCATTTGCTCACAAAAGCCCGCCCGCCGCGTCCTTTTGAATGCGGACAACTCTCAAACAACCGGAGCAGAGATTCGATGGCAACGGATGCGGTGAGCTACCCATTATCCAGGGCTGCGGCGGCAGCGAGTTTGGCGTGGGCGCCTGCGAGGAGGGTACAATCCTCAGCAGGTATGGCTTCGACCACGACCATGGACGGAGGAAAGAGCGCTCAGGAGCGCATGCAGGCGCGGGCTCCCGAGATGGAGCTGATCCGCGAGGCGCAGGCGGGTTCGCGTTCGGCCTTCGACGCGCTGGTGCGGCAGTACGAACACCAGGTTCTGCGGCTGGCGCTGCACCTGACCGGCAGCGAGCACGATGCTGAGGACATTTACCAGGAGGCTTTCCTGAAAGCCTACCGGTATATCGGGAACTTCCGCTTCGAGTGCTCGTTTTACACCTGGATCTACCGGATCGTCACCAACCTGTGCCTGGATCAACTGCGGCGCAGGAAGACCCGCCGCGAGGACCATGCGGTGGTGCTGGACCACTCCGGGGACGAGATCGATCTGCTGGCCTCGGTCTCCGACGACCGGTCGTTTTCGAATCCGGCCAAGGAGCTGGACCGGAAGGTACTGGCCGCGAACATTCAGGCGGCGCTGGACAAGCTGACGCCGCGGGAGCGGATGGTTTTTGAGCTGAAGCACTACCAGGGGCTGCGGTTGCGGACCATTGGAGAGATGCTGAACACCACGGAAGAGACCGCCAAGAATACGCTCTTCCGGGCCACAAAAAAGCTTAGGACACAGTTGGCGGAGTTGCGTTAGAGCGCTATGGGCAATTCCTGAACGGAATGCGGATTCTTTGGCGCGTCGTTTTTTTTTGAGGCTGGAAGGACGTAGCGATGAATTGCGAACTTGCACACGAACGGATTGTGACGGCGGCCTACGGAGAGCTGCCCGACGAGCAGACGCATGAGCTGGAGCGGCACATGACGGGCTGTCCGGAGTGCGCGCGGGACCGGGAAGAACTGCGGGCGATGAAGATCCTGGCCGATGCGCATCCGGTTATCGAGCCGCCGCCGAATCTGGTGGCGCGGTCGCGGCTGCGCCTTGAGGAAGCTCTCGACGCCCTGCCGCCCAAGCGCTGGTATGAGCGGCTGACGCAGAAGATGATGAACAACTTTGCCAGCATCCAGGCCGCGCCGGTGGCCGCTTGCCTGCTGCTGGTGGTGGGCGCCGGGGCGGGCATCCTGGGGGGCTATGAGTTTGCGCAGAGCCGGGCGGCACACGCGGCTTCGCTGGCGCGCACCATCGCTGGCCCGCAGCCGAGCCCGCCGACGGCGGAGATTGCCAGCATTTCCAGCATCGTGCGCCAGCCCAACAGCGAGATTGTGGATGTGAGCTACAACCAGGTGGTGCCGCAGCACATGCAAGGGTCGCTGGACGACCCCAAGATTCGCGAACTGCTGATGCTGGCGTCGGAGAACTCGGCTTCGGCCGGGGTAAGGGACGACTCGGTGGGGTTGCTGGCGGCCGAGTGCCGCGCCGGGCACAGTTGCCAGGCGGCGGGAATCCGCGACGCGCTGATGGTGGCGCTGCGCTACGACAAGAACGCGGGGGTGCGGCTGAAGGCGCTGGAGGGCCTGGAGCCTTACGTGGCCGAGGATTTGAGGGTCCGGGACGCGGTTCTGGAGGCGCTGTTGAACGACACCGACCCGCGCATTCGCACCCAGGCGGTCACGCTTCTGGAGCCGGTGGAAGCCGACACAAGCGTGCGGCAGGTGTTGCACACGGTGGCCAATTCGGACCAGAGTCCCCAGATCCGGACGGTTTCAAGAGAGGTCTTGAGCCGCGTGCCGGAGATACAGTAAAGTCGATCACGCTCGCGGTGACTGCATCGTCGGAAAAGAACGCAGGCCAGAGCCAAGGAAACAAGGGAGAAATGAGATGAAGCACTTTTTGAGGCCGTATCACGGGGTTGGAATCGTCGCACTGCTGGGGTTGGGTGCGGGGATGGTTGTGGCGCCCCACGGCGCCGCGGCGCAGGCACTGCCGATGGTGGAGTTGCTGCAAGGGGCCAGCCCGCTGCTGCTGCACTCGAGTTCGCAGGGCTACCTGGGCGTGCTGGTCGGCGATGTGGACGCGGACTCGGCGCAGAAGCTCAAGCTGAAGGAAGTGCGGGGGGCGGTCATCACCCTCATCGATCACGATGCGCCGGCGGGGCAAAAGGGGCTGCGCGTCAACGACGTGGTGCTCAAGGTGAACGGCCAGACGGTGGAGGGCGCTGAGCAGTTCGGCCGCATGATGCGCGAGATCCCTGCCGGGCACACGGCTACCCTGGTCATCAGCCGCGAGGGCGCCGAGCAGACGCTCGCCATCCAGTTGGTCAACCACCGCGCCATGGAGCACGACGTGTGGAACCGGCTGGGCACCGAGAGCGATGCCGCGCCGCAGAGTCCCGGCATGGGCGTTCTACCCGGCGGGGGCGACAACGCGCTGCCGGGGATGTTCCACATGCCGATCTGGGGTAGCACGCTGAACGTGGGCGCGATGGTGGAGCCGCTGACCGAGCAGATGGCCGACTATCTGGGCGTGCCCAACGGATTGATGGTGAAGCAGGTGGCGCACAAGAGCGAGGCGGCGACGGCGGGGCTGAAGGCCTTCGACGTGATCCTCAAGGTTGGGCCCGACGCGATCACCACGATGTCGGATTGGGACCGGGCGCTGCGCTCCAACCAGGGCAAGCCGGTGCAGGTGACCATTCTGCGGGACAAGAAGCAGCAGACGCTGACGCTGCAGGTGGACTCCAAGCGCAAGACCGGCGAGTTGGAGATGGAGGAGCTTTTCCCGGACGGCCCGTGCGCGCTGACGGCTGAGCTGGACACCGACGCGATCAAGGCGTTTGCCCAGGACAGCGCGGCGGCGGCATTGGCGATGAAGGACAAGATTCAGGGGATCGTGAAGGGCGAGATCGGCGCGCAGAAGGCCGACGAGTTGCGCAAGCAGGCCGAAGCGCTGAGCGACCAGTTGAAACAGGACGGCTTCAGGCTGGACCAGTTCAAGCTGGACCAGAAGCAGATGGATGACCTGAAGCAGCAGATGGACGAGTTCCGGAACAGCTTCAAGCCGGAAGACTTCAAGATCGACCCCAAGCAGATGGAGGAATTCAAGCGGCAGATGGAGCGGTTCCGCATGGACTTCAAGCCGCAGGATTTCGAGTTCGCGCCGAACTGAGGTTCCTGGGATAGGTTGACCAGGGGCGTTCGCCGCGGCGGACGCCCTCGCTGTTTAGAGCGAAACCGGAATTAATGTGCCCAGGTGACTTCTCTGTTGGTCACAACGGTGCGCTAGGCGCCTGCGGACGGGCAGACGGAGTTTGCGCGCCACGAGGTCTGTTCAGGTTTACAGACCGGGCCGGGGAGGTGGTGGAGGCACGGGCTGCGGAGACAGGGCGCGGACCGGCGGGCGTCGCGGCAAACAAGACGCAGACCGAGCGGTGCATTCGCAGTTCGCTGCGGGCGCGCTCCATCTCGACATTGTCGTAGGCAGCGAACCTGCTGCTGATGGTGCAATACAAAGAGGAACGGGCCCGGATGCACTCGGTGTTCCAACCCTCGAACGTTCGTTCCAGACGCTTACAAACTGGGCAACCCATAACTCCCCCCTCCGGCTTTCGGCCAGACCTCAAGTTGCTGAGATGAGGGTGCCTTAGCGCGACTCGATTGGACGCCCGGCGAGTTGAATCTCGGCGCGGAGCCAGTCCTGGGTATCGTGGCCGGGTTCGCTGCCCCGGTTTTCGTAGATTTGGAATGCCCGCTCCCGGATGCTGTCGTGCGAAGCGGAGATCTCCGGAGCTGCCGACTTGTTGGCAGGCGAGGATTTGGCTTTTGCCTGCTTTTGAACTTTGGAAACTATCACGGGGGAACCCTCTCGAAAATCAAGGGCTAAGAGATAAGATACTTCAGAGTAACTGCCTTAGTTCAGTGAACCTGAAAGGGGAGATATGTAACTCAACCCTAGGTTCAGGTTAGTCCTATTGATCAGGGGAGTCAAACGCCCGCTGGACAAAGCGGTTGTGTTTGCTTGGGGCTTTTGAAGAAAGCGGGCCAAATGCCCGGGCCCGAAGGCCGCATGAGTCCAGTCAACTTGAAGCCCACTGCGCCCTCCAGAGTCTTCGACTTGCGACTGTAGAGTCACGCCGGCGCTACGCGACGGCGGGGGACAGAGGGACCGCCGGGAGAGGTGGGATTCGTGCGGTCCCACCCTTCACAAAGCAGAAGTTGTCCACAACTATTCGCTGAATGTGCATGGTCCCGCCCAAGTTGAAGGGTGGATAGAGCATAAATGACTGCTGTACGCGGGGAAAGCCTCCAAACACGACAAAGGCCGCCCCAACCGGGGCGGCCTTTGTCGTGTTTGGCTGCCTGGACGGCAAGTCCTAGTCGCCGGCGACGGGCTCGGCTTCCGTCTGCCGGTTGATGGGCGAGGCGGCGTTGTTGGAGGCGGGACGGATCGAGTCCAGCCTTACCAGGCCCTCAATCGGCTGTTCGCCGAGGACATGCTCGCGATACAGCTTGGCCATGCGGGCGTTTTCGGCGTCGGCCTTCACCTTGTCAGAAGCAGTCTGGGCAGTCGTGACGGCGCGGGCGCGCATCTTTTCTTCGCGGCTGTTCTTGGCGATGCCCAGCTCGTCGAGGGTGTGGTTGGCTTCGGCGTTCACGTGCTCCATGTTCAGGTTGAGCTCGTGGCCCACCTGGGTCATGCCCACCTTCTTGCCGCCGGCGAAGATCTCGTGGCGCCCGTGCTCCTCATACCACTTGGTCAGCGTGGACGTCATGTGCATCTTCTCGATGATGTTCCTCCAGCCGATTCCTGTGTTGTAGGCGCAGAAGCTGATCTCGCCTTCCTGCGTGGCGTAGGGAATGATGCACTGCTCGGTGCGGCGGAAGTCGTAGTTGAACAGGTCCTGGAACCACATGCCGGCGATGAACAGGAAGTTCCAGCGGTCTTCGCGGCGCTTCTTGATGTCGTCCATGGTGCGGTCGCCCTTGACGCTGCCGTAGTTCTTGCCGGTGGCGTTGAAGGTCTTGTCCATCTTCTTCATCATGTCGGTGATCTTGAAGTGGGTGGGCGCCATGAAGGGGTTGTAGTTCCGCATCAGCGAGAGCCCCAGGCCAAGAGTGGACAGGAACTTGCCGCGGGCCGCGTCGTTGACCTTGGCCAGATCCTTGGCCACCTGCCCCATGTCGAGGAAGGCGGTCACGGGGGCGGATTCCTTGGTTTCCTTGTCGATCATCAGCGCCATGCCGATGCCGCAGTTGGGGTGGCAGCCGCAGCTAAGCTGGCCCCACTCGGCTTGGGGTCCGTGGATGAGATCAGCCCAGTCTGAGAAGGTGCTCATGAAGCTGATGGGGAACCAGTCGCGCTCCGGCTCGCCGATGCCAACCTGCTTTTTGACGTCGTGGGCCATGTGCGAGAGGGTGTAGCGCTGCGCCAGGCGGCGCTCGTCGGTGATGTCTTCGTCGCGCCCGGTGAAGCTGACCGGCTGGAAGCTGAGGAAGCTGATCTTCTTCGGGTTGTCGAGCGCGAACTGGATGATGTGGCCGACCTGCTCGTTGTTGATGCCGTTGATGATGGTGGTGACCGGAACGATGTCCACGCCGGCTTCGTGCAGGTTGTTGATGGCCTGCAGTTTCACGTCGAACAGGTTGCCGACCTTGCGGTGCGAGTTGGCGGCGTTGCCGATGCCGTCGAATTGGAGATAGACGTAGCGCAGGCCAGCTTCGGCGGCGGCGCGGCACAGCTCCTTCGACTTGGCGAATTCAATTCCATTGGACGCGGCCTGGACGCTGTTGTAGCCGACCTTGCGCGAGTAGGCCACGGCGTCAAGGAAGTAGGGCGAAAGGGTGGGCTCGCCGCCGCTGAACTGCACGCTCATCTGCCGCTTGGGCTTGATGGTGATGGCGTTGTCGAGCATGGTCTTGATCTCGTCCCAGGTAAGCTCGTGGACGAAGCCAACCTGGTTGGCGTCCATGAAGCAGGGATCGCACATCATGTTGCAGCGGTTGGTCAGGTCGATGGTGAGCACCGAGCCGCGGCCGTGCGTGACGGTCGAGGTGCCGTGGTGATGGAGCTCTTCGTCGCCCTTGCCGTGGGCGCGCATGTCGCGGCCGGGGAAGCTCTCTTCCAGATGCTTGAAGAACTTGGCGTCGATGGACATGACGTCTTCAAAGTGGCCGTGCTTGGGGCAATCCTTGATCATCAGGATCTGGCCGTCGCGCTCCACGATCTGGGCCTTGATCTCGCCCACCTTCTCGTTGAGCAGAACTTCGTGGGGCAGCTTGCCGTCGAGAATCTGCTTGCGGATCTCGGGCACGCACTTGGGACAAAGCGAGTCGGTGGTGCGGGGCCAGCCGAGGGGCGGCTTCTCCTTCTGCCAGCTCTTCTGCAGGGGCTTGTCGGACCACTTGGGAGTGAAGGAGGGATTAGGGCTGATGCGGTTGAGCCGCTCGTAAACCACCCACGCACCCTGGGCCGCGTAGGCGGCTGCTTTTTCAACGTACTTGATCGCTTTGGGCATTGTTGCGGTCTCCTCAATATGGTCTGAAATCGCCGGCTTCGCTCGCGCGGCACTCGCCTGTTCCTCATCATGGCGTAAACTCATGATCTGAAAAGGCAACACTAGGGTAACCGGGCGGTCCGGTCAACCCAACCATGGTGCAGCGAACGGCGGAATCCGGCAGCGAATGGAAGCAAGAGCGGGGGGAACGGTTCGCCCGAAGCAGCAATGCCGCTTCGCGCCGTCGTACGAGGTGCTCATTCTATTGCACCGTATGGTTGACCGTGCCCGTCGAGGTGGTTGAGCCGGAGGTGCCGGTTACGGTGATGGTGTAGGCTCCTGGCGTTGTACCGGAAATGGGAGATGGATTGCAGGTCTTTCCACCCCCACCCCCGCTGCAGGCAATTGCGCCTCCGGCAAGCGCGACAAGAAGAAGTGACACTCCGAGCATCCTCAGCCAACTCCGCCGCCGCGACGGAATGCCAAACAGCAATACGCAAGCCAGAACCGCGCCGCCTCCGCTATACCAGGGAATCCCTTGCCTCCCACGGGTCTCAGAGGTGCATTGAGTCGTGGAACTTGCCGTCGTAGTGATGGTGAGTGTGGCCGTTCCCGCCGCGCTTCCGGTGATACTCGCCGGTGTCGTCGAGCCAAAGCTCAACGTGGGCTGAACTCCGCCTGACGGCCCGGAGGTGATAACGGCGGTCAATGCAACTTTGCCGGTGAATCTTCCCACCGGCGTCAGGGTGGTTGTGGAGGTGTTTCCAGAGGTCGCTCCTGCCGTAACGGTGACTGGCGCGCCGGTGATGGTAAAGCCCGGCGTTATGGTATAAGTCGCGCTGGCAACCGCGCTGGTGCTGAAGCCGGAGGCTACGGCGATGGCCTGGATGGTTTCAGTGGAGGCGACGGCGATGGCGCCGGTGTATGGGGTCGAGGCGGTTGTCGGGGTGGTTACGCCGTCCGTGGTGTAGTAAATGGTAGCGTTGGGCGTCGTGTCGCCGATGGTCACCGATTGCGCCGTCGCGTAGGTTCCTGGCGCGGGGCCGAAGGTTGGCGTGGCGGCTGGCGTTTCGATAGAGTAAGCGGCCGTCGCCATTGCGCTGTTTGGGTATCCGCTCGTGATCGCGATGGCCTTGAGAGTTTCCGTCACGGATACTGAGACAGGGCCGGCGTACAGTGTCGAGCCCGAATCCGGCGTGCTTCCATTGGTCGTGTAGTAGATCGACACATTGGACATCCCATTCGAGATGGTTACGGCCTGCGCCGATGTATAGGCCCCCGCTGGAGGGTCAAAGGCCGGAGTGATCCCAGGCGGCAACGAGTTGGCTGATGGCTGGTACTCCCATAAGTCGTTATAGGGAATCAGCATCCAAGGGTTCCCGCCGCCAAACAACCAGAAATTCCCGGCACTGTCGGTCGAGCCGCCCGCGAAGGCCCGGCCCCCGGGGGTGTTGCCGGCTGCGGCAATTCCCAAAGCGCCGTAATTGGAAGGTTGCCCACAGTAGCCGTTCGGACAAACACTGCCCGGCGTGGTGCTGCCGCCCATCCACGTCCAGTTCAGACTGTTTGGATTGAACACCCAAAGGTCATTCAAAAATGCGATCCCGGTCGAGATCTGAACTTCTCCTCCAAAGAGCCAGAAGTTGCCAGCGGCGTCGGTCCAGGTGTTTTGGTTGGTCCGGCTCCCTGGGGTGTTCGCCGAGGCAGGCACCCCCAATGTCCCATAGACTCCGGGCAAGATGTTGAACCCGTTCGAGGCGTCGATGCTGCCGTTCGTACCAGCCATCCAGGTCCAATTGCCGCTGTAGAAGTCGTATTTCCAAACGTCATTGAAGTACACCGAGGAGGCCATTAGAGGACCGGTAAAGATATTATTTTCTCCTCCGAATATCCACAAATTCCCGCTGCTATCTGTCCAACCTACGGCTTTTGTCCGCCCGCCCGGATTATTTCCCGAGGCTGGCACACCCAGAGCCCCGTACTGAGGCTGTGACGATTCGGAACCAACACAGAACCCCCCAACCCAATTGACGCAGGTGATTTGCGATGATCCTCCCATGAGCGTCCAGGAATTGGTCGAGGTGCTGTACTCCCAAATGTCGTTGAAATTTCCAGGCGTACCGGATGAGTCGGCGCCATTTCCGCCAAACAACCACAGATTTCCCTGGCTATTGGTCCATCTCACTTCGCTATCCCGCGCGCCAGGGTTGCTGCCGATAGCAGGCTCATAGCAAAATGTACTGTAACCGGGATTCACTTCACACACCAAGGAGTTCCCGCCTGCCATCCAAGTCCACTGTTTGGTGGACGGCTTATATTCCCACAGATCGTTTAAAATGCCTGCTTTATTGTTGGAATCAAGACCATCCCCTCCGAAGAGCCAGAAATTGCCATTCGAATCGATCCATGCGGCAGCCGAGCTGCGCGGACTGGGGATGTTGGTGGCGGCAGGGGACCCCAGGACGCCCCAGTTCCCGGGCGCAGTTCCGGTATTGCTTCCATTCACCCAGGCCCACTGATTGGTGGACGGATTGAATTCCCAGAGATCGTTGAGCAAAACATCGCTCGATCCCGAGCCGCCAAAGAGCCAGAGATTTCCCTGGCTGTCGGTTGCGGTCGCAGGCATGATTCGGCTCGACGGAATATTCCCGGCCGCGGGAGTCCCCAGCGAGCCGTACACTCCTGGCTGATTGGCCGTATCGCTGCCGCCCATCCAGGTCCATTCGTTGGGGGCGGTGGTCTGCGCTCCGGCAGAAAGGGACATTCCGGCAATCGCAAACAGGCACACACACCAAGAACATGACAGCAAACGACACTGACTGATCCGCATTGGAGTATCCTTCCGGCGCTGCTTCGCTGGAATTGTACAGCCTGTTGGCGCGCGTTCGATGTGACGTCGAGCCTGCCGAGGCCGCAGAGCCGAAAGGCAATTGCGCCGATGAAAAACTCGCCGATGGATGTCGCGGAGCCGAACCCGCCACACAACAGGCATATTGACCATTGCGGCACATCCACCCATTGCGGCATTGACGGCGTATGCCGCTCGATCCATGCTGGAGATGGGACAAGCCGAACACCTTTCGGGAGATGACTGAACATGAGCACTTATCCTCCACCAGGCCCCGGGCCGGGCAGCATCGGGCAGCGCATAGATGAGGCCATTGAGCTGATCGAAATGGAACTGCGCCATGCCGCGGCCTACGTGAACGACGCGGTGATTCCGCAGGTGCGGTCCGAGTCGATCACAGCGCTGCGCAACGTGGCCAACGCGCTGGGCAACTTTGCCGAGAAGCTAGATCAACAGCAGGCCCGGCAGCAGGCCGCGCAGCAGGCACGGCAGCAACCTCCGCCGCCGAACCCTGCTCGGCCCCAAGCAAAGGACCCTGGAGGGCAATGAGCGAACCTGTTCAGACGGGCAATGCTCCACGCCCGGCCAAGCGGACATGGCTGCCGCTGCTGGCGGCGCTGCTTTCCCTCACGCTCGTCTTTGCCGCCGGCTGCAATCACCACAAGAGTCAGGTGCAGGTGACCGCGCAGCAAACCGCGCCGCCTCCGCTCCCGCCAATCAAGCAGCAGACTCAACCAAGTGAGCAGGCGCCGCCTGCGCGGATTCCCATTACGCCGGTGCCCGCGGGCGGCATCAGCGCGGACGACCTGAGCTTCGTGAAGACGCACCGACCGATCCTGAGCGAAACCGGCCTGGCCACCTGGTACACGGCGCCTTACAAGGGGCGCAAGGCGGCCAACGGCCAGGTGTTCAGCGACCGCGACCTGACCGCGGCGCACCGCACGCTGCCCATGGGTTCGCTGATTACGGTGACGAATCTGAAGACCGGGCAGTCGGCAGCCATGCGCATCTCCGACCGCGGCCCGTTTGTGGACGGCAGGATTGTGGACCTGACGATTGCCTCGGCCCAGGCCACGGGCATCTATCGCTTGGGCACGGCAGAAGTGCGCCTCGATGTCTACCGGACGCCAAAGCCGATTGAGCAGGGCGGCCGCTGGTGCGTGCAGATCGGGGCGTTCAAGTCCGAGCGCAAGGCGGAGAAGCTGAAGAGCGAGCTGCTGCGCATGTATCCCGGCTCGAACGTGATCGAGTTCCCCGGCGAGGACAGCTTTTGGGTGCGCATTCGGCCGCAGGGTGATAATCGCGAGCAGGCGGAATCCATCGCGCGGCGCCTGCGTCCCAGCGAGGCCGAGGCGTTTCTTACGCGCCTGGACTAGGTTCTGCCGGGATGGTGCGGATTCGGAACGGCGCGCCACCTGGAGGCTTCCGCTTAGAGAGAACTCACGCGGAGGCCGAATCAGCCCTGCGCCCGGCAGCCAGCAGGCCTATCCAGCAACTGACCGGCCAGGTCAGCAGCCAGGACAACCAGTACCAGTGCGGCCAACCTTTGCTCCAGTTCGGAATGGTCGCGCCGATGCCCATCACTTCCCCGATGATGAAGAACCAGAGGACATGCAGGCCGGCGCGGCGCGGAGCAAAGCGGGCGCAAAGCCAGGCACAAAGGATCGAGACGATTACAAAGAATGCCGTGCTGGCCATGAGAGCGTGGTTTGACGGAACCTGGCCCGGGGCAAAATCGCCTGGGAACAGGTGCGAGAGCAACGGGTCGGTTGCCAGAACAAGAACAATCGAGAGCAGGTAGCTTCCGGCGACGACGGCGATGGATTTGAGCATCGGTTACACCTCCAAGCAGGGAATGAAACCGGGAATTCAATTGCGGCCTTCGGGCTCGGTTCCAGCTTACACGGTGCGCACGGCAAATGAGCGCGGCCGGTTACAACACGACCCTCCAAAGCGGAGTTGGCAGACGACTGCCGGTTCGCGGCTAGGGCGCGTTTACAGCGGAGTCCAAGGGCGGGAACATCTTCATCAGCGCCACGTAGAGAATGCCCGACGTGAAGAAGCCGACGAACCAGGCGTAGTCGTAGAGGAAGCGGAGCGGCGCGAAGGCCAACCCGGCCAGCGCCAGCGCCACGCCCAGAACCAGCGCCGCAACTGCGCGCGGATTGATGCCCTTGCTGTAGTGATACGCGCCCTCGCGATGATAAAGCGAGTTCACATCGAGCGCGGTCTTGCGCAGGAAGAAGTAGTCGGCGATCATGATGCCGGCGACGGGGCCGAGCAGGCCGGAGTAGCCGACCAGCCAGCCGAATATGTAGGCGTCGGGCGTGGCCAGCAGCTTCCACGGGCACATGGCAAGGCCGAGAAAGCCGGTGATGAGGCCGCCGGTGCGGAAGCTGATGAGGCGCGGATAGAGATTGGAAAAATCGTTCGAGGGCGAGACCACGTTGGCGCCGATGTTCACATTGAGCGTGGCGATCAGAATCGCGATGAGCGCGACGAAGGCTACGACCGGCTGATGGAATGCGCCGATGAGCAGAATCGGATTCCAGATGGGATGGCCGAAGAGCACGGCCGACGCGGACGTAACGCTGATGCCGACGAAGGTGTAGAGGGTCATGGCGACCGGCAATCCGAAGGCCTGTCCCCAGGCCTGCGCGGTTTGCGATCTCGAATAGCGCGTGAAGTCGGGGATGTTCAGCGCGAGCGTGGCCCAGTAGCCCACCATGGCGGTGAGCGAAGGAAAGAAGACGGCGAGGAACGCGCCTGTGGAATGGAACTGGCTGGGTGTCGAAAGCATGGACCCAAAGCTGCCCGCCTTGATGCGCACCCAGATGAGCAGGGCCGCGGCCATCACAAACATGAAGGGCGCGCCGAAGGCTTGCAGATGGCGGATGGATTCGACGCCGCGCCAGACCACGACCATGTTGAGCAGCCAGAAGGCGAGGAAGCAGGCCCAAAGTGCGCCATTGCTTTCGGCAACCGAGGGCCAAATGACGGCGAGCATGGAATGGATGGCGGTGCCGCCGATCCAGGATTGAATGCCGAACCAGCCGCAAGCTACCACAGCGCGGAGAATGGCGGGTAGATTGGCGCCGCGCACGCCGAACGGGGCGCGAATGAAGACGGGAAACGGGATGCCATATTTTGCTCCGGCGTGGGCGTTCAGCAGCATGGGAACGAGCACGACAATGTTGCCCAGCAGCACCGTGCCCACGGCCTGTCTCCAATCCATGCCCTTGGCGATGAGCGAAGAAGCAAGCTGATAGGTGGTGATCTCCATCGACATGGAGAACCACAGTGCAATGTAGCTGTAAGTGCCCCAGGTGCGCTGGGCAGGCGTGGTGGGAGCCAGGTCGCGATTCGAGAGTGACGGGTCGTTGCTGCTCATGGCTCCTCCTCTGCGCTGAATCGGAACTTCATCGCTGCGGGCAACCAATGCGGCCTTTCCGCCGCTGGCCCGGACTTCAACGTGCTATCGACATTATTGAGTGAACATACAGGATGGAGCGAAATCCGAGAAGGCGCGCTCCCCCACTCTGGAGCCATCCCACAATGCATTCGCAGGTTGCGGCGGTGCAAAGTGGAACGGAAGCAGGCGATCGGCGGCCAGCACGCCCAGGCCCCGGCCTTGCGAAACAGCGGAAGGGGAGAATATTCTGGGATTTGCGGCAATGAACCAGGCGATTGCCGCAAAGAAAAGGGGTACATTTTCATGGCAGCCAGGCGCATTGGTATTTTAACGGGCGGCGGGGACGTTCCGGGGCTCAATTCAGTCATCAAGTCGGTGGTCTACCGGGGAGCCGAAATCGGATGCGAAGTGATCGGCATCCGCCGCGGCTGGGAGGGATTGACTCACGTCGATCTGAAGGACCCGGCCAGCAAAGGGCGTTATATTCAGCCGCTGAACCGCGAGAACACGCGCACCATCGATCGTACCGGCGGCACCTATCTGCATAGCTCGCGCACCAATCCCACCAAGATGAAGAAGCTGCCTCCGGTGCTGGCCGGGCAGACTTTTCACAGCAGGCAATCCACCAAGAACGGCGAAACCTCGACGGTCTACGACGTGACACCGGCGGTACTGAAGAATATCGAGGCTTTGGGGCTCGATTACATTATCGCCATCGGCGGCGACGACACGCTGAGCTATGCGGCCGAGCTCGACCGGCACGGCGCCAAAGTGATCGCGGTGCCGAAGACCATGGACAACGATGTACGCAACACCGAGTACTGCATCGGGTTTTCGACCGCCATCACGCGGGCCATGGACGCCATCGAGCGGCAGCGGACCACGGTGGGCTCGCACGAGCGCATCGGCATCTTCCGCGTCTTCGGCCGCGACGCCGGCTACACCGCGCTCTACACCGCCTATGTGACTTCGCTGCGCTGCTGCATCCCGGAGTACAAGGTGAACCTCGAGCACCTGATTGAGATCCTTGTTTCCGACAAGCGCAACAACCCGAGCAACTACTCGCTGGTCATTCTCTCCGAGGGCGCCGAGTGGGAAGGCTACGCGGTGAAGGAGTACGGCCCTGCCGATGCCTTCGGGCACCGCAAGAAGATGAGCGTGGCCGAGGACCTGAGCAGCGAGATCAACAAGTCCACCGGCGAAGAGACCGTAGTCAGCGACTTGACCTACGATCTGCGCTCCGGCAGTCCCGATTTTGTCGACCGCATGGTGGCCATTACCTTTGCGGGCATGGCGATGGACGCGGTGGAAGAGGGCAAGAGCGGGCAGATGACGGCCATCAACAGCGGCTGCTACGCCATGGTGCAGATCCCGGATCCGAAACTCGGGCCGCGCCACGTGGAGATTGAAACCATGTACAACACCGACCGCTACCGGCCGACCTATAACCTGAAGCTGGGGCTGCCCATCTTCCTGACGCACTTCTAGAGTACGAACGAGCGGCGCCGGACCGGGGCCTGATGGGTTCCGGCGCCTCCCCCCAAAAAACAGAGAACTCAGCGGGTCGAGAGCCACCATCCTTGTCCGGCGCACCAGCAACTTCCGTCGGGCTCGTCGTTGCGATGCAAACTCCTCACCTGGCTCCAGTCGTCCCGGCTCAGTGCCACCCTCAGCGCCCGCGACGCCTGGGCGCTGCGGCCTCCCTCGCAAGCGACAAACTGCACGCCGCACAGGAACCGGGCGCTCCACGCGCCGTCAGCCTGGCGCGTGACCAGCAGCATCCGGCCGGCCCCCGCCAGCGGCTCCAGTGGAAACAGCAGCCTACCCCTGGGAAGCAGCGCATCCAGCCACACCGCCAGCGGCTCGTCCGCTGCAGCGCTCACGTAAAGGACGTCGCAATCCGGCAGCGGAGCTTCCGCCCCCGACCTCGAATGGACCCCAACCTGGGGAAAGCCGGCGAGGTTCTGCTCAGCCCGCCGTGCAAGGTCCGGCTCAATCTCATAGCCGTCCACGCGGCCCGTTTCGCCCACCAGCATGGCCAGCACGGCGGTGTAGTACCCGGTGCCCGCGCCCACGTGCACAGCATGATCGCCCTCCTGGGGCGCCAGCGCGTCGAGGCACAGGGCATGCAGGCTGGGCTGCCCATTGTTCAGGCCGCAGCCGGCCCCCAGGGGAACGAGCATATCCTGGTAAAGGACCGCGGGATCGTCGGAGATGGACAGGGCGCGCCCCACGGGAGAAACGATCGACCAGGGCGGCGGCTCGACAAACCTCTCCCGCGGAAGGTACGCAAGCGCGGCGGCGATTCTGCTTCCCATGCCGTGGCCTGGATCCATGCCGGCCCGCGCCACGATGTGTGCCGCGTAGGCGGTGCGATGCGTCTCGATGCGAGCAGCCTGGCTCTCGCGGGCGCGGCTTTCGTCCGGCCCCGGCAGGCCGGTCTGCACCGGTTCGGACTGGATTGGATGGGTCCGGATTGGATGAGCCGGCGGGCTCTGCATCGCCACCCTCCCCGGTCGCCACACACAGACCGTGAGGCGGCTCCTTCTCATCATCTTAGGCCGGTTCCATCCTTCACGCGCTCCACGTGCCGCGCACCGGTCGCATTGCTCCCATCAACGACAAAAGAGCCGCAACCCCCTGTGGGGCTGCGGCTGCTCTGTTCCGGGCTCAAACGGCCGGATACGCTCGTTGTTACACCACCTCGTTGTGCGCAATCACCTGGCGGTACCACTCGGCGCTCAGCTTGGGGGTGCGCTTCAGGGTTTTGAAGTCCACGTAGTGAATGCCGAAGCGCTTGCTGTAGCCGTCGCCCCACTCGAAGTTGTCCAACAGGCTCCACAGGAAGTAGCCCTTGACCGGATAACCCTCCTGGGCGGCGCGGTGCAGATGGGTGAGGTGGTTGCGCAGATACATCACGCGGTCGGTGTCTTCGATGCGGCCGGCCTTGTCGATGACGTCGTCCGACGAGCAGCCGTTCTCCGTGATGTAAATGGCCGGCGTCTTCCACAGGTCGCAGACGTTGCGCACCGCCCAGTAGATGCATTCGGGAGCGAGGGCAATCCAGGGCGAGGCCATGTGCGGGAACGAGGCTGGCGGCTCCTCGATGGCAAAGCCCATGGGCGAGCCGTCGGCGCGCACATAGCTGGGGGTGTAGACGTTGAGGCCCACAAAATCCAGCGGGCTCGATATGGCCTTGAAGTCGCCAGGCTCGACCTTGGGGGCGTTGGCGCCTTCGTGCTGCAGATATTCGTCGATGTACTTGCCTTCCATCAGCGCGGTGAGGAAGGGCGCGTTTCCCAGGCGCGTGGCGCGGCGGGCGGCTTCAATGTTCTCCGGGGTTTCGATCACGGGAACAAAGACGCTGGCGTTTTCCGCCAGGCCGACCTGGGTTCCAGCAGGAGTGTTGGCGCGAATGGCCTGCACCGCCAGGCCGTGGGCCAGAATGCCGTGGTGGCGCACCTGGTTGGCTTCGCCGTCGGGCAGCTGCAGGCCGGGCGCAAATCTGCCTTCGCGGTAGCCAAGGTCGGTAAAGCAGACAAACTCGTTGGTGGTCATGAAGTGGCTGACCCGGTCGCCGAGGCGGCCGGTTACATAAGCCGCATAATCGGCGAAGGCCTTGGCCGTGTCGCGCGACCGCCAGCCGCCGGGCAGAGCCTGGGGAAGATCCCAGTGGAAGAGCGTCACGTAGGGCGTGATGTGGTTGGCCAGCAGCTCATCGACCACGCGGTTGTAGAAGTCCATGCCCTTGGCGTTCGGCTGGCCGGTTCCCTGGGGAAAGACGCGCGACCAGGAGATGGACATCCGATACGTGCTGACGCCCAAGTTGCTCAGCAGGCGCACGTCTTCCTTGTACAGGTGGTAGGAGTCGTCGGCCACGTCGCCGGTGTCTCCGTGGTAGGTCTTTCCCGGCGTGTGCGAGAAGGTGTCCCAGACGGAGGGGCCGCGGCCATCGTCCCTGGCGCCTCCTTCAATCTGGTAGGCAGCCGTGGCGCAGCCCCACTGAAAGCCCTTGGGAAAACTCAGGTCGCCGGCTAGCTGCTGCGAACGTGCGAGCTTCGGCCATGCAAAACCGGCAGCCGCGGCAGCCGAAGCGGCGGCCAAGGTCTTGCCAAACTGACGGCGGGTGATTCTTTCCATGTGCGATCGTCCTTCTCCCTATGTGGGCGGGATTTGCCTCAAGTGAAACGTTTGAGCAAAATTCGCGACGCCAACTCCCGGCGCGAAATCAACC
>JARLGE010000341.1 GCA_031296215.1 Occallatibacter sp.
GCGCAGGAACCCCGCTGACTGCCGGCGCGGGGAAGGATTGCCGGTTGCCGCCTGGAAGGAACGGTTGAACCACTAGCGCACCGGCTGCGCTCCGACACGGCTTTTGCCGTATGGTTGACCTATGAAGCGTTTGTGCCGCTCCGTTCGATTCCATAAACCGCTTATTTTTGATTGCTTTATGGTGGGCGGTGCAGGTTTCGAACCTGCGACTTCCACCGTGTGAAGGTGGCACTCTACCGCTGAGTTAAGCGCCCCTGGGGGAGGGGTCGGAATCCCCGCGCCAGCCGGCCATCCCATGGGTTAGAGTAACACCAGCGAGGCTTTACGGCCAACCCCCTGCGGGGGCAGACCTGTCCGAGTCCCGTGGCCGATCGAGAATGCGCTGGAGAGCTAGATCAATCCGCTTTGCGGCCGACTTCCCCCCGGACGGGGAGGCGGCGTTGCGCCCTGTGCCGGGGCTCACCGGAGTGGGCCAGGGCGGCGTGGAACGGGCTGCGGCGGGCCGCGGCGATCCCGGCCTGGGAACTGTGGCTGCGGCTCACTTGGCGGCGCGGTCCGGCGGGCCCCCGGCGCGCCCTCATGCAGCCAGCGGCGGAGGCGGGAAATCCAACCAGGAAAGTGCGGATTCTGCGCAACCTTCCGGCGCCGCCGGGGTTGAAGAGGATATGGCAACCCTGGTCCTGGACAACTCGGCCCTGGGAGCGGGTCCGGCGACGCGACCGGACGCAAGGCCCAACCCCGGCGCGGGGGCCAATGCAGCCCTTGACCCGGCCAGCGACGCAGCCGTGATGCTGCGCGTGGCCTCGGGCGACGAAGGGGCCTTCGACTTTCTGGTGGGAAGATACCACCGGGCCATGATTCACTTCCTGTTCCGGATGGTCCACAACCAGGCGGTTGCCGAGGAGCTGGCGCAGGAGGTGTTTCTGCGCGTTTACCGCTCCAGGGAGAGCTACCGGGCCGAAGCCAAGTTCACCACCTGGCTTTACCGCATCGCCACCAACCTGGCGGTCAACCACGCGCGCGATACCAGGCACGAGCGGTCGGCGCAGACGGTTTATCTGGACGCTCCCGACGAGGAGACTGGCGCCACCCCGGACGTGGCCGACGACGAGCCCTCGGTGGAGCAGAAGCTGCTGCGCGATGAGCGCATGGCGGCCATTCGCAAGCACGTGATGGCGTTGCCCGAGCGGCAGCGCTTGGCGGTGTTGATGCACAAGTACCAGGGGATGGATTACCGGCAGATCGGCGACGTGCTCAAGCTGAGCGAGTCGGCTACCAAGTCGCTGCTCTTCCGGGCTTACCAGACGCTGCGGGACAAGTTGAAAGAATTCGTGTGAGCAACGGAAAGCCGGGCTCGACCGGCGGGGACTGTTGAGGGGGGTAACCATGGAAACGACCCATACAAAACGAATGAAGTCCATTTGCACCGGGATGGAATCGAAGCTGGCGGACCTGCTGCTCGATCCGGACTCGGTGTCTGCCAAGGTTCGAGCGCATGTCGACGAGTGTGAGAACTGCCGCGGGGAGCTTCGGGAGCTCAAGGCCACCATGTCCCTGCTCGATGCGTGGGAGGGGCCGGAGACGAGCCCGTACTTCCTCACGCGCCTCGACGCGCGGATGCGGGAGGAGCGCCAGGCCGCGCCCGAAGGCTGGTTTGCCCGCCTGCGCGACCGCCTGGCCTTTGGCCCCTCCATGCATGTCCGGCCGCTGGCTGCCATGGCCCTGAGCATGACGCTGCTGATCGGCGGCGGAGCCTATCTGGCCGTGTGGGACCAGCCGCAGGCTCCGGCAGCCGATGCTGCCGTGGTTAACGATCTGCAGATGCTGGACTCGAACGCCCAACTGCTGGACCAGATGGAAGCCATGTCCACCGCCAACGACAACGGCGACTAGTGGACCTTTGCGGAAGCCGCAGTTTTGAAAGGTGGGGGCTTCAGGGGGTGTTAGTGGTTACCGGTTGCGAATAAGCCCGTCTTTGCGGGAGATTCGCAAGTGTTTTGTATCAGGGCACGACTTCAGTCGTGCCGAAAGCGGCTGAGAATGAACGGGGGCTTTAGCCCCCTGAGGGAATGGGAACTGGGAGCACCGACAACGCCGGGGATCGACTCCGGGCGGCAAAGACCAAGAAAGAGATCGGGAAAACGACGATGACCGGGAGAACCAATGCGGGGATGATCGGACGCGCAGCTATGCTTGCGGCGCTCGCGGTTCTCTGCGCTCCCGCATCCTGGGGCTCTCACGGCCGGCAGGCCGCCCCGCAGGCGCATCCGGCTCCGGCCCCGCACTACCAGGCGCCGCACTATCAGGTGCCGCGCAACCAGCCCAGCCGGCCACAGAATCAGAACAGGCCGCCAAACCAGAACCGGCCGCAATACCAGAATCGCCCAGGCCCGCAGTTCCAGAACCGGCCCAGCGCACCGTACCAGGCCCGGCCGCAGGGCAACGGGATGCCGCGTCCGGCCCCTGGCTACGCTGCGCCCCGCCCCAACTATCCGGCAGTTCCGAATCGCGCTCCCGGTTACGGCGCAGGTCCCTATGGGCAGCCGGTCCGGCCTTCCTATGCCTACCCCGGCGCCGCACCCCCCGGGCACTTGGGCGACTGGCTCAACCAGCACCGCGGTCAGCCGGTCGAGAACCAGGAGCGGATGCTGCGCAACGATCCCAGCTTCAATCGCCTGCCCGCCGGCGACCAGCAGCGCCTGGTGCAACAGTTGCATCAGGTGAACCAGATGCCGGAGGAGCAGCGCCAACGCCGCCTCGCCCGCAGCGAGATGCTGGAGCACATGTCGCCCCAGGAGCGCATGCAGACCAATCTTGCCGGCCGGCGCCTGGCTGCTTTGCCGCCCGATCGCCAGGCCATGGTCAGCCGCGCCTTCCGCGACCTGGGCGCCGTTCCGCTCGATCAGCGCCCCATGGTGCTCAACTCCAGCCGCTACCAGGGCGCATTCAGCCCCGACGAGCGCGACATTCTCACCAATCTCCTGCGCGCCGAGCCTTCCCCGGCGCCGCGGTAGGCGCATTCGAAACACGCCCTTCCTCACCCTACCCGGCGCCCACGCGCGCCCCTTCCATCCAGCCCTCAGTTACAATGAATGATGGACCGTAAGGCCAAATATTTCCGCGCCATGGGCGCAACAAGAGCAAGGAGCTTCAAATCCTATGGCGATTCCCGCCACGCAAATGCGTCCCGGCATGATCATCAAGCACAAAGACCAGTTGCACCTGGTCTTCAAGGTGGAGCACCGCACGCCGGGCAACCTGCGCGCCTTTATCCAGGCCAAGCTGCGCAACATCCGCACCGGAGCCATGTTCGAGGAGCGCTTCCGCTCCGCCGACGCCATTGAAAAGGTCGTCGTGGACGAGGTCTCCATGGACTTCCTCTACGCCGACGGCGACGACTACTACTTCATGAATCCCGTGGACTACGAGCAGACCGTGCTCAAGGGCTCCACCCTCGGCGACGCCATCGAGTACCTCACGCCCAACCTCCAGATCAAGGTCAGCTACCACGATGGCAACGCCGTGGGCATCGAACTGCCGGCAGCGGTCGAGCTGGAAGTGGTGGAGACCGAACCGGGCCTCAAGTCTGCCACCGCCTCCAGCGTGACAAAGCCCGCCAAGACCGAAACCGGCCTCGTGGTCCAGGTGCCGGCCTTCATCAACCAGGGCGAGAAGATTCGCGTCGACACCAGCGAAGGCTCTTATCTCAGCCGGGCCTAGTAATGCAGTTGCAAATCGAAGATTCCGGAGGGAGCAGGGGGTTTTAACCC
>JARLGE010000342.1 GCA_031296215.1 Occallatibacter sp.
CGAACGCAGCCCGCTCAACACCATCGGCTTTGCTTCGCTCTGCCTGCTGGCGGTGAGCCCGCGCAGCCTCTTCGAATCGAGCCTGCAGATGACGCTGCTCGCCGTCGTGGCCATCGCCGGCGTCGCCGCGCCCCTGCTTCTGGCTACCATCCACCCCTACGTCACCGCCACGCGCGACCTGCGCCTCGCCGCCATCGACGCCAAGCTGCCTCCAAAACTGGCGCAGTTTCGCGTCACCCTGCGCATGGTTGCCGAAAGCTTGCAGGCAACAATACCGCACAGATTCAAGGCCTCCCGCGGCCCTCGACCCACTGAGAGCCAAGCCGAGCCCCACATGCAGCTAGCCCTGTTGGAAGACACGATGGAAATCGCCGCTGCGGTACCTCACGCCGCGTCCCACGGCCGCCTTGCTCCATCCTTTTCCTGGCGCGCGGTTCCCTTTTCGCTCCGCTTCCTGCTCCGCGTCTTTGAACTCGTGGTCGTCTCCTGTGTGGTCGAGCTGGCCATGACCCTGCCCATGGCCATCTACTTCCACCGCATCACCATCTTCGCCCTGCCCGTAAATCTGTTCATCCTGCCGCTGCTCGCGATCCTGATGCCCGCCGCGCTCATTACTTTGCTCTTTGCTCTGATTGGGCCGGCCTACGCAGTCGTTCCAGCTATATTTGTCGCTCTGCCGCTTCACTTTGGCGTCTGGCTGGTCCATCTCTTCGGCTCGCTCGCCATGGGCGACTTCCGCATCCCCGCCCCGCTGCTTGGTCAGTCGCTCGCCTTCTGCGTGCTCCTCGGCGCCGCCATCCTCCTGGCCCACTTAGCGGGTGCCCCAGGTCCCGATTTTGGGACCTGGGAAACCTCCAACCTCAGAGCGCCTCACTCAGGGAGAGCCCGCTGGCAGCGCCGCGCCGCATGGGCCGCGCTGTTCTTGGCCGCCCTCGCCGCCGTTCTGCCGCGACCCATCGACCATCCCCGCGCCGCGCTGCTGATTGAAGCCATCGACGTGGGCCAGGGCGACTCTCTGCTCCTCATCACTCCCGACGGCAAGACCCTGCTCGTCGATGGCGGCGGCTTTGGCGGCGGGCCGCACCAGGCCCCGCAGGACTTCGACATCGGCGAGGAGGTTGTCTCCCCGGCGCTCTGGGCGCGCGGCATTCGCCACCTCGACGCCGTTGCTCTCACCCACGCCCACTCCGACCACATGGGGGGCCTCCCCGCCGTGCTGCGCAACTTCCATCCCGCCGAGCTGTGGGTGGGCAACAATCCCCGCTCCGCCGCTTACAACGCACTACTGAATGAAGCCGCCGATCTGAACGTCCGCGTGCGCTCCTTCCGCGCCGGCGACGCATTCAACTTCGGCAGCGCGCAAGTCGCCGTCCTCGCGCCCTTCCCCAACTACCAGCCCGGCCCCGCGCCCGCCAACAACGACTCCCTGGTCCTGCATGTCGCCTACGGCGCGACCTCGGTTCTGCTGGAAGGCGATGCCGAAGCCCCCATCGAAGATGAAATGCTTGCCCAGGCCATGCTCCCTGGGCGCGGCCTGCAAAGTTCCCTGCTCAAAGTCGGCCATCACGGCAGCATCACCTCCACCCGCCCGGAGTTCCTCGCCCGCGTCGCGCCGCAGTGGGCCGTCATCTCCTGCGGACTGCGCAACCGCTACGGCCATCCCCGCATCGAGGTGCTCGAAGAACTCCAGGCTGGCAAAGTTCGCACCCTCCGCACCGACCTCAACGGCGCCACCTGCTTTCGCCTCGACGGCAAGACCGTCGCCCCCGACCTCGCCTGCGCCGCGCCGCAATCGCCCTGAGCCCCGCGCAACCCACCCATCCCGCCTCGAATCGCTCCCCCTCCGCGGCGTTACAATGCGAGGGAACCCGCTCTGTGCAAGGAGTTTTCCCGATGACTGCAATCCCGCCTGCGCAGCCGGGGCGAGGCCTCCTCTCTGCCGACAATCTGAAACAACTCAACCTCATCTGCTGGGGTGTGTTTCTCGTCGCCTTCGTGCTTCCCTTTACCGCCTTCGTCCTCGCCTCCCATCGCCCGCCCGATGGCGACTTCGCCGGCTTCTACGCCCTGGGCCGCATTCTCAACACCCACCCCATGGCCGACCTCTATAACTACGACCTGCAAAAGGAGGTCTGCAACCAGGTGCACGCCAGGGCGGGCGCCTATGGGCCGCTGCCCTATCCTCCCTTTGTCGGAATGTTCTTTCAACCCTTCGCCCGCCTGCCCTACCCCGCCGCGTACCTCCTCTGGCTGCTGGTCACGCTTGCGCTCTACGCCGCCGGCCTCCGGCTCCTCATCCGCCGCTTTCTCCCCCTCGATCCGGTGCGCCGCTCTCTGCTCTTCTGTTTCGCCTTCGCCTACTCCCCGTTCATCATCGACACGGCAGCCAGCGGCCAGCTCTCCGCCGTGGGCTTCTTTGCACTCGCCGTCGCGCTCTCCCAGGACGACGCCGGCCACCCCTTCTCGAGCGGCCTCGTGCTGTCGCTCTGCCTCTACAAGCCAACCCTCCTCATCCTTCTGGTTCCCATGCTGCTGGTCACGCGCCGCTTCCGCTCGCTGCTCGGCTTTGCCGCCGGAGCCGTGGCCCTGCTGGCCCTGCCCTCCGCCGTCGGCGGCGTCGCCATCTGGTCCGTCTTCCTCCGCTCTCTTCTTTCCTTTGGAAGGGTCGCCGGCGGCTCGCAGGCTCCCACCGTCCTCATCCTCGTCAAGTACGTCGACCTGACCTCGTTCTCTGCCTTTGTCCACGGCGGACGCTCCTGGCCCGGCCTCGCCATCCTCGTGCTCGCCGTCGCCGCCGCGGCCCTCTTTCTCTTCCGCGCCTGGTGGCAATCCCCCCGCCGCGGCAAACCCTTCAACGCGCTCGTCTGGGCCGCAACCATCACCTGGACGCTGCTCCTCAACGTCTACGTCCCCATGTACGACTCCATCCTGATTGTGCTGGCGCTCATCGTCACCGCCGCGGCGCTGCGCCAGATTCCACCCAGCCGCATGAACCGGGCCTTCCCGCTGCTCTGGATTTTCATCCTTGCCGCCTCCTGGTTCTCCGGCTGGCTCGACGGACGCACCAGCGTGCAGTTGCTCACCCTGCTCTTTGCCGCTCTCGGCGTGCTTCAGTTCAGCGCTTTGGGCCGGCTTGCATCTCCGCCGCGGCCTGGTTCTGCATGTGCAGCTCCATAATCAACCCCGACAGATCCTCTCGCTTGCGCTTGCTCATCTCGGTGAAGCGAATCTCCACCAGCTGGTCGGCGTAGACCTGCGACGTCAACCCCGGCAGCAGGAAGGGTAGCCCGCGCAGCCGGAAATCCACCTCCGCCTGGGCGTTCGGGCGCACCATCGTGGTCCGCGCCAGCCGCACCAGGCAGCCATCCTGGCTCACATCCAGCAGGCTCCCGCGCTGCATCGTCCCCTCCAGCACAAAGCGAATCACGGCGGGCGACGCGCCCTCCTTCATGGTCAGAATCTTGTGCTCGCTGATCAGTTGCGGCCGGCTGGGCGCCTCCTGCATTCGAGGCGGCGCTTGAAACGGCTCTCCCTCACCGCTCCCGCCCGCTGCCGGCTCCGCTTTCGGCTCCGGCTCCTCGGCCAGCGGATGCTCCAGCGCGATAATCGGGCTGTCCGACAGCTTCGCCGCCGCCGCCACCGCCCGCTTCACCACCTCCGCCGCCGACTTGTCCAGCAGGCAGGTCAGCAATCCGGCCAGTTGGTTCCTGGTCCGCCCCGTGGGATGAACAAATCGAATCCCCAGCAACCGCTCCCGGCTGGTCCACTGCGTAATCCCCCAGATGCTCAGCACCATGTCGTGGATCGACAGCGTCACCTTCACCGACTCCAGCGCCCCCTCCGTAAAAGGCCGCGTGGTCTTCAGCCGGCAGCCGCTCAGGCTGATGTCCAGCATCTCGCAGGGAATGTCCGTTCCCTTGTGCAGCAGAGTGCCCGGCGCGCGGTTCAGGTCGAACCGCTCGTCCACGCGCCGGTCCCGTCCGCCAGCGCTTCTGCTGTCGCCTGTTCCTCGTTTGCTGCTGGCAATTCCCGGCCTTTCCATCTCCCGCTCATCGTGGGAGGGAACTCGCGCTTCCCTCCTGCCCGGTAAATCGGCTGAATCGGCCTGGAACGTGAGCAGCCTCTCGCCTACCAGTTCGGCAGCGGGCCCGCCTGCGGCCCCGTGAACTTCGAGCAGCACGGCTCCTTCACCGGCGCGAATTCCATGAACTCCACCCGCGTCCCGTCCGGATCGAACAGGTCAAGCTGCCACTTCCCGTCAAGACCCAGCAGCGGCGGCTTCTCCTCGGCCGACGCAACCCAGCCCTTCTCCTTCAGCCGCTTCTCCAGCGCCTCCACGCTCTCCACCCCCGGCGAAAAATGGTACGCGCCGCCCAGTTGTTCGCGCGAGGCGCCGGGCGTCAGATAAAGCATGTACTCCAGCCAGTCGGTCCCCTCCGGCGTCTGCATCATCACCCAATCCGTATGCCCAGGGCCCGACCCGCCCTCCCAGTACAGGTGGAACCCAAGCAGGTCCTTGTAGAAGCGGTCCAGCGCCGCCCGGTCATGGGCCACAAACCCCGCGTGGATGATGTGCGTGCTCACCCGTTCCTGCGCCGCCTTCTCCCCCTTCGGCTGGCCTTTGCCCTCCTCGACAAACTCCACCCGGTTCCCTTCCGGGTCCCGCACGTCGAAGAACCGCGCCCCCATCCGGTCCACGCTCACCGCCCCCGGAACCGCAACCCCATGGGCCCCCATAAATCTCCGCAACCCATCCGCGTCGCTGGTCGAAAACCCGATCCCGTCAAACCGCTTGGCCTGGCCCTTGGCCGGCGCGGATTCCAACTCAATGTACTGCGCATGGTTGGCATAGAACCGCACTCCCGCCGTCGCATTCCCCGCCGGAACCTGCTCGAACCCCAGCAAATCGCCATAAAACCCCTGCGACCTGGCAAAATCGTCCGCATACAGCGTCATGTGCGAGATGCCGGTGATAGCCGGCCGGACAGGTTTCGCCTCCTGCCCCAACGCCGTACCCAGCAAAACCAGCCCGCAAACCACAACCCCCCATCGGCTCATACGCTTCATTCCCCCTCCAGCCTCACCCGCCTTGGCCGCTCCAGTATAAGCCGGGGTCCCGCACCCCCCACCGCCTCGCCCGCCGCGACGCAGACAGCGAGCACCAGCCATCCGCACTGCGGACCCCCGCCCGGAAGACAGAACTCAGGAGCCCCTTGCGCGCTCCGTGAGTGAATTGGCAATTATGCGTAAACCGAGAATCCCTGCTGGCCGCGCAGACGAAACACGGTTTGCGCTATGATGGGGTCAACGAATCACGACATTGAATGATTCAGGAGTGCTCCGGTGAAGCTGAACCTGACGCGGCTTGCCTTTGTCCTGTGCGGTTTGCTGCCGCTGATTGTGACGGGATGCGGTGGAGGGGGCGGCAACTCCACGGCGCCGATTCCCAGTCCTCCAAGCGCGGACTTCAGCCTTACTTTCAATCCATCTACTGCAACGATCCAGACGGGATCATCGATCGCAGTACAAATCAAAGCCCAATGGAGCGGAGCGACGACCGCACCCATCACGGTGAGCATAGCGGGGTTGCCCCAGGGAGTGACCTCGACCCCGGCCGGCAGCATCAGCATTCCTGCTGGAAGCACCTCGGCCACGCTTAGCCTGACCGCGGCGTTGAATGCGGCGCTGGGCGCCAGCACGATAAATGCGACCGCCACGGCTCAAATCGGCACGAGCATTCAGCACCAGTACAGCGTTGCCCTGGCCGTGAAGGCCCCCGCGGTTCCCTTGCCGCCGCCCGCTCGGACGTCCTACATCCTAACCGGAGAGGCACCGGAAAACATCGTGTACGACAGGGCGCACAAACTGCTGTACGCATCGGTACCAAGTCTCAACCAGGTTTTAATTATCGATCCAAAGCTCCACAAGATCCTGAAGGCGCTGACGGTGCCGGCAGCCGGACAAAGCGATCTGAGCCTTGACGGCTCGCAGATAGTGGTGGGCTCCGATCTTGTTGCGGCACTCACCTTCATCAGCACCGCAAGCCAGAGCATTACGCGTGTGGTTCCGTTGACGATTGCCGAGAATGGCATCAACTTTTTCGGCAATGCAATGAGCCAATTTACCCAAAGCCCTGTTTTTCTCTCCGGTGGGGATGTTTTGTTCATCTCCGGCTACGTCTCGTCGTCGCTTTACCGTTGGTCGGCAGTTACCGGCGGTGTTAAAGTGTGCAACGGCCAACCCTCATCGCCCGGGGCTTACCCCACGTCCCTGAGCCGCACGACGGATGGAAGCAAGGTTCTTGTGACCACCGTCCAATATGAGACTGACGTTTACGACGCAGTTACCGATTCTGTGACGGCACGCAACACGGCCCACTCTGTCTTTGCGGGCGCCGATCCTACCAGTTCCCGGTTTGCGGTTGATGACAGCAACGGCTTCGAAGTCGTGGATACCAACCTGCATCAACTTGCGTCGCTGCCCTTTTCGACCGGCACCGCCAGCATGCCGTATGGGCTCAAATTCAGCCTGGATGGCTCCAAGATGTTTGTGGCGCAGTCCGGACTGTTTGGCGGACTCTATGCCCTCCGGACCGTGGAGATGGAGAATTTCGCCATGGGCTCGCAGGCGCCGCTGATGAGCTTCAACGGCAACGACGAGGTGAGCAACGATGTTGATTCTGAAGTCCCTCTAGCCATCGATGAGAACGATCTAATTTATGGGAGGGGTAATCGCGGCATCGCGATCGACGATCCCCTCAACTATTACAGCTCCTCGACCCCGGCTAATGGCCGCGGCTTCGAGTTCTTCAAGCCCGATGCAGGACCGGTAGGAGTGGCAACGCAAACGTCACCGCACAACTCTTACGCGGCGAATACCGGAGTCTACTTCTTTACTTCCGCAACGGATGTGACTCCCTCCGGGACGGTCGGAACAGGATCAAACGGTCTCTCGACCATCACCACACCACCGATCAGCAGGGCGGGTCCGGCAAGCATCGAAATGGTTGAGCCGGACGGCAGTTTCTCTTTTTACCCGGCGGCGTATTCATTCGGGACACAAGCGTTGGCCGTAGAGCCCGCTGCAGGACCGGCGAGCGGGGGCATCTCGGCGGATGTGATCGCTTATGGAGCGGGCGGCGGTATTTCTGCGGTAACGGTCACGGTCGGCGGCGCTCCAGCAACGGTAACTTCAGTCGTGGGCGTGGGAGGTCTGAACTCAAATCCTCTCCCGGTTCGCGACATCACCTTCACCGTTCCCCCTGGGGTTGCAGGCACCAAGGCGGATGTGACCCTTACAGCCTCGGGCAACTCGTCGACGCTTGCGGGCGCCTTCACCTATGAGCAACAAATATCAAGTTATCCCTATCCCAGCAGCGATGTCCCGAGCAGTATTCTTTACGACCCTCACCGCCAGCGTGTGTACCTGCTTACCGCGAACCAGGTAGATGTATTTTCACTGAGCAGCCGCAGCTTCCTGGCGCCAATTGTTCCTCCAACGCTGAATGGCAAGATGTCGCTAACCGGGCTGGACCTTTCCGTGGATGGATCCAAGCTGGTCATTGCGAACCTCGCAGACCAGTCGATAGCTATCGTGAATCCCGACTCGCCTGCGTCCTCGCCAAGGCTGGTTCCGCTGGTGATCTATCTATTTGGAACATCCTATCCCGGCGGGCCATACTCAGTGGCCGCCACCAGCAAGGGGACATTCTTCATCGGGACGAGCATTCCCCAACTCAGTGGCGCTACCGGCTCACTGTACGAACTGGACCCTGGGTCAGGCGCGCTTCAGCAACGCTCGAATATCTCCACTTCCGGTCTGAATACCGCGGGCTATCGTCTGCTCCGTTCGGCAGACGGCACCAAGGTTTTTATCGCCAGCCCAAACAGCACAGGCGGACCGATTGTTCTGTGGAATTCAACCACTGACACCTTTGCCGGCCTGACCACTCAGGGCTTCGCTGACGATGGAGCAATTTCAGCGGATGGAACAACCGTCGGAGCCCTGGTCGACAATCCGGGAGCTGGGCTGTTCCAGTTCGTGTTGGATTCGAGCTTTAACACCCTGAACAACATTGTGCCGCCTGAAGGACTTGGAGAAGGGCTTCTTTACGGGCAGTTCTTCAACCCGTCGGGCGCCCTGCTCTACGTTCCAGGGAACCATGGCATCGATGTCTACGACGTGCATGAAGGAACCCTGCGCAAGAGGATCGCCGTCAAGGAGCCCAATATCGTGAACATCTACCAGGCGGCGACCATGGACGACACCGGCAAGTATCTTTTCCTCATGACGAGCAATGGGCTTGACGTTATTGAAGACGATGCGCCGCTGTCGGTCCGCAGCGCCTCGCCTTCTCCAAACACAGTCCCGGCAGGCACGGTGATCACCCTGCGGGGCGCGAGTTTCCAGCCTGGAGCTACGGTGACCATCGGAGGACAGACCGTACCTTCAACGGTGACGGACTCCTACACTCTTAGCTTCTCGCTTCCGTCCATAGTGACCGATCTGGACTTTACGGTGACCAACCCGGATGCTTCCAGCTACTCATACTGATGGAGAGGCGACCTTTCAGGAGCGAATAGCGTTAGATTTCGCGCTGCTGAAGGTGTGACCGGGCCAGTGGAGAAGCGAGTAGAACGCACACTGAAAACAGAGTCAAGCTCCGTTCACCCTTTCGCAAGACCTCCTAATGGGGTTTTTGTATCTGGCAGTTGGCCGGCATTCCTCGAATCTCCCATGCAAGAAGCTCGCTTGACGGTAACAGCCCAACGCGCTCATCGCGCAAGCCCGCGAGTGTTTCTCCGAACTCCGGCAGGGGCGTTGGCCAACCCTCCTCAAACCCTCGCTCCCGGCAGCTTCCCGCGGCCGCCCTTTTCCTCTTTTTGCCTTGCGTACAATTACCCTCCCTCGGCGCACAATGGTTCCTAGAAGAAGGGCGAACGGGAAGGGTCAGGGCCTGAACCAAAAAGCCTCGTGTACCCCACCCCCCTCCCCTTTTGTTGAAAACAGGACACTTAGTCGAAAACCCCTCGCATTTGCGAAGAAAACAAAGCAGTTATGAAATGCCTAGACGGCCAATCCGGAGAAGCCTCCAAAAAAAATAAAGGACTTACGTGCACCGAGACGTCAGCGTGAGTAGGGTCCGGCCCCGGTGAAATCGACG
>JARLGE010000088.1 GCA_031296215.1 Occallatibacter sp.
ACGCGCACCGGCAATGTGGAACAGCCGGTACGCGGATGGTCTGAGTGGCAGCCGTTGAAGGACGGCGCCGTCGTTTCGCCGGCGGGGCGCTTCTTCGAGTGGAAGGCCGTGTTGCACGCGGGCGGGACGCTGGGCAGCGTGGGAGTCAACTATCTGCCGGTGAACGCCGCTCCGGTTGTCGACGATCTCGTGGTGGTGACGGGCGCGCGCATCAACCCGCAGACCCTGGCGCAGAATCAGCCCGGCGGCATGCCGCCGCAGGTCAGCATCGTCTTCCCTTCCGCGAGTGCAAGCGGCATCAGCTTCGACGGCCCCTCCTCCCAGCCCCTGCAGGCGGTCAAGGATCGCACCGCCATCACCGTGCGCTGGGCGGCCCACGACGACAACGGCGACGATCTGAGCTATGCGCTCTATCTGCGCGGCGATGGCGAAACGGTGTGGCGGCTGCTCAAGGACCAGATTACCGAAAAGGCCTACAGCTTTGACGCAACGCTGATTCCCGACGGCGGCTACCAGATCAGGGTGGTCGCCAGCGACGCGCCCTCGCACACGCCCGCCGACGCGCTCACGGGCGAAAAGATCAGCGAGCGGTTCGAGGTGGATACGACGCCGCCAGTGGTTAGCGGGCTGAAGGCAACGGCGGAAGCTTCGCCACAGGTGAGCTTCGACGCCGAGGATGCCTTCTCACCCATCGCACGCGCGGAGTATTCGCTGGACGCGGGGCCGTGGCAGTTCGTCGAGCCGGTGGGCGGGCTTTCGGACGCGCGCCGCGAGCACTATGAATTGCACATTCCGGCATCGGCCTTGGACCGCAAGACGAGAGAGCACCTGATCACCGTCCGCGTCTACGACCGGCACGACAATGTGGGCGTGGCCAAGACGGTCTTCAACCTTCCTGCGAAATAGGCCTCATGCGATTCGAACTTTTTCTGGCGGCGCGGTACCTGAGAGCCAAGCGGCGGCAGGCGGTGGTCGGCGTGGTCACCGCCATCTCCGTCGCCGGAGTGGCCGCGGGCGTGGCTGCGCTCATCATCGCTCTGGCCATCACCAACGGCATGAGGCGCGAGTTGCAGGAGAAGCTGCTCGGCTCGAGCGCGCACGTGCAACTGATGCGAGTGCAGGGCGACGGCATCCGCAACTGGCAGCCGCTCTTCAACCGGCTGATCCGCCTGCCGCATGTGACCGCGGCCTCGCCTGGGCTTTACGAGCAGGTGCTGGTGGCGCGCGGGGCGCGCGATGGAGGCGCGCTGGTGGAGGGCATTCTGCCCGACCAGGAGCAGACCGTGAGCGACCTGCTGAAAACGGCCACACCGGGCTCCGTCCGCGCTCTCGAGCCGCAGGCATCAGTGTCCAACGGCGAGTGGCCGCCCATCGTGCTCGGCAAGGACCTGGCCGAGACGGTCGGCGCGGGGGTCGGCGACACCGTCATGCTGATCAGCCCGCAGGGAGAAATGACGCCGGTAGGCATGATGCCCAAGGTAGTGCGCTTCCGCCTGGCGGGCACCTTCCACTCCGGGTTTTATCAATACGACGCGCAGATGGGCTATCTGCGCCTCAGCGATGCCCAGCACCTGTTCAGCGAGCCCGACCTGCTCTCCGTAATCAGCTTCAAAGTGGACGACCTCGACCGCGCCCCGGAGATCAGCAAGGAGATCGAGCAGGCCGCGGGCAAGGGCTACATGACCAATAACTGGATCGAGCAGAACCGCGAATTATTCACGGCCTTGAAAGAAGAACAGATTGTCACCTTCATCGTCATCGCGCTCATCGTGCTCGTAGCCGCGCTCAACATTCTCATCGCGCTGACCATGATGGTGATGGAGAAGACGCGCGACATCGCGGTGATGATGAGCTTTGGCGTGGAACCGGCTCAAGTGCGGCGCATCTTCCTGCTGCAAGGCTTCCTCATCAGCCTGATCGGCACGGCGCTGGGCCTGGTGCTTGGCTACCTGGCGGCCTGGGCCGGCGGGCATTACCATTTCATCCATCTGAGCGCGGAGGTCTACTCGATCGATAGGTTGCCGTTCGCTCCGCGCCTCATCGATGGCGTGATTGTGTCCGCGGTCTCGATCGGGATATCGCTGCTGGCTACGCTTTATCCATCAAGCGCCGCCGCCCGCGTCCTGCCCGCCGAAGCGTTGCGCTACGAGTAGGCCTGCCCGGCTGAGGGCAGATTTTTGACAATGTGTCACATTTTGTGTCACATTGTACCCATGCCGACAGTAAACTTGCGACAACTCCGCGATAGCCGCCAACTGACCGAATGGCTCGACGCCGGCGAGGTAGTCATCCTGCGCAAGCGAAACCGCATCCTCGGAAGAATCATTCCCGAGTCGCCTCGAATTGAGCCCGTTCAGTGGCCTGACGCCGCCGCACGGCGTCGCCGCATCTTTGGGGACAGGGTCCTGACTCCAGTCGCCGACCTCCTTGCTGACAGGGAGAGGAGCCGCTATTGAGCTTCTATGTTGACTCCAGCTTTCTCGTCTCCCGCTACATCGCGGATTGTCATTCCCTGAAAGTCGATCAACGGCTGTCCGCCAAGCCATCCATCTGGATTACGCCGTTCAATCGCTCTGAAATCGCGAATGCGATTTATCGACAGGCATTCCTCAATCAACTCGCTCTCCCTGAGGCGCAGGTCGCGTGGAACGACTTTGAAGAGGACTGCCAACTCGGGGTTTGGATTGGAATCAAGTTTCCAGAGAGAGCATGGGAAACAAGCATTGCTCTCGCGAGAAGATTCTCTGGGTCCCTCGGCGTACGCACGCTCGACTCGCTGCATGTGGCTTGCGCACTAGAGCTGAGCGCCGAAAAATTCTGGACCTTCGACGACCGGCAGGCCAAATTGGCCGAAGCCGTCGGCCTCGATACCAGCGCATAAATCAATCTTCGCCGGAAAGCCCTACTGCGGCGTGATGATCCCGCCCAGCGCGTGACGGCGCGGCAAGACGATGCCACGATGATCCACTTCCGGCGTGACCCCGGAAGCCAGGTCGAAAGCAGGGTTGGTTTCCCGCTCGATTAAGGCTCCCCCACAGGCAGGACACCAGTCGGCCACGGTCTCCGGGGCCAGCACGGCGTGGCAGTGGCTGCAAATCCGTTCCATAGATAAAAGATACCGTATGCCCGGCCAGGCCGAAGAATGCACTCCATGGCGCGCAAGTGCCGGCCGCCGCACCGCAGGTGCCGCAAGCGCCGTCTGCCCCCACCACAGCTGGCGCAGGTGACCGGTACACTGGAACCATGCACCCTCCCATACGCCTGGTGGCCATCGACATGGATGGAACGCTGCTGCCGAACTTTGCCCAGAAGATCAGCGAGCGGACAGCGCAGTCGCTGCGAGCCGCGCAGGAGGCGGGGATTACCGTGGCCGTCGCCACCGGCCGGCGCACGGCCTACACGGTCCCTATGCTTGAGGGCCTCGGACTGCAAGCGGATACGCCCCTCATTACGTCCAATGGTGCAGTGATCCGCACTCTGGGCGGGGAGACGATCGACCGCTGCCACATGGAGGCGCGGGTGGCGCGGGCGCTGTGCGGACTGCTCAGGGAGTTTGGGGCGGTGGTTTTTACGTTTGACCGGCCGGGCCGCGGGGAGCTGGTGCTGGAGAATCTGGAACAGGCGCACGGGCGCATCTCGTTGTGGATCGAGGCCAACCGCAACGCCATTGAAGTGGTCACGCCGCTGGAGAATGCTCTGCCCGATGGCGAGGATCCCATTCAGGGCATGGTGACGGGAACCCTGGCCAACATGCGAAGGGCCGAGCAGGAGCTGAAGACCAGCGAGTGGGCCGCCGATTGCGAATGCGTCTGCACTGAGTATCCGGGCCGCGACCTGTCGATTCTCGACCTGCTGCCGCCGGGGGTCTCAAAGGGATGGGCGCTGGCGCGGCTGGCCGGGCGGCTGGGTGTCGACCGCAAGGAGACCATGGCCATCGGCGACAACTGGAACGATGTGGATATGCTGGAGTGGGCCGGCCAGGCGGTGGTGATGGGCAATGCTGCCCAGGAGTTGCGGACGATGGCCAAGATGCGGGGCTGGAAACAGGCTCCGCCCAACGACCGGGACGGCGTGGCGCAGGTGCTGGAAACCGCCGTGGCCAAAGTTCTGGCTGCCAAAGCGTGAGGGAAAACGGTAGGATTTGAAGGTGCGATTCAAAATGCGGGGCGGAATTCTCATCTCGCTAGCGGCGCTGGGCGCCCTCGCCACGACGGCGTGGGCGGGCGAGCTGGTCACCCTGCGCAACGGCTTCGACCTGCGCTGCGACCACCACGCGAATGTCGAGGGCCACGTCCGCCTCTACCTGAGCGCGGGCGAGGACAACTACATCGAGTTCAGGCCGCAGGAGATTGCCGGATTCGAGAAGGTCGCCGATCCGCCGACGCCGGACCTGGCCAAAGAGCCAGCCCCCGGAGCATCCGCGCCCGCATTCACCCCTTTGCCCGCCCGGGACGCGAAGCTCTCAGCCGAGGACCTGCGCGAGATGCTGATCAAGGCGGGCAGCGAACACAACCTGGACGTAGATCTGCTGGCCAGCCTGGTGAAGGCCGAGAGCGGCGGCAATGTGCGGGCCGTGAGCCCGGCGGGCGCGCGCGGGCTGATGCAGCTGATGCCGGGAACGGCAGCCGGGCTGGGCGTCCGGGACAGCTTCAAGCCGGACGAGAATGTGCGCGGCGGCTCGGCGTACCTGGATGCCCTGCTGACGCGCTACCACGACAAGCTGGCGCTGGCGCTGGCGGCCTACAACGCCGGTCCGGCCGCAGTGGACAAGTACCGTGGCATCCCTCCCTACCGCGAGACACAGGCCTATGTGGCTCGCGTGATCCACGAGTTCAACCGGCGCGTGCTGGCGCGCGAGGCGCAGGCCAAACAGGCGGTGGCCTCCGCGGGGTCGCGGAACGGCCAGGGGTCACGCTGACCAGCCCTTCCGAAGCGGCCGGCGTCTCAACTCGGCGGCATGCGTGAGCCGCTCCCTTCGAACCGTAAGCGCCGATCGCCGCGCCGCGTCCCGTTACCTTTGAGCGCCCAGCCGTGCAGCCGCCGAACCGCTTCCTCCCGCGCATCCAGCCTATAGAATCAAAAGGACCGCCCTCACAGAACAGCGGAACGGAGAACGCTTGAAGAAGAACCATCTTATTCTGGGCCTTGTTGTGCTGATCGCCTTGGTAGCCCTCCTGTATTGGGGACGAAGCCGCAGCCCCTTCAACTTTGGCCTCCTCCGCTCCCAGATAGCCCTGGCCGACTGGCGCAAGTTCGGCGTCGCCGTCCTCTGCATTTATCTCGCATATGTAATTCGAGGCGTCCGCTGGGCGCTGCTCATGCGCCACAACAAAAAGGTCGCCCTGTTCTCCTTAGTGGGCACGCAGGTCATGGGCTTCACCGCCGTCGCCCTCATTGGCCGCGTGGCCGACCTCGTCCGTCCCTACCTGGTCGCCAAAAAGACCACCCAGCCGCTCAGTTCGCAGATCGCCGTCTACATCGTGGAGCGCCTCTTCGACGCCGGTTCCATGGCCCTGATCTTTTCCGTCGCCATGATCTGGGTGCCCACTGACGAAATTCTCAGGGCAACGGCGCACTCCGGCCCACTCGCCAAACTGGCAGTCAATCATCGCGACCAGGCCCTGCTCTTCGCGCGCTTCGGCGGGCTCGCCCTGACCTTCTTCGGCGCGCTGTTCATGATCGCCATCCGCTGGGCCAGCGGTGCCGTCGCGGCGTTCTCTGAGCGCGCCCTCTCTCCCATTTCGAAAAACCTCGGCCAGGCCGTCGGCAATAAGATCCGCGCCTTTCGCGCCGGGCTTGACACCATGCGCTCCTTCGCCGATTTCGCAACCACAGCCGGACTTTCCCTGGGCATGTGGCTGATCATCGCCTACGCTTACTACGATGGATGCGCCGCCTTCGTGGCCAGCCCGCAACTGGCCGCAATCTCCGCGCCAAAGACCGTATTGCTCATGATCGCCAGCGGCGGCGCAAGCATTATCCAGCTCCCCGTGCTCGGCTGGTTCTCGCAGATTGGCCTGGTCGTTGTCGCCATCGTCGGCGCTCTTGGCGCGTCCCCGGAAGCCGCCACCGCCTGCGCCACGGCCCTGCTCGTGGTCACCTTCCTCAGCATCATTCCGGTGGGCTTGATCTGGGCGCAGTTCGAGCACGTGAGCCTGCGCAAGATTGCCGTTGAGAGCGGACACGCGGAAGATGAGCTCGCGGAGGACAGCTCAACAGAGCGGGACGCTTAACCAGTTGGCAATTCAACGTGTCGGCTGCTCGGCCGCTTCTACAGGCAGCGCGGGCCGGGTGAAGCGGATGCTCTCCGGCGCCACCGCGCCGCCGGTCATCAGCATGCTCATGGCCTGCTCCATGTTAAGGTCGGTTTCGGTCACCCGCTCCATGGGCAGAATCTGCAGGAAGGCCGAGGTCGGGTTGATCGCGTTGGGCAGCAGCACCGCGGCCAGCATCTCGCCGCTGGTGGAGTCGGTGAGCGTGCGGGTGAGGAAGCCGATGCTCTTTTGGCCGGCGATGGGGAAGTCGACCAGGACTACGCGCTGGCTGGACTCCTTCTTCACCATCATGCTGTCGATCAACTGGCGCACCGAGCCGTAAATCTTGGCCACAAACGGCAGCCGCTCCAGCGCCGCTTCAAACAGGCGCAGCGCCTGGCGGCCCACCACCTGCGAGGTAACGCGGCCCACCACGTAGAGCACCACCAGAGTGAGGACAATGGCCAGCAGGGGCTGCAGCCAGGCCTCGCCGAGCCAGGAGGCGGGAAAGACAACTGCCAGCAACTGGACCACGGGCAGGCCGGCCTTGGCCAGCGCGCCCAGCAGGAAGCTGAAGATCAGGTAGGTGACAAACAGCGGTCCAATGGTGATGATGCCGGCGAGGATATTGCGTTGCAGGTTGCGCGAGCTACGGGCAAGAACTCGATTCACACGCCACTCCTGCACACCAGTATAGGGAAACACGGGCAGGCTGCGGAGAGCCATCGCTGTGGCAGGCTCGGGCGGCGGCGTTTTCGGCGGCGGGGATTGTCTTAGCCGCGCATCGCCTTTGAGACTGCGGAAGCCGCTGATTTGGCGCATTCGTTCTATAGTGAAGAGAGAAGGAAGTCGATGAGCGACGCACCGGGATTTGGCTTGAACGAACAGGATGGGGAAGGCCGCCCCGCGCCCATGCCCCCGGAAGCTCGACCGCGCGCAGTTGGATCGCCGCTACCGGTCGGTTCCTGGCGCCCGGCGAGTAGCCTGCGCGAGCGGTCGCGCCCTTCCGCCGCTCCGCCTCCCCGACGCGCGCTGGCCAACTCGGCCCCGGAGCCTCCAGTCGAAGTTCCTTCCGGTGTGCAGCGCGCGGTGAGCGCATTCCGGGCGGCGCTGCCGTTAGTGCAGCGGATCCTGCCTCTGCTGGACGGAAACTTCGGCACCGCCGTCTCCAACATCCTCGCTCCGCGGCCCCATCCGGCACCGCCGCAGCCGCCCGTGAATCTGGGGCCCCTTGAGGACGGACTGGCCCAGTTGCAGACAGGCCATCTCGAATTGCGCGACCAGGTGGTGGAACAGAACTCCTCGCTCAAGCGGGTCGAAGACCAGTTGGGGATGGTGCGCGAAGCTACCGACCGCAACACGCTAGAGCAGCAGGAACTGATGGAGGACCTGAAGGGCGTGGGCAGGAAGGTGAACCTGGTTGCCCTGGCCGCCCTGAGCCTGCTGGCCGTCTCCGTCACCATCAACATCTTTCTCTATCTGCACATCGTGCGCGTTCTGCCTTAGCAGGCTGGAAACGATCTGCCAGCGGGCAGGTTGCTCGTGATTCCACAACTCAGTCCAAATGCAAGACGTCTGCTCAAGAATGAACTATTTTTGGTGCTGTCAACCGGTCTATTGGCTATGTGAATACTACTTTCTCCAATCCTGCTATCTTTTCGCAGCTCTGTGATCTGCGTTCTTGCCAGTCGTCTTTTCAGAGGGCTAGTATTCGGCATAGTTGATCCGGGTCTGCCCTGAACGGCCCGGCCTGTTGCCCACTATGCAGTTGTTCCCAAGTTCACAGCAGCTTCACCAACGGGCGGCGCTCAAGGGCGCACGCAGACGGAGTGTCACGTCATGGCATGGTACGCCTACTGCATCGGTGAAAAACTAGCCTTCCCAGAGTTAGCACGGCATCGTAAACCGGTTCCCATGGCATCGGTCCTCGGAGTCAGCGGCAACCAGGTTTTTCTTTACCCCGCCAGCGACCTGGCCATCATCGTCAGCGAACACAACCCCGCGGAGACCCTCAACCAGAAGTCGGGCGTGGACCACGCGCGGGTGATCGCCGACTGCTTCCAGCATTCCACTGTGCTTCCCTTCCGCTTCGGCACCGTATTCAACGACGACGAGAGCCTGCGCAAGTCCATCCGCTCCAACCAGCGCCAGTTTCAGGGCAATATCGACAAGCTGCGCGGCAAGACGGAGATGCATCTGAAGATCTTCGTCGACGACTGCTGCACGCACGCGCTGGACAAGTATCACGCGGCAGAAGGCGTGGGCCGCGAATACCTGAGCAACCTGCGCGAAAACGCGGCGCGGACGCGCGAACGCCAGACGCGGGCGCGGGCGGTCAGCTTCCAGATGCACCGGCTGTTCATGCCGCTGGACGAGGAAGTGAGCTGCCGTCTCACCGAAAGTGGCAAGATGGTGCTGGACATCGCGCACCTGATCGATCGCAAGTACGTGGAGCGCTACCAGAACAAGTTTGCATCGACCAGTTCGTCCATGCGCGAGTGCCAGATGCAAGTCTCCGGCCCCTGGCCGCCCTATCACTTCGTTCACCGGCTCACCCGCGGGGCGCATGCCCAGACGGCGGCAACGGCTCCGGCCCATGCGGCGGCCCCGGTTGCCGCGCCTCTGACCGCCATTCCCCAGGCGTTTCCGGCCATGGCCTGAAGCGTTTCGCCCACAAGCTGAAGAGACAGAAAGCCCCGGCCACGGCCGGGGCTTTCTGCTGAATCGCTGAATGGGTGACTTAGAGCGGAACAAGAGTCACCGTAGCCTGTTTGAAAGTCTTGAAGGTGGCTTCTGCTTCCACCCCAGCGCCATCGGCGGGGCGCGAAATCCGAATGCCCGATCCACGACCGCCGCAATCCCCAGCGCGGTCTCATCCTCGAAGGGCTGCGCCACAATCTGCACCCCGATGGGCAATCCTTCCGGCGAGCGTCCCACCGGCACAACCGCCGCCGGGCAGGCCAGCGCATTGAACCACTGCGTGTATCGCCAGGCATCCAGGTACTCGACCCTCCGCCCATCTAGATCCCAGCTCCGCTTTCCATGGCGGAACGCCGGAACGCTGGCCACTGGACACAACAGCACCGGAACCTTGCGCATCTCCTCGAGGGTCCTGGCGCGCAGCAGGTCCAGCTCCGCCCACGCGTTCAGCAATTCCGCGGCAGTCAACGCCGGAGCGCTTGCCGCAATGCCGAGAAACTCGTTGAAGATCGGGCTCAACTTCGATTCCCTGCCGCGAATCTCCGGCGCATAAAACATCGCCCCGCACTGCACAAAAAACTTCCACCACAACTTGCGCAGCAACTCCAGCGTCCGCGGCCGGAACGGCTCCACGGTAAACCCAGCCTCCAGCAGCGCCGCCGCGGCAGCCTGTACCGCGGCCCGCGTCTCCGCGGTGACCGGAACCAGCCCGTCGTCCTCGAAGAATCCGATCCGGTTCGAGCGCAACTCCTCCAGGCTCGGTTCGCGCAGTTCGACCGGCGCGCTGGCCGGATCAGCCGCATCGTGCCCGCTCAACATGCGAAACAGCAGCGCCACATCGGCCATGGTGCGCGCCATGGGCCCAATGGCGCCCAGAATCTGGAACGGCCCCACGCAGGGCGGCAGATGGCCACGGCCCGGAATCCGCCCCGGCGTCGGCTTGAGGGAGCAGATGCCTGTGAAGTGCGCGGGCACACGGACACTGCCGCCGCTATCGCTACCCAACCCCGCCGCCGACATACCCGCCGCAATCGCCGCCGATTCGCCGCCGCTCGACCCGCCCGGCGACCGGTCGAGATCCCAAGGGTTGCTGGTGCGCCCGTGCAGCAGATTGTCGGTCTCGTACGCCATTAGAAACTCCGGGCAATTGGTCGTACCCAGAATCAGCGCCCCCGCCGCGCGAAGGCGGGCGACCACGACTGCATCCTCACGCGGCACATCGCCCTTGTGCAGCAGGCTGCCGATCTCGCACTTCAATCCCCGCGTCGCAATCGACGACTTCACCGTGACCGGCAAGCCGAACAACGGTCTTCGCGCCCGAGTCCCACGCCACGCGTCATGCTTGCGCGCACGCTCCCGCACCCGCTCCGCATCGAAATCGGCGAACACGTTCAACGCCGGATTCAGCCGCTCGATCTGCACGATGTGCGCCTCCGTCAGTTCAACAACCGAGACCGCTCCTGTGCGAAGAAGCTCCAGTTGCCGCACCGCCGGTTCAAGCACAATGCCACCGTCGCTCACTGTTTCGCCGCCTCGGCCTTGTTGGGGAAGAAGTCGTCCCCGGGCGTTGCATGCATCAGCCGATAATCAAAGCGGTACGATCGCACCGGCTCACCCGAATCCCAGCGCTCGTTCCAGTTCAACTGGTAGTCGAGCGCCCCCGCATCGTCGGGGAATTTCTCGCTTGCGGGGTAGGGGTATTTACTCATGCCGTGGAACGGCAGTTGCGCCACCGTAAACGGCGAGGCATCCCACCAGTCCATGTCCTTCACATAGCCGTTGGCGTAGAAGAAGTAGTCGCGCTTCCAGTGCGCGGGCAGCGCGGGCAAATTCGCCGCATCGAACTCCGCCGCAATCTCCTCGCCGCTGCCGAAGATCGCGTAGCGGTCGTCGATGCCCTTGACCAACGCCGTCACGTCGCCAAAGCGCGTGTAGTTGCCGCGCTCACGCTGGAATGGCCCGGTCAGGCTTACGCGGTCGTAGTCGTAGTCCAGGTCGCCGTCGCTCGCGAGATCGATCTGCTTCGGATACCCGCGGAAATGCAGCGTCGCCCTTGCCAGCGGCACTTCCGTCGTCTTCGCTTCCGCCTCCGCGTTGTTATCGACGAGCACCTGGTCCCAATAAATTTCGAGATTCGTCGTCAGCCGAATCTTCCGCGCACCGGCAGGCAGCTTGCCCGTCAGGTCCACGACGATGGTCCGCTCCAGGCCCGCCGGAAACCCCACATCGTCGGCAATCCGCTGCCAGCTTCCATCCGCCAACTGCGCCTCGGCATACGGCGAGATCGGCTTGATCCCCGCCTGCCACGCCGCATAGAGCGAGGTCGCGCTGAAGTAGTTCACATAGCCCGTCATCAGCAGCTTCAAGGGCTTCTTCGCATCCACAGTGCCCAGGTCCAGCGTCAACGCATGCAGATTCGCAAAGCCGTCATACGGCTGCGGCGTGAAGCCGCTGGCAAAGGTGTGATCGCGCCGGCTCACCGCATCCAGCACATCGCGGCCCTCGCCGTCCCAGGCGCCCATCGGCAGCCGCGCGCCTGTGGAAGCCACCACGCGACCCGAAGCAAATGGAGGATCGTCGAGGAAGCGCTCGTCCGGATTCACCTCGACATTCTCCGGGTGGTCCACCGCAACCATGCGCAACTGGTCGATGTAATTCACTTCCTCCATCGGCTCCATGAAGCGCATGCTCAGCTTGCCGTTCACCGGCTCAACTTGCGCGCCGTCCACCCCCCCTAGAACTTTGACCCACTCGCCCGGATTCGGAATGTTGCGCCGCTGGGGCGTGAACCAGTGGCCCACCACGGCGGCGCCAATCACATCGGTGACCAGCCTGTATTTATGCCCGTCCCACACAAACAGCACCGGGCACGAGCTCCCGCGCCGGTCGGCCTCTTTCATGGCAATCACCGCGCGGCCATCGGCGAGCTTGGGCAAATCGATCTCGTCCTGCAGCACGCCGGTGGGCCAAAGAATGCGCAGCAGGTCGATGCCGTCCGCGTCGCCCAGGCCGACAAGAATCTGCGGCGGCGCCTGCGTCTGGTAGCCCGACGCCCCGGCCAGCTCCCACTTCTGCCAGTGGCCGTTCGAAAAGGTCTCCACCTTCACGCCGATGGCCGTCTTGTTGTCGGCAAACCCCGCGAGATCGAGCCGAACGAAATGGTTTTTGTTCGCGCCCACGTTGCGCAGCAGCACCGGCGGCGCGTTCACCTGCGTCACAATCAAGTCCGCAGTTCCGTCGCCATCCACATCGGCAGCAATCAGCCCGCGCGGCGCGTGCAGCTTGACCCCGTCCAACCCCAGCGCGTGGCTCGCATCCTCAAACGTCCCGTCGCCGCGATTGCGCAACACGCGCACTTCAGCGCCTGTCTTCGTCTCCACAATCGCCGCCAGGTCGATCCATCCGTCGTTGTCGATGTCGACGGCGGTCACGCCCCATCCGCGCAGCGCGCCTTTCAGCGGGAGTTCCACGCGCTCAAACCGCCGGCCGATGTGCTCCGGCCCTTCAACATTGCGCCACAGTGTCAACCCCGGCGCGCCGTCATGCGTGGCGACAATGTCCATCCAGCCGTCCTTGTTGTAGTCGAGGACGGCGATGCCCATCGTGGGCGGCAGTTTCTCTCCGTCATAGATGCCTTGCGTCGGATACTTCCCCTCCCGCGGGTTCACGTAGATCAGCGGCGCAGGCCCATTCCCCGTCATTGCAATGTCTACGGCGCGATCGTTGTTGAAGTCGGTAAGAATCGCCGCGCTGGTCTTGCCGCTGCCGCCCAAGCCCGTCGGCTCGGTCCACTCGGTAAAGGTTTTGTTGCCGTTGTTGCGCCACAAGACATTTGACGGATCGCCGGCCTTCCGTGGCGCACCCGTCAAAAACAGATCCAGGTCCCCATCGTGGTCGTAGTCGATAAACGTGATCCCCGTCGGCCGGTTCCTCGCTGCCAGCCCAGCCTCTGCGGTCACATCCTGAAACTTGCCCTTCCCTAAATTCCTGAACAGCAGCACCGCGTTGTCGAGCGCGACAGCAAGATCGTTCAGCCCATCGCCGTCGTAGTCGCCCACCGCGCAAGCCACGCCGTGTCCCGAGGCCTTCAGCCCCGCTGCCTCCGCGGCCCAGTCCTCGAAGCTCCCATCGCCCTTGGCATGGAGCACGCGAATTGCCTGCGGCCCCGACTGCATCAGCACCAGGTCCATGGACCCCGAGCCGGTCACGTCCATCATGCAGGCCCCGCCGGTTGTGGTGAAAGGCGCGCTGCCCAGGGCGATGGGCTTAGCCTCCAGCTTCACTGAAATCATCGCCTTGTTGGCAGTTTCCGGTTCTTCGATCGGCGTCACCGTTGAGTAGCGGCCCTGTTCGCCGTAGGCTAGCCCGATGGGCGCGCCGATCTTGGTGCTGGTCAAGTGCTGAAAGCGCTTGAAATGTTCGGCCGACTCCGCCTTGCGCCCCGAGCGCTGCAACGCCCGCGCCGTGGCAAACTCCGCCGACGCCTCCATGGGGTTGATCGCGAGCGCCTGCGCCAGCACCGCAAGAGCCTTGTCGAACTCCTTCATCTCCTGGTAGCAGACGCCCTCGAAGTAATAGGAGTCGGCATCGCGCGGATCGAGCTTGACCGCCTGCTGAAAGCTGACGAGAGCTGGCTCCAGCTCGTTGCCGGCATGTTGCGCCAGCCCCAGGTTGTACCACGCCTGTGGATTGTTGGGGTCTAGCGCAATCGCCGCTTGCAACGCCCGCTTTGCCTCCTCCAGCTTTTGCAGCGTCATCAGCGCAATGCCCTCGTTGATGGCCGCCACAGAAAGAGCTGGATCCTTTTTGAAGGCCGCGGCAAACGAATCCGCCGCGCGCTCGGTGAACTGCTGCCCCATCTCGGCCACGCCGCGATTGTTCAGCCGCACGGCGTCGGCGTCAAAGCGTGCCGGCGCGCCCGTTGCACCCGCCGCCCCCATCCACAACAGAAGGGCCGCAGCCCCCATCATCCGCATAGAATATCTTCCCCAATTGCAGCCGGAATCGCCCAGCCGGAAATCCGCCAAACTGTTCAGGCAACCCTCCAGTGTATGCGAGCGGCCAATCTTTCCGCATCGGCTCTTTTGACCCCGCGCACAGACTCGCCCAACGGCCCATCTATACTTCAATCTGTGAATTGTTTTCCTCATCGCAGCACCCCATGAGCCAATCGAACCCCCAAAAGCGCCGCATCGGCGTCATTACCACTTCGCGCGCCGACTACAGCCACCTCTACTGGCCGTTGCGCGAGCTGGCCGCGCACGCAGAGGTCGAACTCGGCATCTTCGCCCTGGGCGCGCATCTCTCGCCCGAGTTCGGCTCGACGCTGAACGAGATCGAGCGCGACGGCTTCCGCATTCAGGCCCGCATCGAGTGCCTGCTCAGCTCGGACACCGACACCGGCATGGCCAAGACCATCGGCATCGCCATCCTCGGCCTGGCCGACGCGCTCACCGCCTGGCGTCCCGATATTCTGCTTCTCATCGCCGACCGCTACGAAATGCTCGCCCCGGCCTCGGTCGCCCTCGCCCTGCGCATTCCCATCGCACATATTGAAGGCGGCGAAGTCTCGCAGGGCGCCATCGACGATCAGGTGCGCAACGCCCTCACCAAGCTCGCCGCCCTCCACTTCACGTCCACGCCTACGGCCCGCCAACGCGTCATTGCCATGGGCGAGGAGCCGGCGCGCGTCCACCTGGCCGGCGCGCCCTCGCTCGACCACCTCAGCCACTCCACGCTGTTCGACCGCCCTACCCTCGAAGCCAAGCTCGGCCTAAAACTCACGCCGCCCACGCTCCTCGCCGCCTGGCATCCGGTCACCATCCT